>JADLFO010000121.1 GCA_020845455.1 Caldilineaceae bacterium
CAAAAAGCCTCCGGGGGTGGATACCCCCGGAGGCGGGCAGACCTAGCTGCGCTGCATTTCCAGCCCTAGTATGCGACAGAATTGTTGTCCGGGTAGTAGCGTACGGTCACGGTATCCCCAAACCAGTTGCTGTGGCTTGGGATCGTCGCCTGAAACGTGACGGATTTCTCGATATTTTCCATAGCGAAGCGGGGCACTGCCTTGACGCTAATGGTCACGCTTCCGCTCCACCACCAGCCGTCCGTGGTTAGATGTGAAGGACACGGAGAGATAGGTACAGATGCCGCATCGCAGGTAAAGGGGCCATTTGAGGGCCAACTGGCCCAATTCCCATCTTGATTTGTGCCGGAAACGGTTAGATAGGTGAGGGTGTATCCCTGTTCTACCTGTACCTTCACTTGCTTGGCGTTGTTGGCCGGATAACCGGCGGCTTGCGCAGACCGAGGGCTGCCGATCCCCATCACTGCAACTATCAACGCCGCCATGACCACCATCCCCACCCGCATCCACTTCGACATCCGACCCTGCGTGTTCATGCTTTGCTCCTTTGTGATGATTCTTTGAACTGCGTTCTCACCTTGCACACGCTTGGCCGCCGGCGACATTAAACACCCTGTTCGGCGGCTTGGCGGCCCGGCGCGCTCGGCTGCCCCCCGGCGTCCTGCGCGAGGGAGACCTCAGGGGCGGGCCTCCCTCGCGCAGGACGACAGACGGGGCCTAGCGGTATTTGCCGGTTGAACCGGCGTCGGATTGTGATACAATGGGCGCATCCACTGATGTCCGGCTGCACGCGCGGCCGAAGCTGTCTGCCATGTACACGCTCACCCGCAGCGCGCATTAAATTCGCACATGAAATAACCTGTAGGAACGCCTTTGATGCATCCCCCCGACCCGTCCAACTCCGACCCGTCCAACCTCGACCCTTCTTCCGGCCCGCTGACCCTGGCCGACCTGCTGCGGCTGTGTGGTTGGGCCGCGCCCGTCTCGGCCCCTTTCGCTCAACCGGCCCCGCCCGCCGGCTACCGGCCCACGCCCGCCCAAGTCGCTTTCTTCACCCTGATCTGGGCCGCCAAGCTCGGCGTAGCCTGGCAGGAGAGCGGCGCGCTGCGCGCCGCCGGCGATGCGCTTCCCGCCGCGCTCGTACAGGAGCACGCCGCCCAGATCACCGGCCACCTCGACGGCTGGGGCGCGGTGGTCACCGGGCTGCAGCAGGGCGACGGCCGAGAATGGGAACTGCTGCGCATCCAGATCGAAAAGGCGCTGCGGCGGCGCGCACCCGACGCCGACGACGCACAGCAAGAGACGCTGCTCACCCTCTTCCGGATGGTCAGCCGCATGACGCCCGGCGACGCTATCGACTGTGCCGCCGATGTGGCGGCGCTGGCTGCCGCCTGTTACCCTGCCCATGCCGCCGCCTACCGCTTTGACCGCCCCTTCTACCCCTATGCCCGGCGCATCGCCGAAAACCAGTTCTACACCCACTGGCGCCAGACGCAGCGCCGCGGCGGCGAAGTGTCCATCGAGGAGTGGGAAGAGATTTTGGAGGCCCCCGCCGCGCAACACGCCGCCGGCGAGGGCGCAGCCGCCCTGCGCGCCCTGCTGACGGCGGAACATGCGCGGCTGCTGCGCCTGATCGCGTCGCAGCTGACGCCGCGCCCGCGCCAGGTGGTGCTGCTGACGCTGGCGGCGCGCCCGCAGTTTTGGGCGGCGCTGGCTGCCTTTGACCTCCCCGCCCCGGACGGGGTGGACCCGCTGCCCGCCGGCAGCGACGACGCCGGGCTGGCGCAGCGGCTGGGCATGAGCGAAAACAATCTGCGCGTGCATCGCGCTCACGGCAAACAGGCCATCGCCGCCGTCGACCCGTTCCAGGCGCTGCTGCTGGAAAACCTGATGGCCGCCGAGGTGCGCACCGCCCCCTACCGCCGGCTGCTGCGTGCGCTGTGGGAGAGGGAAGAAGGGGAGTAGGGAGTGGGCAGGTAGGCGGTGAATTTTCTGCCCAATGCCTATCTGCCCATCCCGTTTAATCTCGGCGCGGGGTTCCCGTGATCCAGGTAGGACAAGACGAAGGGAAGGTGAGGATTATGGGACAGCAACCCTCTGCTCTCGACTGCGCGGCGTGTCGCGCGGCGCTGACCGATTATGTGAGCCGCGAGCTGGCCGATCTGCCGTTGGACGGGGAATGGGCCGCCATCACGGATCATCTGGAAGAGTGCGCCGGCTGTGAGGCGCTCTATGACCGTGAGTTTCGCCGCCAAGGGCTGGCGCTGCCGCTGGCGGCCTTGCAGCAGGTGGGCCGCCGCGCCGCCGTCGCCGGCGTGATGGACCAGATCCTGGCCGCACTCACACCGGCCCAGCCTGAACCGGCGCGCCCCGGCTGGCGTCCGGTGCGGTTGGAGCATGGGCAGGGCTGGGTCGACCGCGCCACCGAGTCCTGGCGGCGCGTGGAACTCTTTTTGGGCAGCTTTCTGGAACCCCTCGGCGGGGCGGCGCAGCCCGCCCCGGCCTGGGCCGGGTTGATGAGCGCCGGCGCGGATCTCGACGCGGCGAGCGCTGGGCCGGCGGTAACGCCCGAAGGGGCGAACTTCGAGCTGTATGTGGCCGTGACCCCGCGTGGGCGCGGCGATGCGGACGCCGGTGCGGACGGCGCGCCTTTGTGCGACCTGGAGGCGACGCTGACGCTCTATGACCGTTTTGGCGATTACAGCGGCGTCGAGGTCACGCTGCTGCACGGGACGACGGTGCGGCAGGCCGTCACCGACAGCCTGGGCAAGGTGCGCTTTGAAGGGCTGGCGTATGCCGCGCTGGCCGAGATGCGGCTGGTGGTGCATCTGCCCGAATAGGGCGGCGCTGGTCTGGACACGGCAGCCGACGTTGCGTTGGCGTGCTGCTTGGGCCAGACAAGCCAACGCCCGCGCCGAGTGTGAACCGGCGCGGGCGGATAGGAGGCGGCGCGGGTCAGGCCAACTGGCGCGCCAGGCTCAGACAAGCCTGCTCAAAGGCTTCGACTTCGTGGACGGTGCTGCGGCAGATGCGCTCGAACTCGTCGGCGGTGAGCAGGCTTTCGGGCACGTTGTGCATATACTCCAGCACTTCTTGGCCGCCGAGCTTCTCCAGACACCAGAACCCGCACTTGTTGGTGGCGTTGATCTGGAGCACGGTCACCAGCAGGCCCTGGGGGAAGGCGGCGGCATCGTCCACGGCCACGACGC
>JADLFO010000122.1 GCA_020845455.1 Caldilineaceae bacterium
GGTTCGGTGCTAATGCGTAACGACATTATCTCCTCGGTTTTCCTGGCTGATTTCATGCAAAAATCATCCGCAACGTGACAATTGAATGAGTATATCACAGGCGACCAGGCGCGCCAAAGCCGCCCGGCTTTTCGTCAAATCAGATACGCCGTCAAAGCCGCACGGACAGGGATACTCGCAATGTAACATTTACAGTCGTGGCTGCGCTGAGCGACAAATCAGCAATGCAGATAACGGGGCATGGCTCGTACGGCATCCTGTATCATCACGATAGCGATTCTAGTAGAGCTTTGGCCTCGAGCAAGTCAGCCGTATCGAAGCCCTCAGTGAACCACTCATAGATTTGCGCCAGTAAGCTATGGGCTTCTGCCCGTTTACCCTGCGCTTGCCACAACCGACATAGGCTAATGGTCGCCCGCAGTTCAAGTGACTTCGCCTGTTGCCGCTGCGCAACGTCGATGGCCTGGCGAAAACACGCCTCTACCTCGGCATATCGAGCGGTTGGCGCACGAGTCATACCTCTATCGCGCATAAGCAGTAATTCACCCTGGAGCCGGTACAACTCCGCCTCCCAAAAGCGCTCCTGCGTTTTTTCCACATGAGCCAGCGCTTCGGCCAGCACAGCCAGCCCTGCCTCCTGCTGGCCCACAGCGTGATGGGCATGGGCCAGCAGGGCCAGAAAATAGCTCTGAAAAAAACCTGCCCCCGTAGATCGGGCAGCAGCCAGACCCTGGTAGATTTGGCTAATCCCCACTTCCCCCTGCCCCGACTCCGACAGCGCCCAGCCTCGAATGATCATTCCATATGACAGCCACAAGGCAATTCCGTGTTTGGTACAGACGGCAATTGCCTCTTCTGCTTGCTCCTGAGCCATGACCCTCTCCCCACAAAATTGGTGAATATAGCTCAGAAATACTAAGGAAAAGGCGAGGCTGTGCGAGTGAGAGGCCTCCTGCGCCAACATGACGGCCCGCAGGCTCCACCGCCACGCTTGTTCCGGATAGCCAAGCAACCAGAGAAGTATAGCCCCAGAGGATAGACCCGCTTGCCCAGGATCATGTCCGTAGTCGAAGGTTAGGGAGCGGTGCTGCACCGGGCTATAATGGACAGCAATCTGCTCAAAATAGGGGTAGGCTGAAATCAACTCGCCCGTACAAAAAGACCAGCCCATTGCCCGCAGAGCCACGACCACCACCGGGTCTTGCCGCCGCTGGGCCAGCTTATAGAACTCCTCCGCCAGTTGATGTGCTGCCTGGTGTTCTCCCTTGATAAGAAAGTACGCCCATCTTCCATACAACAGAGGAAACAGTGGAGAGCTTTCCCCTGTATTCACCCCTTGATATAGCTCTCTTGCCCGGCTGTAGGTTTGTTCCACCTCCGCAGCTGCATAGCCTTTCGTGGCGATCAGCGCATTCCCGAGGGCAATTTGCAGCTCCAGCTCTTTTTCGGCGCGCTCGGGGGTGTCGGGCAGCGTTTCGAGCAGCTCCACACCTTTGGTCAAATGAGTGATGGCTTCCTGATTGGCCGACAACCGCCCGGCTCGCTTCCCTGCCTGCAGCAGATAGTTGACCGCCTTTGACCTCAATCCGGCCTGCTCGAAATGGCGGGCTAACTGCACGGCCACTTGCTCGGTCTGTTCACCGTAGATGGCTTCCAAGACAGTACCGACGGCCTCGTGCAGATAAGTCCGCTCCATTTCGGCCAAGTTGTAATACAAATAATGCTGGAAAAGCTGATGCCGGAAGCGGTAAACTGACAAGCGTTGCTGCCCAAGCCAGGTCAGGATTTGGGCTGTGACCAGCCGATGCCGTCTATCTAACTCGCGGCTTAACTGTTGGACCAGACCCCGTTCGTCTAGCTGCTGGACGCGCGCCACCACCTCCGCGGTAAAGGTCTCCCCTTCGATGCTGGCAATAGAGAGGATGGTCTGGAATTCCTTTTCCAGCCGTTGAATGCGCTTTTCGATCACCCCCTCTACCTTGGTCGGCAGCTTGTTCCAGTCCACCGTTGGGCCTTCAATCCACTGGCTCTCTGCATCCTTGCACAAATCTCCGCGTTCTTGCATCTCTCGGAGAAGCTCCACCGTAAACAGGGCGTGTCCCCCCGTCCGCCGAAACAAGGCTTCCCGAAATTCTGCATCGAGCCGATTGGGCTGTGTATCCAGGTATGCCTCCACGAAGTGGCGCCCTTCGATTGGGGCCAGTTCACCTAAGTCGAGCCAGATATCACCATGCCATCGCTTCAGTTCGCTCAAGATGCCGGCTAATGGATGCTGAATTTCGCTTCGACTTAAGGCTAACTCATCTGGCCGGTAGGTTCCCACAACGAGAATCCGGCTTTGACTAACTTCCCGGCTGAGATAAAAGAGCAAGCTGCTGGAGACAGCATCAACCCAGTGTAAGTCTTCCAAGATGAGCATGAGTGGCCGTTGGCGGGCAACGGCGGTCAGCGCGGCCGCGTATTGGACAAAGATACGCTGCTGCTCCAGCTTTGCGTCGGTGCTGGTGAGGGTCACAAGTTGTTCGAGCCACTTAGCACCTGCCGGGGTGAAAGTTGCCGCTCGTTCACGCAGGCCTTTGTTGGGTACAAGAGTACCGATGAGGTCGGGCGCATGTTCGACCATGGCTGCGATGGTCAAGGGCATTGCTTCCCATAACCGCCGTGCATGGTCAGCAGTGATGATCCCACCGGCCCATTTGGCTTCTACCTCACCGGTTAGCATTGTCAACGCCTCGCGAAAGGGAAGGTACGGATCGCCACTGCCGGTATGGACGTTGCCGTAACCGCTGATGACGAGCAACTCAGCATCCGCAGCCTGAGCTTGCCGGGCGAATTCCTGGACCAGCATCGTTTTGCCCCGCCCAGCTCCGCCGATGACAAAGAGTATTTGGCCTTTGCCGCTGCGCGCCGTCTGCAGTGCAGCCGCTAACTCGGCCAATTCGCGGGCGCGTCCAACAAAGACCGGAGGCGGAGAGGCGGTCATCGCCTCTTCTCCCAGGAACGGAGGTAGGGAAACAGTTTGGGGAAGGACAGAGGGATGGTGTGTGGACTTCGTGTGTGCTTGGCGACCATGCTCTACGCTAACCTCGCCGTACGCACGGAGGAAAAAATCGGAGCGCTCGTCGGCAGTCAACGCAAGCACTTCAGCCAACTTGCCAGTTAGCTGCCTGGATGGTCACGGTCGAGTAGCCCGTCTGCTCGGCTAGCTTGGCCTGTGTAAGTCCCAGCGCTACCCGGCGTACTTTCACCCAACGACCAAATGAGAGGGCCTCGTCCATCTACCACTCCTTTGCCGCAGGCGAACTATCACGACACGAGAGTGCGATTATATCACAAGTGATACTCACTTTATATTGCTTGTGATATTTTCTTGCCCCCGTGTCGGTAGTTAGATAGCCACGTGACAGTCGAGCGTACTCCGACCTGTTGCGATGCTAGTTTTGTATCCAGAAGAGAAAGAAAAGAGGAGAACCATGTACACAAGCATCCGTCGCTACACCATCACTGCGGCTGAGACTGTTGAGGAAATCACACGGCGCGTCAAGGAAGGCTTCGTGCCAATCATCCGCCAGACACCAGGGTTTGTGGCTTATTATCTCGTCGATGCCGGGGACGGTGTCGTCGCCACGATCAGTATGTTTGACGATCAGGCGGGGGCTGAAGAGTCCAACCGGCGCGCTGCGGATTGGGTCAAGCAGAATTTGGCTCATGTCGCCTCCGATGCACCACAGGTCACAGCAGGTCAGGTGACATTGCACAAAACCAAGTAGTGCAGTTAGCCTCTTGTACTTCTGTAACAGTTCCATGACTAAAGACGAATAAAGAGATGAGGATCGTGATCGGGTGGTCAGAGCTATGTTGTGCAACCTTCGACAGGCGCAGGTGGCAGTTTCACCACAAGGAGTCACCACAAGGAGTGAAGAATGGCAACGATGCAACATGTAGACCCTACCTATGTACTGAGTGACTCGCTTCATGAAAGGCGACGGCTGCAAGAGCAGTCCAACATTGTCAACCCATTCACTCGCCAGCTACTTGAGAATGCAGGGATTCGGGCTGGCATGCGCATTTTGGATGTCGGCAGTGGCGCGGGTGATGTTGCCTTGCTTCTTGCTGACATCGTTGGCCCCGGCGGCACTGTGGTCGGTGTTGACCGCAACCCAACGGTTTTGGAAACAGCGAGAGAACGTGCGGCTGCACTACAGCTTCAGAACACTTCGTTTGTGGCCAGTGATGTGCGCGCCTTGAATCTCCAAGGCGACTTCGATGCTGTCGTCGGTCGCGCCGTGTTGATGTATATTGCAGACCCCGTTGAGGCCTTGCAAAGGGCACTACGTTTCGTGCGCCCGGGTGGCGTTATCGCCTTCCATGAGTATGACTTTACGACACTGGCAATCTCTGTACCACACTCAGCACTCCTCGAGAAGCTGAGATACTGGATTTATGAGACATTCAAGCGTGCCGGCACTGAAATGCAGATGGGTTTCAAATTGCGCCAAACTTACTTGGATGCCGGTTTGCCTGAACCGAAACTACACTGTGATGTGGTCATGGGTGGTGGCGAGGATTGGTCAGGCTATGCCTATGCGGTGAACTCCCTGCGCAGCTTGCTCCCCTATACCGAGGAATTTGGTGTGGCAACTCGTGAGGAAATCGAGGAGGAAATCAAGATCGATACGCTGTCCGAGAGGCTTCGCAACGATATCGTGCGTCAAAATGGTGTGGTGTTGCTATCTACTTGGATGAGCGCCTGGACAAGAAAAGTATAGGCGCAGTTGCAGGAAACACCAGCGATGCTTGGTTTTGCCGGTTATAGGCATTGTGCGTACACAGGTCGATAGAAGGAGTGAGCACTCATGTTTCCACTAGACTGTGAGATAGAAGCGGCGGCACGAGAGCGTGCCTGGGACACAGAGAGGGAACAACATCACCTCTTGTCACAGATCCCACGCCAGTCTCATCTCTAGCGGCGTAGGACAGCTAGACTGATTGTATTCATGGGCGCTTGGCTCATGAAGTAGGGTGAATGACTGGCCGCGTTTGAGCACAGGCAAGCCGTATCGGTCGACCGTGAATAACCTAGCCCAAAATCGGGAGGTCGTCGATGTTCGATTATATCCATTCCTTTGGCCGACTCAGCCGCGATGTGAACTCTACCTGCTTGGCTCCGGTCTGAATTCCTTCGCCTACTCCGGGATTATGGGCGTACTGTTCAACCTCTATCTGGTACGGATGGGCTTCGACACAGAGTTTATCGGCCTGTTGATCGGCTCGGGCCAGTTGGTGTGGGCGGTCATGGCCCTGCCTGCGGCAGCCATCTCTGCACGCATTGGCCTCACACGCGCGCTGGCCTTTTCTGAAGTCCTCATCGCCTCGGGTTTCAGCCTGGTGCTGCTTGTGGAGTGGCTGCCACGGTCACTGTGGGAAGAGGGGCTGGTCATTGGCTGGATGATCCTGTGGGTCGGCGCCGCGTTCCTCACGGTGAATGGCGTTCCCTTCCTGATGGCGGCAACCGACGTCGAAGAACGCCCGCGCGCCTTTGCCCTTTTGCCAGCCATGATCGCGCTCTTTACCTTTGCCGGTAGTTTGATCGCTGGCTTGCTGCCCGGCGCGCTGGCGGAGTGGTTGCACACGACCTTGGACGATGCGGCCCCTTACCGAGCAGCCCTGTGGCTCGCACCGCTTGGCTTTGCTCTGGCAGGCTTACACTTTGCTGCGCTTCGTCCGGTGACCGTAACGTCCAAGCAGGAAAGTATTGAACCACGCACGGCTGTACCCATGAGAGAGTTTGTCGTCTTTACGGCTATTATCTATTTCGCAGCCTGTGGAGAAGGAGCCGTGCGTAACTTCTTTAACTTGTACCTGGATCGCCAACTGCACATTACCAGCGCCCAAATCGGTGCGGTAATGGGCTTTGCCCAGTTGTTACCAGTCGCCATCGCTTTGATCACACCCCTGATCTTGATGCGCCTCGGCACCGGCATGACGCTGGCCGCGGCGACTGTATTCTCGGCGCTGTGCATTGCCACCATAGGGTTGATCCCACACTGGTTCGTGGCCGCAGCTATGTTGATGGCAGTGCTGGGGATGAATGCTGTCGCTGGACCGTCGCGGGATCTTTTCAGCCAGGAGATCGTCTCTCCACGCTGGCGCACGACCACCTCGGCGCTCTCCACGGTGGGCATGGCCTCCGGCTGGGCCGCCGTGGCGGCTGTAGGCGGCTATGCCGTCGCCGCAGTTGGATTTAGCGCCTTTTTCCTCCTGTGCGCTACCTTGTCTCTGACCTCTGCCATGGTGGTGTTGGTTTATGTCCGACGGACGAATGCCACGCAGGCAACGGCTGTGGTCGCGGTTGACTGAGAAGAACTTCGTGTCCAACTCAGCCCCATGCGCTCAACAGCCATGCGGATCATGGCAAGTCCCTCTTTGTCCAACTGGCAGAACTTCTGCACTTCGCCTGGCCCCATGTCGCTATCAATCCGCACGGGCAGGGGTACTCGCAATGTGCCATTTTCACTGCTGATTGAGTTAGCGAGATGTTGGCAGGGGTAGGCATAAATCCAAGGAGAGGAGTACCAAAACCGGTCGTTTCTGAAACCATGAAACTGGGATCATTCTGGATGAGAGCAATAGCTATGCCATACGCATACCTAGCCACCCGACTAGGGAAAAAACTGGTCAGATACCGATTGTAGACTCATGCTTGAGGTGCAAGACTAAACTAGAACAGGTGCAGTTAGAAGCGTTACCTGTCACGTTAATCGCGAATCGGGGGCGCATACAATACAAGAAGGGCCCCTATGAGTACATCCAGTATGCGAAGCCCGTCCACGAATCTTTCTCGCATAGATCGGATGCTGCTTGTTCTAAGTGGGTCACTGTAGGTTTTTACAAATCGGGCCTAATGCTAGATCCTGATTGAAAAGCATCCTCTCGTGTGATACAGATCAAGTCACCACAACCGGGTCTGTAGACGCGAGAGGATAGGGGAATGATAAACGACTTCGACGATTTTTGCCTGTAC
>JADLFO010000123.1 GCA_020845455.1 Caldilineaceae bacterium
CTGGCCCACGGCTCGGCGACCACGCCCGTTATCGCCAGTTCGCCACGTCCGGCGCGGGCATCCACCGGCCCTTCATGCAGCAGCCGCATCCAGCCCACGCCCTGCGGTGTCTGCCAGTGCAGCGTGACGGGATGAAACTGGTTGACGCGTGTAAAGGCCTGGGCCGGGTCGTCCGATGCCGTGCCCTCCGCGCCGATCATTGCCCCTTGGCCTAGCCAGGCCGTCGCCACGCGGTCAGGCGTGCCGCGTTCGCCGGCGATGCGGCTGCTCACCAGCCGTTCCCCCTGAAACGCCTGGAGGTGGGGCAGCGTCTCCGCTGGGGCCTGCGTCCCCACCAAGGCTAGCGCCGGGCCATAGCAGTAGTCATGGCCGTGGTCGAACATGCCCGCGGCGTGCGGAAAGGGCGCGGCCTCCTGCCCCACCAGCAGCCAGATCGACAGCCCCAAGAGCGCGCCATAGCGCTGCATATCCATGCCATAGCTGCGCGTGTACGGGCCGGCCACGTTGCGCAGCCCGGCGTGATAAAAACGCGCTACATCGCGCCAGAGCGCCGCCTCCATCGCCGCGCCCATCTGCGCCAGCGCCGCGGACTTGGCGTAGGCGCGCCAGAGCGCCAGCGCATAGAAGTTGACGCCGTAATAGGTGGGCGAGTTGTACTCGGCAAAGGTGTGGCGTGTCTGAAAGAGGTCATACACGGCGCGACCAAAGGCTTCGCCGTCTCGCATCCACTCGCCGCGGCCATAGCGATCCCCGGCCCAGGTCATCAGCGCAGCTTTCATCAGCGCGATGTTGGTATAGGCGGGCGTGCAGCGGTCGGGCGGCTCGCCTATCACAGCCAATTCGACGGCGCGGTCGATGCGGCTGACCAGCGCGGGCGGCAGGGTGTGGTCGAATTCCTCCAAGAGCAGGGCCAGCGTCGTGCCGACAAACTGCCGCCAGTTGGGGTCATAGTCGCGCCACATCACCGGGTCGGGCGGTTGGGTTTCACCCGGCCAGCGGCGGAACGTGCCATGATAGACCGTGCCCGGCGCGTCATACTGGTTGTCGAGCACGGCGGCGATGGTCGCCAAGGCGCGGGCGCGGTCCTCAGGCCCGTCGCGCAGCATCAGCCCCAGCGCAGCCCAGATCGAGTTGCGTACGCTGTGGCGGGTCTCCATGCCGTGGTCGTCCGGATCGAGGGCGAGCAGACCGGCGCGCGCGTCCCAGAATTGATCCGTCCAGGCCAGCGAGGCTTGGGTCAGGCCGGCGGCGTGCGGCGGGAGGTCGGTCAGGGCTTTGGTGGGCATAGCAAGTTCCTTGAGGTTAACCGTATGGGTTAGCTGTCGACCAGCGGGCGGATGGCCAAGTCTGCAAAGGTGACGCTGCCGGTGTGACAGAAGAGCGTCAGCCGGTCGCCGTGCTGCTGCGGGCAGCGGTTGATCAGACAGCGCCGGTCGTTGAGACAGATGTCGATCAGGTCGTCCTGCAAGATGATCTCCAGCGTGAAGGGCGCGTCCAGCCCGTCTACCGGGTCCAAGGCGGCGTCATGCAGTTCGACGCGCTGCGCCGCGGCCAGTAGGTCGAGCGTTACGCCGTCGGCAAAGGGCGTGGTCTCGCGCAGCCGCAGCCCAAAGCGCGGCGCGCCCCGCCCTGGGACGCCGCGCAGCGTGATCTGTGCGTTGCGCGGCAGCCCGGCGACGCTTGCCGCAGCCATGCCGTCGCCTGCCTCCAGATGAATGCATCCTGCGTCGATGGTCGTACCCGGTGTCAGCGCCGCCGCGGGCAGCGGGAGCGGCGCGCCGCTCGCCGGAACCATCTCGTGCGGGAACTTTACGCCCAGCGTCCCGTCCGGCTGCTGCACCAGCTCGCGCAAGACGGCGTGCCCGCCCCATTGGAATTTGCCGGTGTCGCTGCCGCCGGTGCGTGTGCCGATCCAGGCCGCGCCGATACGCCGGTTATCGTGATAGGCGGCGGTCTTCATCACGCGCGACCAGGGGCCGTCGAGCAGATCCAGCGCAGGGCGCAGCCAGGGGCCAAGCGGGCTGCGCGCTATGCGGTAGCGTGTCTGCAGCCGGTTACTAAAGATCAGATAATACCAGCCGTTCCATTCGAACAGGTCGGAGCATTCGGGCGGGTCGTCGAAGCCGGGGATCAAGAACGGCTTGACCAGCGCCCACTGCCGCAGGCCGTCTGAGACTAGGTGCGCCAGACAGCCGCCCAGGGCAGGCACGGCGTGGTCCAGATATTTGGCGGTGACGAGCATGTGAAAGCGCCCGCCGGCGGTATCGTAAAAGACAAATGGGTCGCGGAAGTGCAGTGGGTCATAGCCTGCGGGCGGTTCAGCATAGGATGGCACAGGCTGTTTGGCAAAGGTGATGCCGTCGACGCTGGTAGCGATGCCGAGGCGCTGGCTCCAATCGGGGCGGCGCACGGCATGGAAGGCATAGTAGACGCCGCCGTGATAGTAGACCGAGCCGGTGCAGATCGAGCGCTCCTCCTCCTCGGTAATCGCCAGCGCCAGCGGGTGATGGGCCCAGTGGATCAGGTCGGGCGAGGAGGCGTGCGCCCATTGATGGCCGCCCAGCCCGCCCAGCGCCTGGTGATGCCCTTCGTCGAGCAGATAGTAGAGATGAAATAGGCCGTCATGGTAGAAGGGCATGCAGTCGCCCACCCACAATTGGGGTGTATCGGGTTTGTAATATTGCAGCGAGGACATACGGTTTGCTTTCGGTGTGCAGCAGGATGAAACGACAAGCGCGTGGCTAACGGACAGGAACCTCGCCGGTCAGCGCGGCGATGGTGCGCTCCACGGACAGGCGCGCCGGATCGCTGATCGGGTCGGTGTGGTGGTGGTCCATATGTTTGCGGATAAACTCCTCCAGATGGCCGGCGAGGTCTTGCCAAACCGCCTGTTGGATCGCCAAGAGGACGGCGCGCTGGGGCGCGGGCGCGGCGCGCGTGGTCTGTATGAAATGCGGCAGACACAGACCGCCCGCAGCGCGCAGCGGGCCGGAGAACTCGTCCAGATGTTTTAGGAGCGTCTCAGTGCCGCGCGCGGTTTCGGCAGCTTCGCGCAGACAGGCCGGGCAGGGCTGAATGCTGTCGGGCAGGATCGCCGCGTCCGGCTGTGTCTGTGTTCCAAACTTGCGTCGCCCCAGGCGAAAGCGAACTGGGGGCGGTTCGGCAGTATCCGTCAATTCAGGCAGACGGCGGATCGCGGCGAGCAGCGTGGTGCGTTCGACGACGGCGGCGGCGAGACGCTGGCCGCCAAAGGTGAGCAGTTGGCGGCTGTGACGACCGCAGAAACCAAGCGATGCGGTCAGCATCGCCTGCAGGTTGAAGTCGGTCGACGACTCCCACAGCAGCGTATCTAGATAGGTGCTCGCCGCCTGCTGGACCAGCCCACAGAGGGGACAGCCCGGCTGGGCGATGATCCGCTGAAGCTGCTGGTAGGTTGCGGTCTCCTTTGCCATCGATGTCTCCCCCTCCGGCAGCCCTGTTGTTCTGGAGCCATGTGTCAAGAGCGCCAGTGTCGCCGCGCCGGGGCGCAGCCCCCAAGCCATTATACTGCGCGCGGCGACATTCCCCAACGGGATGTCCCGCCGGGCGCTGCCCTACAAAGAGGACATCCTCCCACGGTATCCCGCTTAAAGCGTTTTATAAGGTATTTGGAAGATCGCTTACCTTGTGATATTATTCACATATGCTGATGTTGACGCCGCTTTCATCAGCATCGGCATCTGGATCAGCAGTCAACCATTAGGGCAGATAAGCTCCCCTGCCGTGTCTATAGAGGGTCTTTGTCATCACTGCTTTGCCGCACCCAACATCGCAACAATCTCATAAGGTTAGCAGGATGCACCCATCCTCATACGACAATCTGCTTGGAATCCTCACAATCTACTTTAGAAGAGGGATGTTATGAGCAGCAGTGAGAAAAGCCAACGCCGGATCAGCCGCCGGGACTTTGTCCGTGGGGCGGGAGTGAGCGCCGCCATGATCGCCGGTGCGAGCATGGCGCCCGCCTTCACAGAACGGGCACTGGCCCAAACGTCCACCGGGGTTCCCGAACAATGGGACTTGGAGGCCGATGTCGTCGTGATCGGCTCCGGCGCAGTGGGGTTGCCCGCCGCGATCCGCGCCGTCGACGCGGGCGCTTCGGTGATCGTAATCGAGACCAACTATGACATCGGCGGCCACGCCATCATTAGTGGCGGCAATGTTCCGCTCGGCGGTGGCACAAGCCTGCAGAAAAAGTACGAGATCGAAGATTCACCCGATCTTTATTTCCGTGATCTGACCGACTGGTCAATCGTCGAAACCAACGGCATGCCGGAATATCGCTATAACGATCGCGGTATCCAGCGCGCCCTGGCCGATAACGCTGCGCCAACCTATGAATTTCTGGTCGAGAACGGCGTCGAGTTTGTGGATCAGGCCCCCGACAACAACGGCGCACACGCCACTGGGCTTTCGGCCCCGCGCGAGCATCACACCATTTGGGGTGAGGGTCAAAGCTTGGAAAGCCCGGCCGGCGCAGGCGGCACCAGCTTGATGCGCCCGCTGGAGGCCAGCGCGCGAGAGAAGGGCGTCCAGTTCTTGATGAACTATCACATGGATGTCATCTACCGCGAATCGCCCAGCGAAGGCCGGGTGGTCGGCATCAAGGCTGGCTACACCCCTACGATTTTGCCGGGCACAGATACGCCGCTCGTCGGCTTTCGTACCGACGGCAATATCGATATGACCGCCGAAACCGTCACGGTCAAGGCCAACAAGGCCGTGATCATCGGCACGGGCGGCAGCACAGGCAACGTCGAATTCCGCCGCATCTTCGACCCGCGCGTCACCGAGGAATATATCCTTGGCGGCGAGCCGTATTCCCCGCAGGATGGCAGCGGCGAGATGGCCGCCCTGGCAATCGGCGCGTCGCTCTGGGGCACGGCAAACCAGGCGCATGAGCGCAACGGCTATATCCGCAAGCGCAACCTGGCCGGCGCTGAATATCTCTATGTAGCGTGGACGCCGGACAGCCCGATCTTCCCGCTGGCGCGCGCCACGGGGCTGCGCATTCGCGACTGGCAGAATGTGATCTGTGTCAACCAGGTGGGCAAGCGCTTCTACAACGAGTTTGAGGCAGGCTACCCGAACGGCACCTCCCAAGGGTCGCTCGATCCCTACATCCCTGGTGACTGGCGTAATGCCTCTCGCGTCGAGTATAAACCGCAGAACTATGTCGACGCTGCTTTGGCGATCAACGAAGGCTCCACCGCACCCGACTTCGCAGCCGGCCCGATTTGGGCGATCTTCGACGCCGCCGCGGTGGAACGTGAAAAGTGGAGCCTCGAAGCGCCCAACACGGACCCGACCTTCTTCTTCTCCGCCGACACGCTGGAAGAATTGGCGGCGAAATTGACGGAGAACCCCTATCAGAAGGCGGAGATGCCTGGCGCCAATCTGGTCGCCACCGTCGAACGCTATAACCTGATGGTCGAGCTAGGTGCGGATGTCGACTTCGACAAGCCCACGCCGCAGTATAAGATCGACCAGCCGCCTTTCTACGCGGCCTGGTCTACGCCCTGCATCCACGACACCTATGCAGGTCTGCGCATCAATATGCAGTGCCAGGTGATGGACATGAAGGGTCAGGTCATCCCCGGTCTCTACTGTGGGGGCGAGTCGGCGGGCGGCTGCACGCAGCATGGTTTGGCCCGTTGCTTGGCACAGGGCTATATCGCCGGTGGAGAAGCCGCGGCCGAGACCATCTAGCGGGCATCCAGGGTTACGATGCGTGGCGATGGGGGTGGGGGCCGGCAAAGCCCCACCCCCGGCTGTATAGCCCACTTGCTGGGCCATCCTGTATAGACCGTTGTGGGCTGATCGCCGCCTGGCTATCAAAAGGCCGAACGGCATTGAGAGAACCGGATCGGAGACGATCGATGTTTGGTAGTACACGGACCGGATGGGCGCCGGCGGGCGCATTGGCTGTGACGCTGCTCCTAGCTGTGAGCTTGGCGGCCTGTACGTCCACGTCTTTTCATTGGATTACCCCTGTCCCTTCGACAGGGACGGCTCTTCCCGTGGAGGAGAGCATCCCCGCTGAGGCACAGACGCAAACACCTGTGCCGGAAGCTACCCCGGCTGCCGTCGAAGAGGCCGGCGCAGGCGACAACGACGCGGCAGAAGCCGCCACTGCGATCACTGAAGCGGCTGAGGCGGCTGAGACTGGAACAGCGCCCCCGATCACCCATGCCCTGGCGCGACACGAAGAGTGTACCGAGTGTCATGAGGCCGGCAGCGACAGGCGGGCATCACCCGCAGACCATGAAGGTATGACCGACGAGGTATGCACCTATTGCCATATGCCGGAAGAGGGTGCAGCCGCCATCTCGGCGCTGCCGGAGAAAGCTGAGGCCGAATTCTGTCTGGCCTGTCATGGCCCGCAGGAAGAACTGATGGCGCATACAGCGGGTTACACTACGGAGGATGGCCTCAAAGGGAACCCGCACATGCCTATCCCGCATGACAAGACAGCCGTGGCGTCCTGCAAGTTCTGTCACGGGGTGCATGAGCTACCGGTCACTACGCCCGAGACCATTGAGCAGGCCGATCTGGAATACTGTTTTGCGGCCTGCCATCACGAGCGCGATTTCGAGCCATGCACATCGTGCCACGAGTAATATGCCCTACACCAGCATGAACCTTCTGCTGTTCGGCGAAGCGGCAATGATCCTGACAGCGAAGAAATCCGCTCGCAAACCGCTTGACAGCTTTTCTGGATTGTAGTAGGATAGGCTACGCAAGATGTTGTAAGTTCTGTCAAGTTGCGCGAACCGCCGTCCAGACTTACCGTCTGGGCGGCGTTTTTTTGCTCATCTGTTGGGAACGACAACGTTTTGTAAGAACCTTCAGTCCTCGAAGTATGCACATAGGAGTTTTCCAACAATGAGCGAGCAGCGTGTGATCGGCACCGTCAAGTGGTTTAACGACCAGAAGGGCTATGGCTTCTTGGCCTATGAGGGTGGCAAGGATGTCTTTGTCCACCACTCCGCCATTATCGCCCAGGGGTTCCGCAGCTTGGCCGAAGGCGACCGCGTCGAGTTTGAAATTCAGGACAGCCCCAAAGGCCCGGCGGCTGCCAACGTCCGCAAGCTCTAGCCCGGCGACGGCAGGCCTGGCCTGACCGAGCATAGGTAGCCCAAAAGGGCCGGTGTCACAGCCGGCCTTTTTTTATGCTTCTCTCGAGGAGTTGCGATGACCCCGCCCGACACCGCCACAATCGCCTGGCTGCAAGAGCATTCCATGCTGCAATGCGTCCAGCCCATCGCCCGGCGCTATTCCGGGCAGGGCGCGCTCTGGCAGCATGCCTATGCCGAAACCCAGCCGCGCGCCGCCTCGGCGCTGGCCTCGGTCTGGTTCACGGCCTATCCGGCCTCGATCATCACCCGCCCCGGCACATCGGTGCTGGCAACGCTGGGCGATGAAAGCCTGTGGCGCGCCTTGGCCGCCATCGGCGTCAAGGCCGTCCACACCGGCCCCATGAAGTTGAGCGGCGGCGTGCGCGGCCGTGAGCTGACCCCCACCGTAGACGGCAACTTCGACCGCATCGGCCTGACCATCGACCCGCAGTTTGGCAGCGAAGCCGAATATATCGCCATAAGCCGCACCGCCGCGGCCCACGGCGCGATCGTGATCGACGATATCATCCCCGGCCACACGGGAAAAGGCCCCGATTTCCGGCTGGCGGAATATAACGTGGGCGACTATCCCGGTCTCTACCATATGGTCGAGATCGGGCGCGACGACTGGGACCTGCTCCCGCCGCTGCCCTCCGGCGAGGATTCGGTCAACCTGCCGCCCGCCACGGTGGACGTATTGAAGGAGAAGGGCTATATCGTCGGGCGGCTCAGCCGCACAATCTTCTATGAGCCGGGCATCAAGGAGACCGACTGGAGCGCGACCGGCGTGGTAACCGGCGTGGACGGCGTCGAGCGGCGCTGGGTCTATCTGCACTATTTCAAGGCGGGCCAGCCTACACTCAACTGGCTCGACCCTTCCTTCGCCGCGCCGCGGCTGGTCTTGGGCGATGCGCTGCACTCGCTCGACGTGCTGGGCGCGTCGATGCTGCGGCTGGATGCCAACGGCTTTCTGGGCATCGAACGCCGCCCCGACGGCCCCGCTTGGTCCGAAGGCCACCCGCTCTCGCTGATCGCCAACCAACTGATCGCCGGTCTATTGCGCAAGGTGGGCGGCTATAGCTTTCAAGAGTTGAACCTGACGGTGGACGACATCGCCGCCATGGCGCGCGGCGGCGCAGACCTCTCCTACGACTTCGTCACCCGCCCGGCCTATCACTGCGCCCTGACCACCGGCGACACTGAATTCCTGCGCCTGATGCTCAACACCGTGCATGAATATGGCATCGACCCCGCCGCGCTGATCCATGCCCTGCAAAACCACGACGAGCTGACCCTGGAACTGGTCCATTTTTGGACGGCGCACGCCGCCGACCTTTACCGGCTGGGCGGGCAAGCCTACACCGGCAGCGACCTGCGGCTGGCGATCCGCACTACGATGTATGAGCGGCTGAGCGGCGAGGCCGCGCCCTATAATCTGCCCTTTGTCACCAACGGCATCGCCTGCACCACGGCCAGCCTGATCGCCGCCGTCCTGGGCATCCGTGACCTGGACGCGCTGACCGGCGACCAAGTGCAGCAGATCCAGCGCATCCATTTGCTGCTCTGCATGTACAACGCGCTCCAGCCGGGCATCTTTGCCCTTTCCGGCTGGGATCTGGTGGGCGCGCTGCCGCTGCCGCCTGAAGCGGTTGCCCATCTGATGGGCGACGGCGACACGCGTTGGATCCAGCGTGGGGCCTATGACCTGATGGATGTCAACCCGGCGGCAGAGACCTCGGCGGCAGGGCTGCCGCGGGCGCGCTCGCTCTATGGCTCGCTGGCGGAGCAACTGGCGCGGCCTGATTCGTTTGTGCGCCGTCTGCAAACCATCCTGGCCGTGCGCCAGCGCTACCGGCTCTATGAGGCGCGCCAGCTTCAGATCCCCGACGTGCAGCACAAAGGTTTGTTGGTGATGGTGCATGAACTGCCCGTCGGTCTGCTCAGCCAGGTGACGGTGCTCAACTTTGGCCCTGACTCGGTGGAGGAAGTCGTGCCGATTGCGGGCGCGCAGAGCAGCGTCGTGGTCAACATGGTCACGAATATGGCCGAAGATACGCTCACCGAGACGGGCGACCTGTTGGTGCGTCTCGGCGGCTACGAGGGTAAGGCCTATCTGATCCGCGCTCGTCCGTAGCAGGGGCGCCTGCGCCCTTGGCGACTTTGCGGTGAATTCTCTTTTTTGATGGTGTCATATTGACAGTTTGTTTGGGAACCCCTATACTTCGTGTGTCGTCTACATTATGTGGGCGAGGTCAGGAGCGCCCACATGACAGGCCATCCCAATGGCCCGAAGCAATAGGAGGAAGGACCGTGGCGATCCAAGCGGATTCTGTGCAGGAGATGTACCGCCAGATGCAGGCCAAGCTGGCTGATGTCGTGCCCGATGTCGAGTTGCAGATCAAAGCCGAGCTGGCCTATGAGATCAACCGGCTCAAAGCTGAAAAGAACGCCGTGATCTTGGGCCATAACTACATGGAACCGGCGTTGTTCCATTCGATCCCCGATTTTGTCGGCGATTCGCTGGCGCTCAGCCGCAAGGCCGCCCAGACCGATAAGGACATCATCGTCTTTTGCGGCGTTAAGTTTATGGCCGAGACGGCCAAGATTCTCAACCCGACCAAGACGGTGCTGCTGCCGGCGGCCCAGGCCGGCTGTTCACTGGCTGCCAGCATCACCGCTGCGGATGTGCGCCGGCTCAAGGCGCGGTATCCAGGCGTGCCTGTCGTCACCTATGTCAATACCTACGCCGACGTCAAGGCCGAGACCGACATCTGCTGCACCTCCGGCAACGCTGTGGCAGTGGTCAACTCGCTCCCCGGCGACACCGTCATCTTTCTGCCCGACGAATATCTTGCCAAGAATGTAGCGCGTGAGACCGGCAAGCGCATCATCATCCCCTCGCGCAGCGCGACCTTGACTGTGGAGGAAGGGCCGGAAAAGCCGCAGATGATCGGCTGGCACGGGCGCTGCGAGGTGCATGAGCGCTTCACCGTGGCCGACATCCAGAATGTGCGCGCCCAGTTCCCCGATGTGGCGATTTTGGCCCACCCTGAATGCAGCCCTGAGGTGGTGGAGGCCGCCGACTTCGCCGGCAGCACCCAGGCGATGATCCACTTTGTCGAGCAGGTGGACGCCTCGCGCTATCTGCTGCTCACCGAGTGCGCTATGGGCGACAACATCGCCGCTGCCAACCCCCAGAAGGAGATGCTGCGGCTGTGCAGCGTGCGCTGCCCGCATATGAACCAGATCACGCTGGAGCAGACGCTGGACGCGCTGCGCTACAACCAGTATGAGATCACCGTGCCCGAAGAGATACGGCTGCGCGCCGCGCGTGCCGTCGAACGCATGATCGCCATCGGCTGAACCATCCCACCAGGCCGCGCAGACGGGGTACCCCGTCTGCGCGGCCTCTCGCTTGCCGCCGCAAAGGGGGCGCTATGTCTGATCACCCACACAGCCCCGATGACCTGGGAACAGAGGTGTTGATCATCGGCACGGGGATCGCCGGCGCGACCGTCGCCCTTACCTTGGCCGACGCCGGCATTCCGGTCACGCTGGTGACGCGCGCCCTGGCCCCCGAAGAAAGCAACACGCTTTATGCCCAAGGCGGCATCATCTACACCGGGCCGGATGATTCGCCCGCCCAGTTGGTCGAGGATGTGCTGCGTGCTGGGGCAGGCCATTCCTTCCCGCCGGCAGCGCAGATTTTGGCCGAAGAGGGGCCATCCGCCGTGCGCCGTCTGCTCTTGGAGCGCGCCGGAATAGAGTTTGATCACACGCCCGAAGGCGAGCTATCGTTGGCGCTGGAAGGGGGCCACTCGCTGCCGCGCATCATCCACGCCGCCGACGCCACGGGGCAGGCGATCGAGATCGGGCTGCTCAACACGCTGCGCGACCATCCACAGGTGACCTTGCTCACCGGTCACACCGCCGTCGACCTGCTCACCCCGTCGCACCATGCGCGCAACCGGCTGGCCGTCTATGACCATCGTTCCTGCGTGGGGGCCTATGTCTTTGACCAGGTGACGCGCCGCGTGCGCCGCATCGTGGCACGCGTTACGGTCTTGGCTTCCGGCGGGCTAGGCCAGGTCTTTTTACGCACTACCAACCCGCCCGGCGCGCGCGGCGACGGCGTTGCCATGGCGCAGCGCGCCGGGGTGCGGATCATCAACGCCGAGTTTGTCCAGTTTCACCCCACGGCCTTTTATCATCGCCAGGCGGCGCGCTTTTTGATCTCCGAGGCCGTGCGCGGGGCCGGGGCGCGGCTGGTGGACGCGCGGGGCCGCCCCTTTATGGATCAATACGACCCTGAATGGCGCGACCTGGCCCCGCGCGACGTCGTGGCGCGCAGCATCCACAGCGAGATGCTTAAGCATGACGTGCCCTGCCTCTATCTCGACCTGCGCAGCTATGTGGCCGAGGAGGAGATCCGCCGTCACTTTCCCACCATCCTGGCGCGCTGTCTCGACTACGGCGTGGACATCACGCGCGATCTGGCGCCGGTGGTGCCTGCTGCCCACTACTTCTGCGGCGGCGTCTGGGTGGATGCCTGGGGTCAGACCTCGCTGCGCCGGCTCTATGCCGTGGGTGAGGTTGCCTGCACCGGTCTGCATGGGGCCAACCGGCTGGCGAGCACCTCGCTGCTCGAAGGGCTGGTCTGGGGCGAGCGCGCCGCCCAGCATATCCAGACGCAGTTGGCCGTGGGGCTGCCGATGCCTGACGGCGGCGGCATTGCGCCCTGGCAGGATACCGGCATGGAGGAAGCCGACCCTGCGCTCATCAGCCAGGATATGAGTTCGATCAAACATATCATGTGGAACTATGTGGGGCTGGTGCGGACTGGGCCGCGGCTGGAGCGTGCCCTGCGTGACCTGCGCGAGCTGGATACCGAGATCGAGCAGTTCTACCGGCGCACGCGCCTGAGCGACGCGCTGATCGGGCTGCGCAATGCGGTCAAGGCGGCGCAGGTGGTGGCCGAAGCGGCCTGGCGCAACAAGCGCAGCATGGGCTGCCACTACCGCGCCGAGGGATAGCCGCGAACCCTCAGCCGGTCAATCTCCCGCTGGTCAATCCCCGGTCGCTCAATCCTCCGTCGCTTAATCACCATGCAGCGCCTCGGCCACGCGCTGCGCCAGCGTGTCGATCGTAAAGGGCTTTTGGATCCATTGGATGTGGTCGTCCGTCTCCGCCTCTATCTCAACCTCATGCGGATAGCCGGTGACCAGCAGCATGCGCGCCTGGGGGTCGTGTGCCATCAAGGCGTGATATAGCTCTATCCCGCCCATGTCGGGCATGATCAGGTCGCTGACCACCAGCGCGATCTTGGCGCTGTGCGCGGCATAGGTGGTGAGCGCGCCGGCGCCGTTCTGCGCGGTAACGACGCGATAGCCTAGCCCGGCCAGCATTTCCGTGACCGCCTCACGCAGCGCGCTTTCGTCCTCCACCAGCAGGATCAACTCGTCGTGGCCGTGCGACGGGTGGATGGGGGCCGTGCCCACCGGCTGCGCGGCGCCGTGGCTCAACAGCGGCAGATAGATCATGAACTGCGTGCCTTCGCCCGGCGTGCTCTCCACCTGAATCTGGCCTTCCAACTGCTGCACAATGCCATAGACCTGCGGCAGCCCCAGCCCTGTCCCCTTGCCGGGCGGCTTGGTCGTAAAGAACGGCTCAAAGAGGTGGGTGCGCACCTCCGGCGTGATGCCGGTTCCGGTATCCGCCACGGTCAACTGCAGCCATGTCCCCGGTTTGAGGCTGGGCAGCGGGGCCGGCGTGTTGGGGGTAAGCTGGAGCGCGTGCAGTTCCAGGCGCAGCAGCCCGCCGTTGGGCATGGCGTCGCGCGCGTTGATCACCATGTTCATCAGCGCCTGCTGCAAACGCGCCGGGTCGGCGCGCACGGTTAGCGACTGCGCCTCACAGACCAGGTCGAGCCGGATATGTTCGGGCAGTGTGCGCTGCCACAGTTTCATCATCTCCTTGACAAAGGGCACCATGTCGAGCGTGATCCGCTCCATGCTCGAACGCCGGCTGAAGTCCAAAATCTGCTCGACCAAATTGGCGGCGTGAACCGCTTGCTGGTAGATCGTCGCCAGGTGGCGCTGTTGGACCTCGCTCTGCGCCGTCAACTGGAGCATTTGGGTATAGAGCATGATCACCGCCAAGATGTTGTTGAAGTCATGCGCGATACCCGCGGCCATCTGTCCCACGACTACTAACCGCTCCTGCTGCTGGATCTGCTCCTCGCCACGCCGCCGCTCGGTGATGTCTTGCACCATGCCGAACAGCCGCACCGCCCTGCCCGCTTCGTCATAGATGGCATAGCCGCGCTCATGCACGATGCGCACGCTGCCGTCGGGGCGTATTACCCGGTGTTCGTAGTTTAGTGGGATGTGCTGCTCCAGGACCTTTTGGTCCATCTGGCGCACAAAGGCCAAGTCTTCGGGATGGACGACCCCATAGAAGAATTCACCGCGTCCGTCGAAGGTTTCGGGCGAGACGCCAAAGATGCGGAAGGTCTCGTCGGACCAGGTGAGCCGGTCGTGGACCAGGTCCACGCTCCAACTGCCTACCTGGGCCACCCGTTGCGCTTCGGCCAGGTCGGCGTTGGCGCGGCGCAGTTCCTCCGTGCGTTCATAGAGGTTGGCATTAGCGCGGCCTAGGGCCTCTGCCTGTCTGCTCATGGCTTGATAGGCGCGGCGCATTTCGCGTATGCTCCAGGTGCGTTCGAGATAGAGAAGCACCGCGGTGGCCGCCACAAAGAGCCACCCTTTGTAGGTTTGTATCCGGATAAACTGGGCGGCGTCTGCGGCAAACATCCACAAGACCTGGTCGGAGAGCCAGATCCAAAGACAGGCGACCAGCGTATAGAGCGCGGCCAAGCGGAGGGCAGACAATCGGGGCAGATTGGGGCTTTGTATTACTTGCTCCGCTGAGATGGAGTCCATACCAAAATCTCGCTAGCGGGGGAACTACTGGGCGTTCTGAACGGCAGGGTTCAGACCTGTATCAGTATTGTATCGGTCTCGTTTGTCTTGATCTGGGCCTTATCTTACCATAGGCCCGGCACAAAGATCATCTCACAACGGGGGCGAGAGCGCCTGTCACCCTGCTCACGCAGTGGTGCACAGCACCGGAGCCTGCCCTGAGCCGGGCGAAGGGTCTCTCTGGGTAGCGTTCAGCGGAGGCAGAGAGATTCCTTCGGAATGACAATCCGCCTCTAATGTGAAATGCACCTCAGACCGGCGGACGCGGCGTGGGCGTCCGACCGGGGCGCTGCCGACGGGCAGAGAGACAGCAGAGCGGCGCCCCTGGGGACGCCGCTCTGCTGCATAGGAAAGGAGATTGGGAATGTCGGGCTACCCCTTGAGCGCGCCTGCCAGCAGACCGCGCATAAAGAGCTTGCCCAACGCTAGGTAGACGATAATCGTCGGCAGCGCCGCGATGAGCGCGGCGGACATCTGCACGTTCCAGTCGACCGAGTAGCTACCCGCGACGTTTTTTACCGCCACGTTGACCGGTGCGAGAATGGGGTTGCTGAGCACGACGAGACCGATCAGGTAGTCGTTCCAGATCGAGGTAAACTGCCAGAGCAGCACCACGGCAAACGCGGGCATGGAGATGGGCAGCAGGATCCAGCGGTAGAGGCCAAAGAAGCCACAGCCGTCGATCTTGCCGGCGTCCAGGAGTTCATTGGGGATACCGGTGTAGTAGCCGCGGAAGAGCAGGGCGGTGATCGGGATGCCGAAGATGCAGTGGGTCAGGATCAGCCCGACGAGGCTTCCGTAGAGATGCAGGGCTTGCAGCGTCAACACCAAGGGAATGAGGATGCCTTGATAGGGCAAGAACATGCCCACCAAAAAGAGGATAAAGAGTGTATCCGCGCCCTTGAAGCGCCATTTGGCGAAGATATAGCCGTTGATCGAGCCAATCATCGAGGAGATGAGCGCGGCCGGAATGGTGATCATCATGCTGTTCTTGAAGTTGGGCGATACCAGCTTCCAAGCCTGGGTGAAACTGCCAAAATACAACCCGTTCGGCAGTTCCCACATGCGCGTCTCATTGACGTCCTGGAAAGGTTTCAACCCGGTGATGATCAAGACATAGATGGGCATGGCATAGAAGGCGGCGAAGGCGAGCAGCACCAGGTAGATGGCGCTGCGCGTCCAGATTCGTTGGAGGTTCATCGCTCAGACTCCCGCTGCATGCTCATCAGATAGGGGACCACCAGGAAGATCGCGAGGAGCATCATAACGGAGCCGATGGTTGCGCCCAACGAGAAGCGGTAGGCGTTGAACGTGGTTTGGTACATGTTGAGCGCCAGCGTGTCGAGCGAATTGCCCGGCCCAGGACCGCCCATGGACGCCACCACATCAAAGACGCGGATCGCGTTCATACCGGTCAAGACGACGGCGGTAAAGGTCACCGGCATCAGCAAGGGGATGATGATGTACCGGTAGCTGGCCCACGTCCCGGCCCCGTCGATGGCGGCCGCCTCCCGCAACTCATAGGAGATGCCGCGCAGCCCGGCCAGATAGAGCGCCATGACATAGCCCGAAAACTGCCAGGCCGCGGCGATCGTGATAGCCCAGATGCCGTACTCAATGCTCGAATGCCAAGCCGGCCGGAACCAGCCCATGCCGATCTTGGCGAAGAGCAGATTGATGCCGGTGGACGGCTGCATGAGCCACTGCCAGGTCACGCCCGTGACGATCCCGCTGACGGCAAAGGGAAAGATGAACAGGGTACGGAAGAATGCCTCGCCCTTGATCTTCTGATCCAGCAGCGAGGCGAGCGTGAACCCGACGACGATGCACTGGGTCATGAAGCCAATGGCGTAGAACACCAGGTTCCGCATGTCCATATAGAAGCGGCGCTCGCCGAACAGCCGCGTCCAGTTCTTCAGCCCCACAAACGTGAAGTCGACGATCGAACTCTTCCAGTCCGTCGCCGAGATGTAGAACGTCCAGGCAATGAACCCATAAACGAAGACCGCGACCGCGATGATCGAAGGCAGGATCACCAAGACGGCGAGCAGCATGTCGCTGCGTAGCCAGCGCCATCGTCTACGGGCCGGGTGGGCGGGGGAGGCGGCCAGGCCGCGCTCCCCCGTCACCGGAATGGATCTATTGGCCAAAAGCTGCTTCCTCCACCGCCGCAACCAGCCCTGCCTGGGTCGCGGCGACATCCCGGCTCGCAATCATGTCGTTCAGCACCTGGTCGTAGTCCACCAAGAAGCTCTGCTTGGCGGCCGC
>JADLFO010000124.1 GCA_020845455.1 Caldilineaceae bacterium
ATGAGTAAAAGCATCGGCATCTTGACGGCAGGCGGCGACAGCCCAGGTCTCAACGCCGCGATCCGCGGCATCGGCAAAGCGGCCCATACCTTCCACGACATGAACGTGATCGGCTTTCGCGACGGCTTCCGCGGCCTGATGGAAAATCGGACGATAGCGCTGAACCCCAGCAGCCTGTCAGGCATCCTGACCGTGGGCGGCACCATCTTGGGCACCAGCCGCGACAAACCCGACCGCATGCCGGTGGGCGGCAAACTGATGGACATGACCGAGGTGATCGTCGCCAACTATGAAAAACACCACCTCGACGCGCTGGTCTGTCTGGGCGGCGGCGGAACCCAGAAGAACGCCTATCACCTCATGCAGCACGGGCTGAACATCATCACCCTGCCCAAGACGATCGACAACGACGTGCCCATGACCGACGTGACCTTTGGCTTTGACACGGCCCTGGGGATCGCCACCGAAGCGATTGACCGGCTGCACAGCACGGCGCACAGCCACCACCGCATCATCGTCGTCGAGATCATGGGGCACCGCGCCGGCTGGCTGGCGCTCGGCGCGGGCATCGCCGGCGGGGCCGATGTCATTCTGATCCCGGAGATCCCCTACGACGTGAATGTGGTGGCGGAGGCCATCCGCCGGCGCAGCATCGCCGGCAGCCGCTTTAGTATTGTGGCCGTGGCCGAAGGCGCGATCTCAAAGGAGCAGGCGACTTCGCTGGCTGCGGTCTATGCCGGTCAGACGGAGCGCAGCGCCGAGGACAGACACAACGGCGACCAGCCCGCCAAGGGTAAGGCACGCAAGGGCGGCAAGCAGTCCAAAGAGGACAAGGACGAAAAAGTAGACAAGGGCGAGAAACCGGCGAAGGGCGAGAAAGAGGCCAAAAAGGCGCTCAAGGCCAAAATTCTAGAGTTGGAAGCACAGCAGGCCGGGAACACGCTGCGGCTGGCGCAACAACTGGAGCAGTTGACCGGGTTGGAATCGCGGCTCACGATCCTGGGCCATCTGCAGCGCGGCGGCACGCCTTCGGCTGCCGACCGGCTCTTGGCAACCCGTCTGGGCACAGCCTGCGCCGAACTGATCAACGAGGACGTCTACGGTGTGATGGTGGCGGCGCGCGGCGAGGAGACTGCGCCTGTGCCGCTCGACCAAGTGGCAGGCAAACTCAAGACCGTGCCGCTGGATCATCAATGGCTCGACTGCGCGCGGCGGGTGGGAACCTGCCTCGGCGACTGAGCGCCCATCCGGCCCATCCCCAGATACAGAGCTGACGATGGCTGCCGATATCGGCGTGCGGGCCGATTTCTCGCGTATCCGCTATGCCCAATGTTGGGAGGACGCGGATATCCTGGTCGCCGCGCTGGCCCCGCAGCCGGAGCATACGCTGCTGTCGATTGCCTCTGCCGGCGACAACACGCTGGCGCTGCTGGCCCAAGGGCCGCGCCGGGTGGTGGCGCTTGACTTGAGTCCCGCCCAGATCGCCTGTCTGGAGCTGCGCGTGGCGGCCTACCGGCGGCTCGACTACCCTGAGATGCTGGCGCTGCTAGGTGCGCGACCCAGCGCACGCCGCGCCGACCTCTACGCCCGCTGCCGCCCGTACCTGAGCCTCGACGCCCAACGTTTTTGGGATGCTCACCCCGATCTGATCGCGGCGGGCATTGCCAACAGCGGGCGTTTTGAGCGTTATCTGCGCCTCTTCGGCACACGCATCCTCCCCTTGATCCACAGCCATCGCACGCGCATGGCGCTGCTGACCCCACGCAGCCCGGCGCAGCGTGCCCAGTTTTACGCCGTCTGGGACAACCGCCGCTGGCGCGCTTTCTTTCGCCTCTTCTTCTCGCGCTGGGTCATGGCGCGCATGGGTCGCGCGCCGGAATTCTTTCGCTATGTGCAGGGCAGCGTGGCCGACCGGCTCTTGCAGCGCGCCCAATATGCGTTCACCGTGTTGGACCCCAGCGCCAACCCCTATTTGCAGTGGATCCTCCTGGGACATCACGGCCCGGCGCTGCCCTATGCCCTGCGCCCGGAGAACTTCCAGCCGATCCGCGCCCACCTCGACCGGCTGGAATGGCTCTGTGCGCCGCTGGAGCGCTATTTGGAGAGCGTGCCCTCCGGCGCTTTCAACGGCTATAACCTGAGTGACATCTTTGAATATCTCGACCTGCCCGCCTATCACGGCCTGCTGGCGCGCTTGGCGGACGCCGCCCAGCCCGGCGCACGGCTGGCCTATTGGAACATGCTCGCCCCGCGCCGCCGGCCCGACGCGCTGGCCGACCGGCTGCGCCCGCTCTCTGACCTGGCGACGGCGCTCTATGCTCAGGACAAGGCCTTTTTCTACAGCGCCTTCGTGGTTGAAGAGGTCTGTTGATGGAAGAAACCGGCTGATGGGCATCGGGCTGCATGAGTGGCTTAAGATCGGGCTGGTGCTGGCGGCTATCGGCGGGCTGATGGCCGCGCTGGCCGCCTATCAGCGGCGCTATGCGCCCCATCCGGAATGGGTGCGCAAACTGATGCATATCGGCGCGGGGCTGGTGGCGCTGTCGTTGCCCTGGCTGTTCCACAATCCGCGCCCGGTGATCTTGCTGGCCGTGTTGGCGGCGCTGGCGATGGCCGGGGTCAAATGGCTGGCAGCGCTGCGCGACAGCGTGGGCCGCGTGACGGGCAGCGTCGTGCGCTCCACGCTGGGCGAGATCTGTTTCCCGCTGGCCGCCGGGATGCTCTTTGTGCTGGCGCGCGGCGACCGGCTGCTCTACAGCATCCCGCTCTTAATCCTCACCTTTGCCGACGCCAGCGCGGCGCTGATCGGCGTCTTCTACGGCGTGCGCCGCTACACGACCTCCGAAGGCACCAAGACACTGGAAGGCTCGCTGGCCTTTTTTCAGGCGGCCTTTCTCAGCACGCTTGTGCCCATTCTGCTCTTCACCACAGTGGGCCGCGCCGAAACGTTGCTGATCGCCCTGCTCATGGCGCTGCTCTCCATGCTGCTCGACGCCACGGCCTGGTGGGGGCTGGACAACCTGTTGATCCCGGTCTTGAGCTTTTTGATGCTGCGCGTCTTTATGGGGCTGGATGTCGCCAGCCTGACGCTGCACCTCAGCGTGACCGCCGCCATGATGATCTTGGCTATAGCGTGGCGCAAACGCACCACACTCAACGACAGCGCCCTGCTGGCCACGGCCATCTACGGCTATCTTTGCTGGACCTTGGGTGGGTGGGAATGGGTGCTGCCGCCGCTGCTGCTCTTTCTGAGCTATAATATCCTCTCACCTATGGATGTGGGGCAAAACCGCCGCCCCTATACCGTACAGGTGGTGTTGGGCGTGGGCGCGGTGGGGCTGTTCTGGTTGATCCTGGCGGCGGTGTCGCGCAGCGGGCGCGACTATGACTACCCTTTTATGTTGAGCTTCGCCGCGCAGTTGGCGATGATCGGGCTGGCGCGCTATATGCGGCTGCGCCGCGCGCCGGTCTATCTGCTCTTGGCCTGGAGCAGCTTTGTCAGTTGGCTGGTGCTCTTTGTTCCCTATGCCGTGGTAGCAAGGCTGGGGATCGGGGTCTGGGCGCAAGGGCTGATCGGGCTGCTCTGCGTGCTGGCGAGCGCGACGCTCTTCACCGTCACCCAGAGCGGACCGGGCGGCTATCGCAGCACGGGGCGACGCTGGCTGCTCCAAACGCTCAGCGCCGGTTTCGCTTCGCTGCTGGGCTTCGCCGCCATCCAAGCACTCTAGACCCAATACCTAGCCACCCGGAGAGACGGCATGCGTCTTGATCGCCTCATCGCCCCAGCGGAACTGTCCGACTTTTGCACGCTGCCCGGCGCGCCGCGGCTCGACCCAACGGCTCCGGCCATGCGCCAGGCCGACGCCCACTGGCTGGCACGCGACGACGCCGGGCAGCCGGCGGCGCGCGCCTCGCTCTGGTGGACGCACGCGCCGCCCCATCCGGCGCAGCGCATCGGCTGTATTGGGCACTTTGCGGCGCAGGACCGCGCGCCCGCCGCCGTGCTGCTCGACCGTGTCTGCGCCGAGTTGGCGGCGGCGGGCTGCACGCTCGCCGTCGGCCCGCTGGACGGCAACACCTTCCGCGCCTATCGATTTGTCACGCGTCGCGCCTTCGACGGCCCCGCGTACCCGCCCTTTTTTCTGGAGCCGGACAACCCCGACGCCTGGCCCGCCGACTTCAGCGCCGCCGGCTTCGCCCCCTGGGCCGAATACTATTCGTCGCTGACAACCCTCGACACACCCGATCCGCGGCTGGCGGAGGCCATGCGCCACCTGGCCGAACATAGGATCAGCGTGCGCTCGCCTGCCCCCGACGCGTTCGAGCGTGAACTGGCGCGGCTCTACGAGATGATCCTAGTGAGTTTCAGCCGCGCCCTGCTCTTTGCGCCGATCGCGCGCGCCGAATTTATGGCGCAGTATGCCGCGCTGCAGCCGGTCCTGATCCCCGACCTGGCGCTGCTGGCCGAGCAGGAAGGGCGGCTGGTCGGGTTTTTGCTGGCGCTGCCCGACCTGGCCCAGGCGCAGCGCGGCGCGCCGGTGGACACGGTGATCCTCAAAACCCTGGCGGTCCTGCCGGAACTGGGTGGGGGAGGCATCGGCAGCGCGCTGGTGGCGGTGGGGCAAGAGCAGGCACGCCAGATGGGCTTTCGCCAGGCAATCCACGCGCTGATGCACGACGCCAACCTCTCGCGCAAGATCAGCGCCCATTACGCCCGGCCCATCCGCCAGTATACGCTCTTTGCGAAGACAGTGGGGAGTGGGCAGTAGGGAGTGGGGCAGAAGGGCAGAGGGTTCACCGCAAAGTCGCGTATGGCGCAAAGACCAGAAAGAGAAGGCTTGTAGGTGCAGCATCGTACTGCACATTCTGAGTCGGCGCGAAGGGTCTCTCTGGGGACGTACAGCCAGAGGGATGCTTCTTCGCAGACCCTTCGCGCCGAGCCACAAGCGGCGCCGGGCGCCGCTCAGGGCAGGCTCCGGCGCTACGCACCGCTGCGTGAGCAGCATGGCACACTCTGCCCTCTACTCCCCACTGCCTATTGCCCACTCCCCACCCTGGCAGACGGGGCAGAAGTGTGTGGAGCGCTGGGCCACGACGATGCGCGCGATGGGCGTGCCACAGACCGGGCAGGGCATCCCCGTGCGGCGGAAGACCTGATGCCCCTCCTGCGCGCGGCCCGGTCTGCCGCTGGGGGGCAGATAGTTCTGCAGCACGCTGTCGCCCAAGGTGCTGCCGCGCTGTTCAATGCCTTTGGCCAGCACGGCGCGTACGGCCTCATGCAGCCGCTCCACCTCGGCGGAGGTGAGGCTGCTGCCAGGCCGCGCCGGGTGAATCCCGGCCCGAAAGAGCGACTCGTCGGCGTAGATGTTCCCCACCCCCGCCACGATGCGCTGGTCGAGCAGCAGCGCCTTGATCGCCGCGCTGCGCCCCGCCAGCCGCGCCGCCAAGTCTGCCGGGGAAAACGCCTCGCCCAACGGCTCCGGCCCCAACTTGTCCACCACCTGGGCCGGGTCGTCGACCAGCCAGATGCGCCCAAACTTGCGCGGGTCGGTGTAATGCACGCTGCGCCCGTCGTCGAGATCCAACACTACATGCGTATGTTTGTCGGGCTGGGCGTCGCCGGGCAGAACGCGCAGTTTGCCCGTCATGCGCAGATGGACGATCAGCGTGGAGCCGTCGGAGAGGCCGAGCAGCATATACTTGCCGCGGCGGTCGAAGCGGTCGAAGCGCAGCCCGGCCAGCCGCGCCGAAAACTCCTCGTCCGTGGGCGCGGCGACCGTACGCGGCCAAAAGACGCGGGCTGCGGTCACGGTGCGGCCCGCCAAGTCCGGCGCGAGTTCGCGCACAAAGATCTCAACTTCAGGCAGTTCGGGCATATCGTCAGCGGTTCGTCGGCTCGTTGCGGCTGCGCCACCAGAGCGAGACCAGCATGAGCGTGATCAGCCCCACCCCGACCTGCGCCATGCGCAGCAGCCCCACCCCGGTGACCAGCACGCCGTACGAGACGCGCCCGGTGGTGACGCCCGTCTCAGCGCCGCTCTCCTCGCCGGGGGCCAGGCTGGGTTCGACGGGCAGCACGGCCACAGCCTCTGCCGTTGGCGTCGGCTCTGGTGTGGGCACGGGTGTCGGCAACGGCGTGGCCGTAGGCGATTCCTGGGCCGCAGACGCGCCCGCCGGTTCGGCAGGCACAAAGTCCGGCCCAGATTCATAGGCTTGCGGAGGGAGCAGGCCGCCGTCCCCTTCAGCCCCCGGATAGGCGGGCATATCGCCCCCCACCCCGCCTGCGCTAGCCATCCCATCCCCTCCGCCTCCCATGGCGCGACCGTCCGGAGCGGCCATAGCGACGTTGGGCAAGGGGGCCACCGGCGTCAGCAGCGGTTCAGCGCCCTGGGGCGCAGATTCCTGTGCGGCCTCCTGTCCGGAAGCCGGCGGGCCGAGCGCCGCGGCCATTGCCGGCTGTTCTGCAGCCGGCTCCTGGGCGGTTTGATCTTGGGTGGGCGGGGCCTCTGCCGCCTGTTCAGCGGCAGGCTCGCCGCCCGCAGATGCATCGCTTGCGGGCTCGGCTGCCGCCGGCGCGGCTTTAGCGAGCGGCGGCTCGACGGGTGCGGCCGCGCTCTCGGCCTGCGCCGCGGGCAGCGTCTCCACACTGCCGCGCGTGACCGCGGGAGAAGCGAGGGCAACGGCGGCCTGGCTCGCCGGCTGGGCTTCGCCGGCAGCGGGCGCAGAGGCTACCTGGACCGAAGCGGGCTGCGGCTGGGTCGTCAGCAGCGCTGCGCCGGCCAGCAGCACCAGCAGCAGCGCAAAACTGGCCGCGGCGGCATTGCGCAGCACGGGGTTGCCTGCCTGCCACAGGGCGCGCCAGCTCGCTGCAAGGTCGGCCCAAAACCCAGACGCAGCCGACGGCGCAGCGGATGAAGCCGGGCGGAGTGTCACCAGCGCATCGCCGAGTTGGGCCTCCTGCAAGACAAAGCTGCGCGGCAGCGCCAACTCCGGCAAGGTCTTGAGGAGTTGGACGGTCTGGCGCAGCGAGTCGAGCCGCCAGGCGATATCCGGTTCGGCGCTGACCGCGGCCTCGATCAAGGCCCGTTCTTGGTCGCTGACGGCGTTGTCGAGATAGGCAGACAGCAGCTCATCGGTAATGTGACGAAACTCAGATGATTTCATGATTCCTGATCGATGCTTGCCAGGCACCCCACAATGGCACAATTATCTATGTTTAGGACGCAGGCTGGATGGCAATAGTTCCGGCTGCTGTAACAGGAAGTCGCGCAGCTTGGTGCGGGCGCGGCTGATGCGTGATTTGACGGTCCCCATGGGGAACCCGGTGATCTCGGCAATTTCCTCATAGGCGTAGCCGTGGACATCGCACAGCGTCAGAACCAACCGTTGGTCGGCAGGCAGCGACCGGATGCCTAGTTCGATCAGACCGTTGAGTTCCATGCGCTCTACATAGGCTTGCGGGCTTTCGCTGTTGTCCACCAACAGCGCGACCGGCGTCTCCTCGTCGGCCTCTTCGCCGATCGGCTCGAAGGTATAGCGTTTTTGAGCGCGCAGCACGTCATAACAGGTGTTGACGACAATGCGCAGCAGCCAGCTTTTGAAGACGCCCCCCTTGAAACTACGCAAGGCGCGATAGGCCTTGATAAAGCTGTCTTGGACGGCATCGGCAGCGGCGTCTTCGGTCTGGAGCATACGATAGGCGACGCTGTAGGCTAGACGCTGATATTTGACGACGAGTTGGTTGAATGCGTTGAGGTCGCCGGCCAGCGTACGCTCGATGGCGGCTTCTTCATCTGGGGCAAGTTGAGGGGCAGTTGACAAAGTCAAGATGGCATTGTCCATGAACTGCAACACATTTGACGATTGAACGGTCAGCCAGTATACTGGCGTACAGAGTGTGTCGGTGCAGCAGGCCGAAGTGGCGGAACAGGCAGACGCGCACGACTCAAAATCGTGTGGGGAAACCCGTGTGGGTTCGACTCCCACCTTCGGCACACAGCAGCGGATCAAAACGAGTCTCAAAGACGCTGCGAAGTTTCGCAAAACCAGTCGCCAGATCAGCGCCGGCAGATAACTGGCCAGACAGATGAATGTCTAGCGGTGGATATCTATCATCAGGATAGGACCGCTCGTGCGCCTTTGAGACAGCGGTTCCGTGCTTCGCCGATGAGGAGGACACTCCCCGGATGGCTATTATAGCAAGGGGAATCCATCGGCGAAAAGTTGATGGGGAAAGCGATAGGCTTAAGCGTCGCCGGCAAGGCAACCAGCGCCACCTTTGGGGCAGTTTCCGGCTTACCTTCGGGTAGATAGGGCCGGCTGAGATGGCCCCGCGCCACGACAACGCTTTCGTCTGAACTGGTCCATAGACAATGTCCTTACAACCTTACATCGTCCGTTTTTCCGACATCTCCAAGACACAGCGTTTCCATACCCAGTACAATCGAAGATGGCGAAACCTGGGGCTGGCGGCGTTGGTCTGCTTGCTCCTGCCCCTGTTGGCGGCGTGCGGCCCCCAACGTCGCGCCGGCGAAAGCGACCTGACCGCGCAGACGCTCCGCATCGCCCAAGAGTATGAGCAGGATGGCGACCTGAACCGCGCCCGTACCCAGCTTCAGGGGCTTGACGCTGCCAACCCGACCCAATGGCTGATCTATCTGGCCGAAACGCGCGTCCACGACCAGCCGGCCCAGGCGGAGACCAACGCCCTGGTCTGGTTGGCGATGGCGTTGGGGCTGCAATCGCGGCCGCTGGTGGACTATGCCGTCCAGAACAATCTCTTGGTCAACGCGCCGGCGCCCACGCTGGAGACGGCAGCGCAGGCCGGGTCTGCGGCCATTTCCCTGGCCCCGGCCACCGAGACGTCTGTCGCGCCGCCCGCGCCCGACCCCGCAGGCTCAACCGCACTAACCACAACCGCAGCGACCACGACTATCGACGCCGGCGCGAGCGTGACGGTGAGCCAGGGCGTGAGCGAAACGGCCCCTGCCGCGCCCGAACCGGCGGCGCTGCCCACGGCCACGACCGTAACCAAACCGATGGCCCAAGCGTCGAATGCTATGAATGTGCGCGGGGGACCGGGCACGGCTTACCCCGTCGTCGGCGCGATCAACACCGGCGACCAGGTCGAGATCATCGGCAAGAACCCGCAGGCGGACTGGTGGCAGGTGCTGCTCGCCAACGGCACGCAGGGGTGGGTCTATGGCCCGCTGGTACAGACCCTGGGCGACACGACGGCGGTCGCCTTGGCGGCCAATATCCCTGAGCCGCCGCCCACGCCGACGCCTGCGCCGGTGGCCGCTGCGCCCACCCCGGCAGAACCACCACCGGCAGAGCCACCGCCCGCCGAAACGCCGCAGCCCGAACAGCCGCCTGCGCCCGCGCCCGATGGGCCGGACTTTGTGACAGTGGAAAAACGGCTGTGGGATGTCTATGAAAACGGCGGCAGCACCAACAGCGGCTCGGTCACCTGTGGCGAGAAGCGCGAACTGCATGTCAACGTGTTGGATGCCGCCGGCAATCGCATCAACGGGGTCGCCGTTCAGGCCATCTATGGCGCGCAGGAAGTGTATGTGACCGGCTCGCAGGGCAAAGGCGACGGCCAAGTCGAGTTTGTCTTGGGACGCGGCCAGGGCGTCAAAGTGATCCGCGACGCCGACGGCCGCGAGGTCACCAGCGAGACCGTAGACGGGCTGTCGACCGAGCCGGCCAATATCCCTTACGAAACCTTGATCGGCGCACGCTACTGTGACGACGAGGCCGACTGCAAGGCGTTTGTCGACCTGCCCGGCTGTTGGGGTCACTATAGCTGGACGGTCACGTTCAAACGCAAATATTAAGCGGGAACGCTTTGACAACGTGAAGCCTAGTGAACTGGCCGTGTGGCGACCGGCTCATCCCGCCCGCATCTTAGCCCCCATCCCGACCCCCATCCCAACTGTGGACGGCAAGGAGGATTCGTGAAGCACGAATTTATCAAGTTTGCGCCGCTGTTTGCCGGGTTAACCGACGGCGAGCGTGAACTCCTGGCCGCTGGGTTTGCCGAGGGCAAGTGCGCCGCACAGACCGTGCTGCTCAAGGCCGGCGAACGCAGTGACGCCATGTTTCTGGTCGGCCAAGGGTTTGTCGGCCTCTCCACGCAGAGCGGCGCGACGCTCGCCACGTTGGGGCCGGGCAGCCTGATCGGCGATGCCAGCCTCTTTCGCGGCCAGCCGCAAGATGTCACCGCCACGGCGCTGTCGGACCTCCAGTATTGGAAGCTCACCGACCGCGGGCTGCGCGACCTGATCGTGCAGCACCCGGCGCTGGGGTTGAAGCTGAGCCGCAACTTCGGCGGCCTCTTGGCCCAGATGGAAGACTATTTGGTGCAGCGGCTGGCGCGTGTCCCCGAACTCTCTGGGCTGCCGCCACACACGCTGCAGGCCTTGGCCGCCTATCTCAAACCGCGCCATCTCAACGCCCAAGAGGTGATCTACCGTGCCGGCGATGCCCCGGCCGGGCTGTTTTTGGTCGAAACCGGTGAGGTGGAACTGCGCGCCGACGTGGAGACAGGCGGCGAACGCACCCAAAAGCTCGCCCCCGGCGCGCTCTTTGGCGCGCTGACGCTGCTCACCGGCAAACCGTCGACGCAGAGTGCCGTCGCCGGCCAGGACAGCACCATTTGGGCGGTGAGCGCCGACGAGTTTGCCGCCATCAGCAGCCGCCAACCCGGGCTGCGCCGCACCTTGGCGCGCAATGCCCGCGCCCGTCTGAGCAAGGCCGACCAATCGCAGGCTGTGCTGCGCCTGGCGCAGATGCCGCTCTTTGCCGATGTGCCGCCGCAGGTGATGCAGGCGATTGCCCAGCGCATGGTCCTGCAGCATGTGCCCGCAGGCGAGCGCGTCTATATGATGGGCGAAGCGGGCGACGCGCTCTATCTCATCGAAAACGGCGAGGTGGAACTGACCAGCGAGAACGCCGGCGGCGTGGTCGAGGAATTGGCGCGCATCGGCGGCGGCGGCTTTTTTGGCGAGATGGGGCTGCTCTCCGGGCAGATCCGCGGCGAGGACGCCACCGCCATCCGCAACACCAACCTGTGGATTCTGCCCAAGGCCGAACTCGACACGCTGGCGACACAGCACCCACAGATCGGCCAGGCGCTGAACAAGGCTTTGGCCGAGCGCATCGCCGCGCCCGAAGCCGGCTATGATGAAGATCGCTTCCGCCGCTTCTATCTTTTGTCCGACCTCAGCCCGCACGATCTGCGCCAGGTGGCCGACCATCTGCGCCCCACCCGCTATCGGGCGGGGGAGCAAATTTATCGCGCCAGCAGCACGGCGAATATGCTCTATCTGCTCGAAAAGGGCCATGTGCGTATACAGCCGTTGAGCGGGGGCGGTTGGGTCTTGGGGCCGGGCGAGGCCTTTGGCGAGCGCGCCCTGCTCACCAACCAGCCGCACAACGCCGGCGCGCTGGCCGAGACCGACATCGACGTCTGGACGTTGAGCAAGGCCGACTTCGATATGTTGATGAACCGCTATCCCAGCCTGGCGATCAGCCTGAGCCGGGTGTTGAGCCAGCGGCTGGCCGAGCTAAACGCCGGCGGATTCGACGACGAGGAGGTCTACACCGGCTATGCGCCGGTGCGGCCCGAGGCGGCGACCAATGTGCCCTCACGCCGGCGGCGGCCATCGGCGGTCGAAAGCCCGCTGCCCGCGCCGCGCGCACGCGGCGGCTTCGGTCAGTGGTTCGCCAACCTCAGCCCCATCGGCAAAATTCAACTGGCCGTGCTGCTGCTGCTCTTGATCTGGCTGCTGGCGATTGCCGCGCCCGCGGCTTTCCTGAGCCTGCTGCGCGGCGCCAGCGTCGCCAGCGGCGCGGAACTGACCACGCGCAGCAATTTGCTCAACGCCATCAATGCCGTCTATGCCGTGGGCAGCTACGAGGTGGCCTCCAAAGATAAGGAACTGGCCGAGGCGCTGGCGATGGCCGATAAGGCAGTGCCGCCCACGCCCACCCACACGCCGCTGCCCACCCAGACCGCGATCCCGACCAGCACGCCGCTGCCGACCCACACGCCTACGCCCGTGCCCACCGCCACCGCGACCCAGCCGCCGCCCGTCTTTGTGCAGGAACTGCTCCCTCAAGCGCCGCCCACGCCCGAACCCGCGGCCGCTGTGGCCGCCGTGGCCCCGCGCGCCTGGGACCCACGCCTCGATAGGCTGGGCGTGCGTGTCGAGGACGCGCCGGCCGCGCCCGGCCAACAGTACTGGCGGTTGATCGAAGCTCGCTGGGCCGACGAACAGCAGTCGGGCGGCAAGCACCACATCTATGTCGAAGCCCTAGACGAGAACGGCAACCGCATCGTCGGCCAGCCGGTGACCGTCTATTGGGGCGACGGCAGCTATACCGGCGGCATCGAGGACAAGGCCGCGCCCGATTTCGGCTATAACTACATGATGTACGCCGCGGGCAACGCCTACAATGTCAAGGTCGAAGGGCTGCCCAGCGAGATACTGGTCGGCGCAGGCATGGGCAGCATCGAACAGCCCAAATACGGCATTCATACCTCGTTCTATCTGGTCTATCAGCGGGCTACCAAATAGGGCCTGTCTTTCGCCAAAGCGCAGCGCGGGGGCGGCCCCATGCCGGCCTCTTGGGATGAACCGGATGCAGCGCTTCCCTGTTTATCTTCGTCAGCCCTCATGCGGCGGCATGGCCTTGCAGCCTGCCGCCGTTTTGTTGGCGTGCCGGGCTATAACGCTGGAGACATGGGGCGCGAGATCGCACTCAGGAGCGGATCGTCAGGTCATGCACGCCGAAGATGGTCTGGCGGCTGCCGGCGATAAACGGGTGATCCCGCCCGTCGCGGCTAGGTCGCCAGATGGCCACGCCCCAGCGCAGCGCCGTGCGATGGCTGCGTGCCACGGCCTGGCTAAAGGGTTGGCCGCCCAACCAGTTGCGTAGAAAGATCGAAAGGCTGGGTTCGGGCAGCCAGTTGACACCACATGCGCCATTGGTCACCTTGGCGCCCAGCGCCAGCCAGGTCGGGGCGAGGCCGGCCCCATAACAGTTGACGCCGTAGACCATACGCAGGTCGAGCAGAGCGGGGTCGGCGCGCTGGGCGGCCAGCAGCGGCCCAAAGGTCTCCGGCCCGACCAAGACCTTGCCCTGATACCCGACCAGGGCGTGCGGCTGGCCGTGGACCAGCAGCAGCACGTCTACCTGATGGGTGCGGCTGGCGTCGCGCAGGGCGGCGACCAGTTGGGGGCCGGTTGCCTTCTCATCTTCGAGCAGGATGACTCGGTCATAGCGGCGGTACGCGCCGTAGACCCGCAGCAGCAGTTTGGCGTATTCCTCGGTCACATAGTCGACGACCTGGTTAGCCCAGCGCGGCAGCGGCACGCCATGAATATGGCCGACGTTTTCCAGAAAGACGACCAGGGCGATCGGCTTGCGCGGCGCGGGTGCGCGGGGCGTGCTGGGTGGCGCAACGCTGGGTGTTGCGTTAGGCGGGGTCGTGGCGCTAGGCGCGGCGGGCATCGCTATTCGAGATGGTCCCCCTGGCTGTGCGCTGTTTTGACCACGCGCAGCTTGAAATTCTGCGTCAACTCGTCCATGCCCGACGCCAGCTTCTCCCATTCGGGCGAGAGAAAGATGGAGCGCGCCTTGTCGATATCCTCGATCTCGCCTCCGCTGGTGATCTGCGGCGGCGCGCCCCACACCGTATAGAGTACTTCGGTGACGCGAAAGCCGAGCTTCGCCAGCCCCGGCGCCAGCTTATTGACCAGATATTCCTGGGCTTCCTGCTCGTGGCCCTCGCGCATATCGTAACTGATCAACACCTTCAACATGAATATCCTCGTCCTTCTCCGCGTCCCTCTTCATCGTGTCCAGCGGGCGTGTTAATCCGAAGCCAGCGCCAAGACTTCATGCAACTGGACTTGGGCGTCGCGCTGGAACTCCTCCACCGAGATGCGCCGGAAGAGCCAGACGGCGGCGATCAGCCCGGCGATCTCGATCCCAAAAACAGCAATATAGCCCGCGGCCGGGGCTTGGGTCAAGCGCAGCACGACATCGCGCACCAGCCCGCTGATGATGTTGCCCAATGCCTGGCCCGCAAAATTGGCCACGCCCCACGCGCCCATATAGAGGCCGGCGGCTTCGGGCACGGTCATATCGATCATAAAGCTCAGGTTGCTGACGGTCATTAGCCCGCCGCCCAGCCCCAGCACCCAGACTGCGGCCATAAAGGCGGTGGGCAAGCCTGTCAGCCCGGCGGCGATGATGCCGCCAAACGCGGCGATGACCACCGCCGCGCCCCAGTTGGCGCTGCGTTTTTTGCCAAAGCGCCGCACCACGGGCAGCCCGCCCAACAGGGTCATAAAGACGCCCACGCCCCAGATCGACGTCAGGCGCGTGGTCTGCGCCACGGGCATCCCCAACACATCGGCCCCATAGGGTTCGAGCATCACATCCTGGGCATGGATGCTGAGCAGCACCAGCAGCAGATAGACAAAAAAGCGCCGCGCCGACGGGTTGCCCGCCAGGGCGCGATAGGCGTCGAGCGGGTGGTCGGCGCTGTGCCGCGCCCCGCGCCCCGTGGCTGCCGGCTCCAGCCCGCCCGCACCGACCAAGACCAGGACGCTGGCGATCATCCAGACCAGGCCAAAGGCATTGTAGAGCGCCTGCTCGCTGAAAGGCTCGAGCAGGGCGGCGATGCCCAACGCCGTGGCAATGGTCGAGAGGATCATAGCGGTCCACATCAGGCTGACCGTGCGGCTGCGCCAGCCTGGGGCGTCGTGGGTCAGGTCGCTGAGCAGCGACAGATAGCTGACCGACGCCACGTTGACGCCCACGCCCCACAGGGTAAAGCTGCCCAGGGCGGCGATCACGCCCCACCCCACATGGGCATCGAGCATATACACGGCGTGGGCGGTGAGATAGCTGCCAAACGAGGCCATCAGCCCGCCCAGCACGATCCAGGGGGAGCGATGCCGCCCGCCGATGGGGTAACGGTCGGCCCAGTTGCCCACCCAAACCTGCAGCGGGGAGAGCAAATAGGGCGCCGAGACCAGAATGCTCACCCACAGCGCCGACATGCCCATATCGGCGATCATGACGCGGTTGAGCGTGCTGGTCACCGGCACGACGGTGATCGAGACGCCGACATGGACAAGGGCGAGTTGCAGGACGCGCCGCCAATTCATAGACCGGTTCATGGCGCGAAGAATAGCATAGATTCCCATAGACTCCAATAGGTTTGCTTCCAATTAGAGCCAGACTGCTGGAGACGGCCCGTCAGAACCAGGCGGGTAGGGTCAGCCTGTCAGAGCCAGTCGACTAGCTCGGCGCTGCCGGCGAGGACCAGGTCGCTTTCCAACAGGTCATGTTCTTCGCCCAGCCCGCAGAGCACGCCGACGGTCGCCATCTCGGCGGCGCGGGCGGCGCGCAGATTGCTGTCGGTGTCGCTCACCATCAAGACCTGATGCGGTTCCAGGAGCAGCCGCGCCGTGGCGTTGACCAGTGCGTCGCTGTGCGGCAGGAGGTTACGCACGTCGTTGCGCCCCAGGATCAGCGCAAAGGTGGTGGGCGATAGCCCGGCGTTGCGGAAGAAGTGGCGGATGGCGGCGTCATCGCGCGTCGAGACCAGCACCAGCCGGTAGTGAGGCGCCAGCCGCAGCAGCATGTCCACCACGCCGGGTAGCGGCTCCAGATGGGGCGCAGCAGGATAGCCGCGCAGCCGGTCGAGCGTGGGCAGGATGCGGTCGATGCGTTCCTGGTTGCTCAGCCGCCGCGACTGGCTGACCAGAAAGTTGACCAGCCCCTCGATCCCCACCATCGCCCGGCGCATCATCCGGCCGCGCAGGTCGGGCGCAAGCAGCGGGTCGAGCCAGCCGACAGGGCGCTTGGCCCACGCCACCAACGACCAGTCCAGCCGGGTCAGCGTGCCGTCGAGATCAAAGATGATCGCTTCGATCTTGCGCCCGGCGAGCAGGCCGGGGATGCGGATGGCGGCCTGGGCGGCACGTCGGGGTTCAAACGGCTCCAGGTCAAAGAGGCGGTGATAGAGATAGCGCAGGATCACGCGCGTGCTCGCCATGATGGGCATGGCGAGCAGCACGCCGAGCAGTCCAAAAACCAGCGTGCCGGCGATGATCCCCACAAAGGCCACAGCAGGGTGCAGCTTGACCTGCCCGCCGACGAGGCGCGGGATCAGATAGATGTTTTCGATCTGGGCGGTGATGATGTAGATGATCAGGACGATGACGGCAAAGGTCAAGTTGTTGACCGGCAGCCATACCGACCCCTGCAAGAGGGCAAACGCCGTACCGATAGCCCCGCTGATGCCCGGCCCGATCGAGGGCAGAAACTCCATCACGGCGGCCAGCACGGCCAGCCCCCCGGCATTGGGCATGCCGACGATCAACAGTGGGACCCAGGTGATGACCCCCATGGCGAAGGCGAGCGTCAACTGGCCGCGCAAAAACGCATGCCAGACCTGCCCCAGTTCCTGGCCGATGCGCCGCGCGTCTTCCTGGTAATCCACGGGGATCTGGTCCATGAACAGACGCTGCAGCTTGTAGATGTCCTTGAGGATCCAGAAGTTGAGCACCAAGACATAGATCACGCTGATGACGCTATTGGTCACCCCGCGCGCGATCGAGAGCGGGTTGCCGGTGGCGAGCAAGAGAACGTTGCTCAACACGTTGCCCGCCTCCTGCAACATCATGCCAAACGAGAGGCGATAGGGGCCGAGTTGGAGCAGCGAGCCGTTGGAGACGTTTTGCAGGTTGTCGATTAGCTCTTGCAGCGTGCCTTGCAGCGCAGTCACCAGGTCGGCCAGCCGCGGGATCACGATCAGCGGGGTGAGCGCCACGACGACCAGCAGCGCCAAATAGATGGCGCTGACGGCAAGGCCGCGCGCCCAGCCGGTGCTGCGTTGAATCCAGTTGACGGGATAGCTGAGGATAAAGGCGAGCAGAAAGGCGACGACTGTCGGCCCAATCAACACCCGAAAGGTGATCAGGAGCAGAATGGCGACGACCGCCAGCGCGGCGGCGACGAGGGTCTTGGTCAGATTACTCCAACGTCGCGCACCCATGGCGGGCTAGAAGTATTTGATTGCGTTGATGGGCCAATAGCGCAGCCAGACCCGGCCAATAATGTATTCGCGTTTGACCGGCCCAAAGGCGCGGCTGTCGTTGCTGTTGTCGCGGTTGTCGCCCATGACAAAATAGCTGAGCGGGCTGAGCGTGACGGCCTTCATGCTCTGGTAGCCTAACTCATGCGGAAATGGCTCGGGGGCCGGGTTGCCGTCGACATAGACCACGCCGTCGCGGATCTCGATCGTCTCTCCAGGCAAGCCGATCACGCGTTTGACCAGCATCTCGTCCATGCCGGGGATATCGAGCACCACAATATCATTGCGATGGGGTGGCTGCAGGCGATAGCTGAACTTATCGATGATCAGCCGCTGGCGTTCGGAGAGGTTCGGCTCCATGCTCTGCCCATAGACGATGGTCGCCTGGGCCAAAAAGAGATGGACGGTCAGCGCCAGCACCAGCGCGGGCAGAATGACCTGGAGGCTCTCTTGCACAAAGACGCGCAGCAACGCCAACCGCCCGACCTGCGCGGGCGCGCGAAAGTCGCTGTCTGCTTCTGTCAACCGGTAGCGTTCTGGGTAGGAGTTGGGATCGCGCATGGTTTTCGCTCGGTACGCTCGACTTGCTGAAAAGTATAGCGCGAGGTCTGATTTTGGCAAAGTGGCGCGTCAAGCCGGCAGCGTCTTACACGCGCCTGCCGCCGGTTTGTTGACGTCTCGCGCCACGGACAGTATACTTGCAGGCGTGGAACACTGTCTCTGGCGCGTGCCGGCTGCGTACGCACTGCCCCCCAATGGTCTATGACCCCGCTGGTTCGCATTTTCCATGCGCTGCTGATAGCAGCCCTGCTGGCGGCGGGCGCGCCTGGCCTCCTCCTGGCCCAAACGGCCACGCCCACGGCCCTGCCTGTCGAGACCCCCGCCCCCACGCCGACCCCAGATGCCGCCAAATTGGCGCTAGACGCGCAGATCGACGCCCTGCTGGCGCAGATGTCGATTGCCGACCGCGTCGGCCAGCTCTTTCTGATCACCTTCCAAGGCAACGATACCGGCTTTGAGAGCGACATCGCCGAACTGATCTACGGCTACCGCGTGGGGGGCGTGGTGCTCAGCGCGCGCAACGGCAACTTCAGCAACGAGAAGGGCATCGATACGCCGGCGCAGGTGGCGACGCTCGTCAACCAACTGCAAGCCCTGGCCTTTGGCGTGCTGCTGCCGACCGAGCAGGCGCTGCCGGAGACTTGGCCGGAGACTTGGCCGGCGGAAGATGCCATTTCGCTGGAGCAGGCGACGGCAGTGCCGCCGGTCAATGTGCCGCTCTTTGTCGCCGTGGAACAGGCAGGCGACAGCCTGCCCGCCACCGCGCTGCGCCGCGAGTTCACCCCCCTGCCCAGCGAAATGGCGCTGGGCGCGACCTGGAACCCCGACCTCGCCAACCAGGTGGGTCAGATCGTGGGCCGCGAGCTGACGGCCGTAGGCGTCAACCTGCTCTTGGGGCCGAACCTGGATGTGCTGGAGCAACCCCGGCCTGACTTGGCTGGCGGGCTGGGCATCTATTCCTTTGGCGGCGACCCCTACTGGGTGAGCCAGATGGGCCGCGCCTATATCGCCGGTGTGCATGGGGGAAGCGGCGGGCGGCTGGCGACGGTGGCGCGCCACTTCCCCGGCGCAGGCGATGCCGACCGGCTGCAAGATCAGGAAGTGGCGACCGTTCAGCGCAGCGCCGAGGAGATGCGCCGCGTGGCGCTCCCTCCCTTCCTGGCGGTGACGCGCAGTGCGTCGAGCGTTCTCAGCCCCAACGGCGACGCGGCGGCGACCGACGCCCTTATGTCGAGCCATATCCGCTACAGCGGCTTTCAGGGCGGCAGCTTGGGGCGCAACACGCCGATCAGCCTGGCCCCCGAGCTGGGTATTGTGCTGGAACAAGAAGGCTTTGCCGACTGGCACGCGCAGGGCGGGCTGATGGTCAGCGGCATGCTCGGCGCACCCGCCATCCGCCGTCACTATGACCCATCGCTGGCCGAGTTCCCTTACCGTCGCGTGGCGACCGACGCCTTCTCGGCAGGCCATGACCTGCTCTATTTGGGGCGTTTTAGCCTGGACGACCACTGGGAGAGCGAAAAACAGAACCTCAAAGAGACCATCGGCTATTTCCAGGATCGCTATGGCCGCGACCGGGATTTTGCCGGCCAGGTCGATGCGGCGGTGCGGCGAATTCTGCGCCTCAAACTGCGTCTCTATGGGGTGGAGGGCACAGAGAGGGCAGATGGAGCGGCGGGCGCGCAGGCTGCGCCGGCGGTGGACCCCACCCAAGTGTTGGTGAACGCCGCCGGCCTGGCCGTACTGGAAGAGGAAAACCGCACCCCCTCGCTGGCGGTCGTGGGCCAGGTAGCGCGCGACTCCTTTACCGTGCTCTACCCCGACCCGGCAAACGCATCCGACATTGCCGCCATGACGCCACAGCCCGGCGACCGCATTTTGATCTTCAGCGACAGCCGGCTGCAGCAAGAGTGTGAAAACTGTATGGCCGAGGCTGCCGTTGGGCCGGACGCGCTCGCCGCGATCATCGAGCGGCTCTATGGGCCGGCGGGCACAGGGCAGGTGCAGCCCGACCAGATCAACAGCATGGCCTTTTCCGATCTGGCGCAGTTGCTCGATACAGATCTATCCGCCGTCCCGCTCGCGGGCGATGCCGGGCAGGCCGTCCCCACCTCTACGCCGACAATCACGCCTACGCTCCTCCTGACACCCGCTGCGCCGCCCGGCGCTGAGACGGACACGCCAGAGGGCGCGACGCCGCTGTTGCCCGGCCTGGACAAAAACGCCAAGACCAGCCTGCTGATCGACGAGGCCGATTGGATCCTCTTTGCGATGTTGGATGTAGACCCCGTGCGCTACCCGACCAGCGATGTAGTAAAGAGCTTTTTGCGCCAGCGCGGCAGCCAGTTGGCGAATAAACATCTTGCGGTCTTGGCGCTGCACGCCCCCTACTTCCTTGACGCCACCGAGATCAGCAAGCTCAACGGCTATTACGCGACCTACAGCAAAACCCAGCCTTTCCTCGAAAGCGCGGTGCGGGCGCTCTTCCGCGCCTTTTCGCCCATCGGTGCGCCGCCGGTTTCGGTGCCGGGGACGCGTTTTGGCAATCTGGCCGAGCGGCTGCAGCCTGACCCGGCGCAGATCGTCGACTTGCTGGTCAGTGTGCCGGATGGGAGCGTATTGATCGACACCAGCGCCGCGGCATCCGGCTCGATCCCAGAGGTCGACGCCGGACAGATGATCCGCGTACAGGCCGGACCGGTGCTGGACCGCAACGGCAAGATCGTGCGCAATGGCACGCCGGTGGAACTGCGGCTGACCGACGACGGCAGTGCGGGCGCGCCGGTGGTGGAGACGGCGACCACCCAGAACGGGCTGGCGACGCGCGACTTGGTGCTTAACCGGCCTGGCGTGGTGCAGATCACGGCGCGGGCGGGGCAGGCCGTCTCGCCTGAAGATGTGGCGTTGAGCGTGCTGGGGCCGGCCACGGTCAGCGAGGCTATCGCACCCAGCGCGACGTCCAATGAGGCGGTCTCGGCGGCGGCGGGGCTGACCGTGGCCGCGCTCATGACCACCGCTGCGACCAGCGTCACGACCACCGGCGTCAACGCCGCGCCGCCGGTCACGGTCGTGCCGGAGTCCCCGGCTGCCGCTGGGCGGCGCATCGACCTGGTCTCGCTGGCAGTGGCGCTGCTGACGATGATCGCCATGAGCAGCCTGCTGCTGATCGTGCAAGTGCGCGTGCTGCCGCGCCAAGCGCTGGTCCACGGCATCCTGTGGGCCATTAACTGCGGGCTGTTGGGCTATATTTTGTATGGGCTGGGCTTGATTCCGGGCGGGCGCTGGCTGGAAAACAGCCTTCACGTCTGGGGGTCAGGCTTGGTGGTCTTCATCGCCATGCTGCTGCCGCTGGTCTGGCTGCAGCTGCGGGCGGAGTAGCTTGCTCGAGCAGATGCGGACGAGTTCTGGCGCGATGACGCTGGGCTTGCCGATGAGCTGGTTCTCGTCGTCCATCTTGAGGAAGAGCAGCTAGGTGAGCTGCTCCAGGTAGTCGCCGTAGGAGACGCCGTCATCGCGCAGGACGTTGCAGTAGTTCCGCAGCCGTTGGACGATGGTCGAGGTTTGGGTGGACATGGGCTGCCCTGTCTAGTTTCAAGGTAGTTTGCTCATGATAAACCAGGTCGCGACGATGCTAATGACCAGGGCCACTCCTGACGCGGCCTCCGGCAGCACCGAGGCCAATAGTCCAAAAGTCATAAACCAGATAAATGCCCCTAGCAGGGTGCGCCCACAGCCGCCCTTTCGGGCCGAAGAATGCGACAGGTCTGACCTGGCGACGCCCAATTCTCGCTCAATTGCTCTAATCCGGTCAGCGAGTTCCACTTCTGCGTAATGCAAGTCCCCCTGTTGATGACGCATGGCCCGCGTCTTTCTGGGGACGCGCATCAGTGCGCGCCCTTCGGACTGAACCTGACTCAACTGCATGCGCAGCGAAGCTAACTCGTTGGAAAGCTGCATCCGTTTCAGTTCGTGTTGGGTCGCGCGCTCAGCCTCAAAAATGGCAGCCTGCGTTGCGCGGCTGCTTTGGGCAACCGCGGCCTGGGTGGCGCGGCTGCTCTGGTCGAAAGCCTCTTTGACCTTGTCGAGTGCTTCGAGCGTGACCTCATTGCCGCGCTGCAGCAGGACCAGCGGCGTGCGACAGTAGGCGCACTGTATCTGTGGTTTGGTGGCGTCAAAGACGACGGGCGCTCCACAACTGGGGCAGGAGGATTGTTGCAGCATGAATCGTTCTTGCACAGAATAACGGGAGCGAACTCCAGTCGCAGCACGTGGGGTTAGGCGTCGTCGACCGAATAGACAGCCAGGATTCGGTATGGTCCTGGCTCTCCAAAGTATTGCGCGTCGTACGGCCCGCTTTGGATCGTCTGAAGCGCATCCTCAAAGGTTCGCAGCAGACAGTGGACGTTCGTTGCGATAGTCTCTGCGTAGCCATTGCATGAGAGAGGGGAGCATTCGGGGAAGGGGCTTGGCAAGAAGCACGTTGTAATGTCGAACCCCTCCAAGGTCTTGTGCTTGGGCGGGACAATATCGGTGACGAGGAAGGGGTCTGGCCCATACGGCGTCCAGGCTCCTTGTTCCGTGTCATACTCCTCCTCATACGCCTCATAGTAGAAGAGCTTCAGCTCCTCCAGGGAGATTCCATACTCGGACGCGGAAGCCTTCATGACTTCGGAAGAATTGGCAAGCCCAAAGCCATTATATTCCCAGTCACCGTCAAATTCCTCCCAGAAGTTCTTTGAGATGCAATTGCTCAGGGAATAGATATCTTCGACGGCTTCGGCCTTCAACCAGCCAGGTCGCTTCGCAACGCGTTTATAGAGGTAACCGAGTGGACGCATAGCTGTGTATCCTGAGAAGTAGAGTGAACAATCTCTCACTCAGTATAGTTCTCTTGCCAGGGAGCGTCAAAACAAGCTGCAGGGAAGAAGAATCAGGGACAACGCGGGCGTAGCCATAACCCGGCGACGAACCCGATTCTCTAACCCAAACAGGTCAAGCGCCGTGGCAATGGAGATCGTCTCTGTGCTCAAAACGAAAAGCCCCCTACTGATAGCAGCTATTGACCACTAGCAGTAGGGAGCGTCGCATTGCCCTTGCACTATATCTAGCGCTATATCTAGGCGTGTAGTACCCCCGACAGGATTCGAACCTGTGCACCTGGCTCCGGAGGCCAGTGCTCTATCCACTGAGCTACGGGGGCACGCAGCAAGCCTTATTGTATACCACTCCGGCCCGCCTGAGCAAATAAATTGGTTGCCTTCCGGACGCGTGCTATAATCGCACCATGTACCTGGATCGCACCTATCGCCCGCGCCGGCGGCGACGCGGTCTGGGCCGCTTCTGGCCCCTGATCGTGCTCGCCGTGCTGGCGATCATCCTCTATGAACAGCAGCCCGCCTGGCTCGCCCCGCGCAGCTACGCGCCTACCGCCATCCCCACGCGCAGCGCCATCTCCTTCTTGGCCGACGCCGACATCGCCTACCGCTCAGGCAATATCGACGCCGCCATCGCCGCCTATGAGCAGGTCATGCGGCTGGAACCCGCTAACCCCAAACCCTTGGCGCAACTCTCCAGCCTCTATCTGATCCTGCAAGACCTGGACAAGTCGCGCGCCTTGGCCGAACAAGCTGTCGCCCTCGCCCCCAAAGACCCCGAGGCGCTCAACGCTCTGGCGCGCATCTTGGACTGGCAGGGCGAATACGAAGATGCAGCCAACTATGCCATGGACGCGCTGGAGATCGACCCCAACAATGCCACCGCGCTCGCCATCCTGGGCGAGATTTATACCGACGTGGGCAACTGGAACGGGGCCGAGGATTACTTACAGCAGGCCGTGGACCTCGACCCGGAGAATGTGATGGCGCTGCGCAACTGGGCCTTTCTCTACGAGATGCGCGGCGACTACGAGGCGGCCATCGCCGCCTATGACCGCGCCATCGCCGTCGCGCCCTACCGCTTTGACCTCTACATGGGCCGCGGCCGCCAATATCGCGTCGGGCTGCAAGACTTTGAAAAGGCCATCGAGGACTATCGCAAGGCTGTGGAGGTCTACGCCGCGCCGGTTACGCTCGACACCCTGGGCGACGGTCTCTACTACTATGGTGATTTCCTGGGCGCTGTGCGCGAGCTGCGCAAGGCCATCGAGCTGGACCCCACCTACGGCCCGGCTCAGGTCCATCTCGGCATGGCGCTCTATGCGCGGCGCAACTATGAAGACGCCGCCGCCGCGCTCGAAACCGGGCTGGCGTTGGTCGGCGACAAGGCGCGCATCGAGCAAATCTACACCCTGGGCCTGGCGCATATCTACAAAGACCCGACCGAATGTGACAAGGCGCTCGTATGGCTGCGCAAGGCGCTGGAGATCGACCCGCAGTCCGGTCCGGCGCTCGAAGGCTTGTCGCTGTGCCAACAACCGCACTGATGCTGTCCGGCAGCGGGCAGTGGTGAGTAGGCAGATAGGCAGTGGGGCAGAAGCAGGCCCCTGTGCCCTACTCCTTTCTCCCTATCTGCCTGCTGCCCACTGCCTACCTGCCCACCCATGAGCCTGAAGCGTCCGCGTCTCAAATCGAGCCTGCCCCAACGCGTGACCCTGCCCCCGCGGCGATCCGGCCGTCCTGCCGCCGGGGAGGAAGAGACCGGCGACAACGGCGCTGCTCTGCCCCAGCCGGCACGCCCGCCTGGGGTTGAACCGGCCCGCCCAAGCGGCGGGACCGCGCGCCCCAGCGCACGCACCACCACCACCAAGCGCCGTCTGCAGCGCCGCACCACCCCGCTAGACGTCCTGCAGCAGCCGCTGCAAGCAGGCATCCGCAAGGTCTTTGACCTGCGGCGGTTTTTGGTCGTGCTGGGGTTGACCGCCGCCGTGTTGCTGCTGCCCACTCCCGCCGGGCTGACGCGCGCCGGCCACAATGCGCTGGCGCTCTTTGTCTTCACCGGCGCCATCCTCGCGCTGGAGCCGGCGCCGCTGCCCATCGCCGCGCTGCTCGTGCCCATCGGCCAGATCGCGCTGGGCATCGACACGGCGGTCGGGGCCTTTGCGCCCTTCGGCCAGCCCGTGCTCTTTTTGATCTTGGGCAGCCTCTTTCTGGCCGAGGCGCTGCGTAAACATGGCTTGACGCGGCGCATGGCGCTCTATGTGATCGTCCTCAGCGGCGGCCAATTCCGGTGGCTGCTCCTGGGGCTGATGCTGGGCACAGGGCTGCTCAGCATGTGGGTGCTCAACACCGCCACCGCCGCCGTGTTGATCCCGGTCGCCATCACGATCGCGCAGCGGGTGCAGCCGCAGGAAAAAGCCGCCCGTGCCCTCGAGGTGCTGATCCTGGGGATCGCTATGAGTTCAAGTATCGGCGCCATCGGCACCCTCATGGGCAGCGGCGAAAACGCCATCGCCGCCGGGCTGCTCGACCAAGTGGGCAGCTTTGGATTTCTCGATTGGATGCGCTTCGGCGTGCCGATCGTGCTGGTGCTGCTGCCGTTGAGTTGGTTTTTGCTGCTGCGCGCCCTGCCGGTGGGCAACCTGACCATCGACACCTTCCCCGCCATGAAGGAGATGGTACGGCTGGGCGAGTTGAAAGGGCCGGAGCGCGAGATCGTGCTGGTGCTCTTTCTCTCAGTGGCGCTGTGGGTCGGCGGTTCTTGGCTGGAGGGCCTTTTGAACCTGCCGGATACGCTGCTCAGCAGCGCTGTGGTCGCCATCGGCGCGGTGGCGCTGCTCTCCATCGAAGAAGTGGTAGACTGGAACGACCTCAAGGGCGTCAACTGGGGCGTCTTTTTTGTGATCGGCGCCGGGTTGACCTTGGGCAGTGCGCTGGACAAAACCGGCGCAGGCAATTGGTTTGCCGGCATCTTGGCCCCCACCCTCGAAGGGCTGCCCTATCTGGTGGTACTCAGCGTGCTGGTGCTGACGGGCTTTGTCCTGACCCAGTTTATGAACAACGTCACCTTGGGCGCGATCCTAGCCCCGGTGCTGGTCACGTTGGGGGAGGCTGCGGGCATCGCGCCCACGCGGCTGGTGCTGCCCATGATTATCGCCGTAGCGCTGGCCTTTATGCTGCCCAGCGCGTCGGCGCGCATGACCTTGGTCGCAGTCACCGGCGCGGTGAGCAACAAGACCATGCTGCGCGCCGGGTTGATCGTCGGGCTGCCGTCGGCGCTCTTTGTGCTGCTCTTCTTCTATACGATGAGCCTGCTGGGGTGGATCTAAACGACAAAACGCCGGCGCACCTGCGCTTACCGAACTCACGGCTGAAATCACAGCTGAACACATAAGGAGAAACGCGATGCGAATCTGGTTGATCGGGGCGGGCCAGGCAGGCGCAGAAGCCTTGCGCCAGATGCAGAAAAATGACGAGATCAGCGTCGTGGTCAGCGCGCTGGTGGCAGACCCGCCCGCCGTGCGCAACAAGGTGATCGCCAAAGTCGACTATGTCGAGAACGTGACGCCGGTCAACATCAATACCCTGGCACGCCGCATCCGCCCCGACCTGATCCTGATCGATTCGACCGCGCAGGAGACCGGTCTCTCCCGCGTCACCGGCGGCGCCGCGCTATCGCAGGCGTTGACCTTTGAGATCGCCGCGGCCAGCGACTTTCCTTGTCTTGTGATCTGAACCGGGTGATTGAACCGAGCGATCTGAACACAACCCCCTGCCGACGGAAGAACGGAACGCAGCATGAGCAGTGCATCCGCCGCCAACGACCCCACTCGACACACCCCGCCCCTGCACAACCTGGGTCTCTACCGGCTCCAGGGCTTCAGCGGCCGCGCCGCCCAGTTGCGTATGCTGCACGACTGGATGACGGGCGGCGACGATCTGCCGGCTATCGCCATCAGCGGCGAACAGGGCAACGGCAAAAGCACCCTGGCGGCCGCCGCGGCCTGGAGTTTGATCCACCACTTCAGCGATGGGATCGCGCGCGTGGGCGCGGCGGGGACCCACCGCTTCCGCCTCTATGACATCGTGCGCACGCTCGACTCGGTCTTTGGCACGACGCTGACGCGCATCGGCGAAGACCGCTGGGGGATCAGCATTCTGGAGCAACTCTACCGCCGGCGGCGGCTGCTCATCCTCGACGAGCTTTCCGGCGCAACGCAGGAAGAGCTGGATACGCTGGTGGACATCATCGCCCACCTGCACGAAGCCGAGGGCAATTCGCGCATCCTCTTGATCGACCGCAACTTTAGCCCCTCGATCGCCGCGCTCTGCCAGTTTCAATATGTCCAGTTGGGCGGGATGACGCCCGACGAACTGCCCGAATTTATTCGCCGGCGCGCGCCGCAGCCGGCGATGGCGGCGGCGCTGGCCCACCAAGACGAACTCTTTGCGCTGACCCAGGGCCGCCCCTATCTCTTGCGCCTGCTGTTGGGCTTGCTGCTCGATTTCACCTGGGACGAGTTGGCCGACCTGCTGCCCAGCATGAGCCTGGCCGACGGCCGCGTCTCCGCGCCGGAGATGGTCGCCTTCGCCGTGGAAAACTTTGCGGCCATCCAGCCGCAAGTGGGGCCGCTGCTCGACCGGCTGGTGCCCGCGGCGGGGGGCGCATCGCTGGCTGCGCTGCGCGAACTCTTTTGGGTGGACCTGGGCACGCCTGCCGAGCTAGAGCAGGTGATCGCTGGGCTGGGCGGGCGCGCCCTGCTCGACTTCGACCCCTTTCAGCAGCGTGTGGTAATGCACCCCATGGTGCGCACCTATCTGGAGCAAAATGCCGCCATGCTGGGCGAGGAATGGGAACGCCGCCACGCCGCCTATTATGTGCGCCTGCTGGAAGACTACCAAGTGCTGCCCCTGGAGCGCTGGCCGGAACTGGACCCCGAATGGGGCAATATGTACAAAGGGGCCGATTGGTGCGCCGAGCGGATGGAGCGGCTTTGGCAGCGCCCGCTGTTTGAGACCATCGCCGACCCTGCAACGGACAACGCCGGCCTGGCTTTGCCTGAGGAGGCGGAGGCCGACCGCGATGACCTGCGGCTGGCACGCGCCTATGCGCTGGCCATGGCCTACTATGCCTTTTGGCGGCATCCGCCCGGCGTGCTGCGCTGGCTGGCCACCGGCGCAGCGGCCTCGCTGGCGCTGGCCGACAGCCGGAACTATGCCTGGCTGCAGATGAGCATTGGTCGCCGCCTCTTTTTCACCGGCGCGGTGGAAGAAGCCGTCGAGTGGTTCCGCCGTGCCGCCGAGATCTTTGACAGCCGCGACCTGCTCAACGAACTGGCCTATGCCTTCACCGACCTGGGCACGGCCTATCGCGTGCTCGACCGCCCGCGCCCGGCGCTACCCTATTTCCGCGCCGCCTTTGAATGTGTGGCGCAGTTGGGCGACCAGTTGGGGCTGGCGACGAGCTATATGAACCTGGGCAGCGCCCACTATGGGCTGAACGAGTTTGAGCGCGCGCTCCAGCAGCAGCGCAAGGCGCTGCGCATCGCCGTGCGCCACCACGACAACCAGCGCATGGCGAGCATCTACAACAGCATGGGGTTGGCGATGGAGGGGCTGGGGCGGCTGGGCGAAGCGCGGCAAGCTTACCTCCAGGCGCTGGAATTGTTCCGCCGCATCGACGACAGCCTGGGCATCAGCACCTGTTATAACAACCTGGGGTCGGTGAGCTATGCCCAGGATGATTTTGACCAGGCGCTGATGTGGTATGAACTCGACCTGGGGCTGTCGGCGCACCGCGGCGCGTGGACCGACATGGCGGCGACGCTGCACAACCTGGGCCATGTGGCGCTGGAGCAAGAAGCCTGGCCGCGGTCGCTGGCCTACTTCCAGCAGAGCCGCGACCTCTACGCCGCCTTCAACCTCGATGATTATGTGCGCGAGGAGGACGAGATGATCGCCTACATCCGCCAGACCGCGCCGGAAGCCGCAGAACCGGCGTAGAGACCGCTAGAGCAGGATATTTCGTTACTGCCAAGACCGGTCTGCCACACTATCCTAGATCACGGAAGGACGGATAGCGGAATCTGAACCGGAAAGGAGACAGGAATGGGGATTCTCTATGACACGTTGGTGCGCCTGTCGCCCGTGCATGACGCGGAGATGCTCGAGGGCTACCGGCGCTATGAAACAGCGCTCAACACCGTCTTGACGCCCGAACAGATCGAAGCCTACGCAGCCTATATCGGCGGCACAGACGAGATCCGGATTTTTGAGGAGATGACCCCCGCCGAACTGGCAAGCCTGCCGGCGGAGATCTCCGCTGTGGCCGCCACGGTGATCGCCGATACCAACCTCTCGATGGAGAACCGGCGCGTGGTCGCCCTGCTCAATCAGCGCGGCGAACATGAGGTCGCGCCCGACCTGGGGCAGCCCAGCGGCGTCCCGGAAAACGAATAAATCTGCGCCCCGAATGTTAGCGCCCCAGCCTGGGCTGGGGCGCTAACATTGTTCTAACAAAGCACTTGTGCGTTTCAGACAAAAGCGCGGCAGAATCTAGGCAAAACATCGCATCTCAAATTTGCACGACAAAAACGGATGCGGTATCATACCCGCCGTTAGCACTCTTCACCTTCGAGTGCTAACGGCTTCTGTTTTTGCTATCCATTGTTTTGCTAGCGTAGCCTACAACGATATCGGTGTTCTACCAAATTTTGTTCGAAGGAGAAAGCAGATGAACCTCAAGCCACTGGGCGACCGCGTGGTCGTCAAGCCCGTCGAGCAGGAGGAGCAGACCTCGACCGGCATTTTCCTGCCCGAAACGGCCAAGGAGAAGCCCCAGCAGGGCAAGATCATCGCCGCCGGCCCGGGCGCGCGCAAGGAAACCGGCGAGCGCATCGCCATGGACGTGCAGGTCAACGATACCGTCCTCTATGCCAAGTATGCCGGCACCAGCATTAAGCTCGACGGGCAGGAATACTTGATCCTAAAAGAGAGCGACATCCTGGCCATCGTCGAGAACGGCAAGAAGTAGTCGTCTGTCCCGAATCTCACCCGCCGCGGCCGCACGGCCTGACGTGTGCAGCAAGGCGGGCGCAGCATGACGTATGTAGCATCCATTTGAGGAGAAAAATAGAACATGGCAAAGCAGATCGTTTTTGAAGATAATGCGCGTAAGGCGCTGAAGGCGGGCGTCGATGCCTTGGCCAATGCCGTCAAGACCACCTTGGGGCCGAAGGGCCGCAACGTTGCCCTCGACAAGAAGTGGGGCAGCCCGACCGTCACCCACGACGGCGTGACCGTGGCCAAGGAGATCGAACTGGAAGACCCGTTTGAGAACATGGGCGCCCAGCTTCTAAAGGAAGCCGCCACCAAGACCAATGACGTCGCCGGCGACGGCACCACCACCGCCACCGTCTTGGCCCAGTCGATCGTCAACGAAGGGCTGAAGAACGTCACCGCCGGCGCCAACCCCATGCTGCTCAAGCGCGGCATCGAGGCCGGCCGCGATGCCATCGTCCAGGCCATCCGCGACATGGCGACCCCGGTCTCCGGCAAGGAGGGCATCGCCCAGGTAGCCAGCATCTCCGCCGCCGACACGCTGATTGGCGACCTGATTGCCGAGGTGATGGACAAGGTCGGCAAGGACGGCGTCATCACCGTCGAGGAGAGCAAGGGCCTCGAGTTCGAGACCGAGTATGTCGAGGGGATGCAGCTCGACCGCGGCTACCTCAGCCCCTACTTCGTCACCAACTCCGAACGCATGGAGACCGTGATCGAAGACCCCTATATTCTGATCACCGACAAGAAGATCAGCAGCGCCCAGGACATCGTCCCCACGCTGGAGAAACTCGTGCAGATTGGCCGCCGCGACATCGTGGTCATCGCCGAGGATGTGGACGGTGAGGCGCTGGCGACCCTGGTGCTCAACAAGCTGCGCGGTATGGTCAACGCCCTGGCGATCAAGGCCCCTGGCTTTGGCGACCGCCGCAAGGCCATGCTCGAAGACATCGCCATCCTGACCGGCGGCAGCGTCATCACCGAGACCTTGGGCCGCAAGCTGGAGAGCGTGATGCTCGAAGACCTGGGCCGCGCCACGCGCATCGTCAGCACCAAGGATGCCACCACCATCGTGGGCGGCTCCGGCGAGTCGAGCGCCATTCAGGGCCGCATCCAGCAGATCCGCGCCGAGACCGAGGCCAGCACCAGCGACTATGACCGCGAGAAGCTGCAAGAGCGTCTGGCCAAGCTGGCAGGCGGCGTTGCCATCGTGCGCGTCGGCGCTGCCACCGAGACCGAGCTGAAGGAAAAGAAGCACCGCGTCGAGGATGCGCTGAGCGCAACCCGCGCTGCAGTGGAAGAGGGCATTGTCCCCGGCGGTGGTGTGGCGCTGATCAACGCCATTCCCGCTCTGGACAGCGTCAAGCTAGAAGGTGATGCTGCCACTGGCGTGCGCATCCTGCGCCGCGCACTCGAAGAACCCATGCGCATGATCGCCACCAACGCCGGTCTGGACGGCCCGGTGGTCATCGAGCGGGTACGCGGGCTGCACGGCGAAGGCAAGAACACCGTCGGCTATGACGTGCTCGAGAACGACTACGTCGACATGCTGAAGGCCGGGATCATCGACCCCGCCAAGGTCACGCGCAGCGCGGTGGAGAATGCCTGCTCCATCGCCGCCATGATCCTGAGCACCTCGGCGCTGGTCACCGACATCCCTGAGCCTGAAAAGGCAATGCCCGCGGGCGGCGGCGGCATGGACGGTATGATGTAAGAGTATTTCCCGGCCGGATATCCCGGTCGAGAAAACAGAGGGCGGCGTCCACTGCGGACGCCGCCCTTTTTGATCGCGTTCATGTTCGGCAAACCGGGCGGTTGGGCAACCGCATCTACAAGCCCTGCGTGCTAGGCTGTGCTTTGCGCCTGTGGTATTCTATCCAAGTTGTGCGCGGGTGGTCTTGCGGCCCGCCGCACACGGACAGAGGAGCGCCCCGCGCACCGATAGGCGCGACAGCGCGATGAGGAGAAAGAGAGTAGCGATGGATACGACATCCAGCGGATCCCAATTGGACGGAAGCCATTTTAGCGACACCCAGGTGACTTTGGGCGAGGCGCTGCGCCGCCTGATCGGGACGATTTCGGGCGAACAGATCACGCTGCGCGAACTGTTGGTGCTGATCGGCGAACAGGGGATGCTCTTCTTTTGCACGGTGCTGACCCTGCCCTTTTTGCTGCCGGTCTCCATCCCCGGCGTGAGCACGGTCTTTGGGCTGGTGATCATCCTGATCGGCGCCGGCATCACCCTCAACCGGGTGCCGTGGCTGCCTGCCCAATTGATGGATCGTTCCATCCGCAACGAGCATCTTGTCCCCACGCTGGAAAAGGGGGTCCAGCTTGCCGAGCGTATGCAGCGCTGGCTGCGGCCCCGCTTGATGCGTGTCACCACAGGCGCATTTGCCAACCGCATGAACGGCTTGGCGCTGACCTTCTCCGGCGTGCTGCTGCTCTTCCCGCTGAGCTTTATCCCCTTTTCCAACACGCTGCCCGCGCTGGCGATCCTGTTTTTGGCGCTGGGGATGTTGCAGCGCGACGGCTATTTTGTGATCGTGGGCTATCTTGCCATGGCCGCGACGGTGGTCTACTTCGGCGGGCTGGCGCTGGCGGTCATCTTGGGCGGCCAAAGCCTGCTGGGAGTCTAGCCCGCCTGCTCTGCCCTGTCTGTTTCCAGCGCCGGAAAGGACGCACTGTCATGCCGCTGCCGACGCGCGCCGAAGCCTATACCCTGTTGTGCGAATGGGTGCAAAATGAGAGCCTGCGCCGCCATATGCTCGCCGTCGAAGCGGCCCTGCGCGCCTATGCTCGCCACTACGGCGAGGATGAAGAGTTGTGGGGTCTCACCGGTCTGCTGCACGACCTGGACTACGAGCGCCACTCCGACATGGACGACGCGCAGGACGGGCACCCTCGCACCGAACTGCGCCTCTTTCGTGCCCAGGGCTATCCGCCTGAATTGATCCACGCCGTGGAGGCGCACGCCACCTTTCTGGGCGTGCCGCGCGAGAGCAAGCTGGACAAGGCGCTGCTGGCCTGTGACGAGCTGACGGGGCTGATCTTGGCGACTGCCTATGTGCGCCCCGACCGCGACCTGCGCCAAGTGGAGGTCAGTTCGGTAAAAAAGAAGTGGAAGAACCGCAAGTTCACCGAAGCGATCGACCGCGACGAAAACCTGCACTTTATCGAAGAGTTGGGCGTCGATTTTGACGAGCACCTGGGCCGCGTCCTCGCCGCCATGCAGACCATCGCGCCACAGTTGGGCGTGGGCAGGGAAGAGGAGCAGTAGGCAGTGGACAGTGTCGCCTCTGGCGGCTGTGTCAAAAGGCAGTAGCTCCAGAGCCAGACTCTACTCCCCAATCCCTACTGCCTACAGGTGCATCGTGATCCCAAACCCAGACGAACAGGCTATCCTCGACAAGTTGATCCGCTGGGGCGAAGCGCAAGAGCCGGTGCGGCTGATGCTCCTGACCAGCACGCGCGCCAACCCCGGCCTGCCCAAAGACGCGCTCTCCGACTATGATGTGGAGTTGGCCGTCACCGACATGGCCCCATATGTCGGGCGGACTGACTGGCTCAATGACTTTGGTACGCCCCTGATCTTCATCCACCCTCTAGACTATCCTGAAGAGCAAATCTGGACGGAAGATGGCTTGAGCAGCGCCATCACCATGGTCATCTTCGAGGACGGTCCCAAGTTCGATATCATTGTCTATCCGGTGGCGCTGTTTGATCGCTACAAAGCCGCGCCGTCCCTGCCTGAAACGCTGGACATCGGCTATCGCGTACTGCTGGACAAAGACGGCTTGGCCGAGGGTTTAGCGCCCTACACGGCCACGGCGCATATTCCGCCCAAGCCTAGCGAACGGGAGTATCAAAACCTGGTGCGGGCATTCTGGTGGGATACGACCTATGTCGCCAAATATCTCTGGCGCGACGAACTGCTCTTCGCCCGCTATATGCTGGACACGGAGATTCGGAACAACTATCTGCGCCGCGTACTCGAATGGTCGCTTGAGCTTGACCACGGCTGGAACCTCCACCCTGGACTGCATGGTAAGTGGCTCAAGCAGCGGCTGCCGCCCGACCAATGGGGGCAGTTAGCGGCAACCTTCGTAGGTCCGGATATCGCCGACAACTGGGACGCGCTCTTTCGCGCGGCGGAGTTGTTTCGAACGGTCGCCATCCAGGTGGGCGATGCGCTCGGCTACGCCTACCCTCACGCCCTCGACGCCCGCGTCAGCGCCTATCTGCGGGGTATTCGGGGGGCAGGCAGTGGGAGGTAGGGACACGCTGTAGCGTGTCCCTACCTCCCACTGCCTTTTGCCACAAAGACTCGCTTCTTGCTACACTGAGCGGGTGTCTATCCAACAGGCTCTATCTAGATTCGAGGAAATGGCTATGCAACTGCAAGGCAAGGTAGCCTTTGTCACCGGCGCGGGTTCGGGCATCGGCAAGGGCGCGGCGCTTATTTTTGCCCAAGAAGGGGCCAAGGTCGCGCTCCTCAGCCGTACCGAAAAACAGATCAACGAGGTGGTCGGCGAGATCAAGGCCCAGGGTGGCGAGGCCATGGCGATTGTGGCCGATGTCTCGCAGCCCGGCCAGATGGAAGCCGCGGTCCGGCGCATCGTCGACGCCTGGGGTCGGCTCGACATCGTCGTCGCCAACGCCGGCATCAACGGCGTCTGGGCATCGCTGGAAGAACTCACCCCCGAAGACTGGGACACCACGCTGGGCATCAACCTCAAGGGCACGTTTCTCACGGTCAAATATGCCGTGCCCTATCTCAAACAGCAGGGCGGCTCGGTCGTCGTCGTCTCGTCGGTCAACGGCACGCGCATGTTCTCCAACACCGGTGCGAGCGCCTATGCCAGTTCCAAAGCGGCGCAGCTTGCCTTTACCAAGATGGTGGCGCTGGAACTGGCGCATCATAAGGTGCGCGTCAACTGCATCTGCCCCGGCTGGATCCAGACCGAGATCGGCGACAATACCGACCGCCGCCCAGTCGACCGCTGGCCCGTGCAGTTCCCCCAGGGCGCAGTCCCGCTGACCCACGGCAAGCCCGGCTCGGTTGACCAAGTTTCGCAGCTGATGCTCTTCCTGGCGTCGGACGCATCCAGCCACATCACCGGCACAGAGATGTGGATCGACGGCGGGCAGTCGCTGCTCCAGGGCTAACCTGGATTTAGCCGAGAAAGGCGCTTCCATGAAGATCAGCAACGTCACGCCCATGACCATGGGCACCGACTGGCGCAACATCACCTTCGTCAAGGTAGAGACCGATGAAGGGCTGACCGGCGTCGCCGATGCGCGCGCCCTCAACCGCACCGAGGCGGTGGTGGGCTATCTGAAAGAGGCCGTGCCCCGCTATGTGCTGGGCAGCGACCCGTTTAACGTCGAGCAGTTGGTCCACCGCATGTATCTCGAAGACTTTGGCCGGTCAGGCGAGATCGTCATGACCGGCATCTCCCTGATCGAGATCGCGTGCTGGGATATTGTGGGGCAGGCGTTGGGCCAGCCCGTCTACCGGCTGCTCGGCGGCGCGGTGCGCGACAAGATCAAAGCCTATGCCAACGGCTGGTATACCGTCGAGCGCAGCCCGGAGGAGTTTCACGCCGCGGCGCGCCGCGTGGTGGAACGCGGCTATCGGGCGCTCAAGTTTGACCCCTTTGGCGCGGGCTTCTATGAAATGGAGCGTGCCGACAAGGTCAAATCGATCGGGTTGGTGGAGGCCGTGCGCGACGCGGTGGGGCCGGAGGTGGAAATCCTAGTCGAGATGCACGGGCGCTTCAACCCCGTGACCGCCATTGAGATCGCGCGCGAACTGGCCCCGTATCAGCCAAGCTGGTTCGAGGAACCCGTTCCACCCGAAAACCTGGCCGCGCTCAAGAAAGTCGCCGACGCCATCGCCCCGCTGGGTGTCCCCATCGCCACCGGCGAACGCATCCACACCCCGTTTGAATACCGCGAGTTGTTTGAGCTGCAGGCCGCCGACATCATCCAGACCGACATCACCCATTTCGGCGGGATTCTCAACACCAAAAAGCTGGCGGCCTGGGCCAACAACTATTACATTCTGATTGCGCCGCACAACGTGGGCGGCCCGGCCTCGACCGCGGCTGCGCTGCATCTGGGCGCGTGTACGACCAACTTCAAGATTCAGGAATACTTCAACGATTTTGCCGAAGCCTTTGTCAAGGAAGCTGCCGATGGGCTGCCCGAAGTGATCGACGGCTACTTCGCCCTGCCCGACCGCCCGGGGCTAGGGCTGACGCTCAACGAAGACGTGATCGCGGCCCATCCGCAGCGGACGCTGCATTTCAACCTCTTTGCCGAGGATTGGCACAAGCGCAGCGTGAAGGAAACGAAATAAAGACAGTAGCCAGTTGTCGGTAGCCAGTTGTGGGGCTGCGCCCCCACAACTGGCTACTCAATTAGGCAGATGCCAGTTGGTGTTGATACGCATGAATCGCCAGCCCGCCCGTCACCGAGCCAAACGGATCGGAGACCACTATCTCTGCACCAGGGATTTCACGCCGCAAGAGTGCCTGGAATGCAGGGATGGCAGAAGAGCCACCCGTCGCTACCACCACCTCAACCTGTTCAGGGTTTAGCCCCGCCGCGGCAATGGCTTCACGAATGCCACGCCGAACCTCGGCTTGTTCAGTTCCAATCAAACCGTTAAATTCCTCGCGCAATAGCTCAACCGCAAGTTGAACTTCCGCCAGTTGCAGTCTGATCGTAGACGCTGCCTGCTGTGAGAGTTCACGTTTTGCCTGTTCGATTGCTTGAAAGAGCGCAAACCCATAGTTCTGGGTCGCCAATGTTTCCAGAGCTTGAAAAGCCGCGCGGTCATTGCCATACTGGATCCCACGCCGGATGATCTGAAGGTTTTCCGGACGAGTGAGTGTCGGAATGGTCTGCCACTGTTCGAGCAATTCCGCCAAATGCTCAGGGAAAGGAATGAGTCGCCCATCAAAGTTCACATCAATTGCCGATTGTGTCCCAAAATAGGGAGCTACTTTGCCGCGCATAATGGCGCTATCGAGATCATCACCCCCCACCAGGATGCCCAGCGAAGCAAGCACCTGTTGTTGCCCGGCGGCGCTTACCTTTAGGACGGTTAGGTCCAGGGTGCCGCCCCCAAAGTCAAAGACCAGAAGGGTCTGTTCGTGTGATGTGCGATTTGCGTAGAAGGCTGCGGCAGCGACCGGCTCAGGCAAAAAGTCCACTTGGGCAAAGCCGGCCAGGTGCGCGGCGCGGCGTATCTTCTCCTCGGCAAGCTGATCCACCGCCGGATCATGCGAGAAGGTCACCGGTCGCCCAATCAGGGCTTGGCGCGCCGGTTGGTCTAAAATCTGTTCTGACCGCTGTCGCACATGGCGCAGGATGAAGGCGATTAACTCTTCAATGGTGTAATACCTCCCGAATATTTTTGTCCCTTGATAGGCCGCTGATCGCAAGCCGGTCTTGATGGATTGCAGCAACCTGCCGCGAATGGCAACATCCTCATCAATCAGCACATCATAGATAATCGTGATGGGGCCGCCTTGTTCCCCCGGCTCAAACCCTTGACTTGCCACGGTATTCTCTATCGTACCCACCACCTTTTCTTCGAGGACAACGGGGCGTCCCGTGTCTTCACGCAGAAACGTTTGGACTGCGTCCACCCCCAAGCGCACACGATGTTGATTGTCCACATAGATCATGGACCGTAAATTGTACTCACTGCTGTTGTGTGGATCGAGCGGAATGTAGTCCAACTTGTTGCCGTCATAGACCGCCGCCGAGGTGTTCGTTGTGCCAAAATCAATCCCAAGCCACATGGTGTAAACCCTCCATGAAATCAGTAGAGCAACCCAAACGTCGTTGCTCAGGCCTATGAGGGTAGCGGTTTTTGGGCAGGAAAAAACCGCCATATGGCCGGTTTATTTGCTTGACAATTGTGATATACTGAGGTCAAGAAGAGCAGTTCGCCCAAATTCCTCGGATTTTCCTCGCTGCGGCGACCTCTCTGCTCTGACAACTTTCTCCCCTGTTGCAGTGAATCCCTCTCTGTGCTATCGTCTGGAGCTATGAAGCTGCCCGATCTGCGTCCGGCGCGGCGCGCCTTTGGCGTGGCCCGCTCACTTGTCATCTACTATGGCAAACCCTTCCAGGCGCACCGCATGGCACGCTTCTATGCCCAGTTTATCCGGCCTGGCGACATCTGTTTTGATATCGGCGCGCATGTAGGTAACCGCATCGCCGTCTGGCGGCGGCTGGGGGGTCGCGTGGTGGGTGTCGAACCGCAGCCGCAGTGTATGCGGCTTCTGCGCCGGCTCTATGGGCAGACGCCCGGCGTGACCCTGGTGGAAGAGGCCGTGGGCGCGGCCCCCGGCGTGCTGCCCCTGTGGGTGTGCGAGGCCAACCCCACCGTCAGCAGCCTCTCGCCCGGCTGGATCCAGGCCGTGCAGCAGGTAGATTCCTTTGCCGGCGTGCGCTGGGAAGAGAGCGTGCCGGTCGTGGTCACCACCCTAGACGACCTGGTCGCCCGCTTTGGCGAACCCGTCTTCTGCAAGATCGACGTGGAAGGGTTTGAGGGGGAAGTCCTGGCCGGGCTGACGCGCCCGCTGCCCACGCTCTCGTTCGAGACGATCCCCGCCACCCAAGCCTTGGCCCTTGGCTGTCTGGAGCGGCTGGCCGCGCTGGGCGACTATCGCTACAACTGGTCGTTGGGCGAGCAGCACCGCTGGCAGTCGCCCCGCTGGCTTTCTCAGGCCGAGATGACCGCTGCCCTGCGCCGGATGGACCCCGACGGCCCTTCCGGCGACATCTATGCCCGCCGCCAAGATGTGTGGGAGGCTGCATGAGCACACCCTATCCCGACGCCCGCCCGGAGGCGCTCTATAGCGATGCCGAGGCGCGGCGGCGCACGGTGCTGGTGGCCGTGGTCAACAATGCCGACGACATGCGCCGCGCCGCCTCCGAAGGCTGGTATCGCATCCCGCAGCGCCGCGCTCCGCAGCGTATCGGCGCCGACTATCTGGCCTTTTATCAGACCGGGGCCTTTAAGGGCGCACCCGAAGCGCACGCCATCAGCTTCTATGCCGCCACGCGACGCTACCGGCTGTTGACGCGCCGCGAACTGCTGCCCCAAGAGCCGGACCACCCGCGCGCCGACGAATACTATTTCCGCGTCGAACTGGGGCCGTTTCAACGGCTGGACCCCGTGCTGCCGTCGGCCACGCTGCGCCGCATCACTTTTATCCATACCACGCTGGAACGGCTGCTCCACGCCCAAGATGTGCGCGAACTGTTTGTGCAGGATGACCCCTTTCTCAAGCTCTGGCATGCGCTGCGCGCCAACCGGCTGCGCCCGCTCAAAAATCGTCTGGTGGACAACCGCCCGGTCGACATCACGCTGCGCGCCCGCGGCGGCAATCTGGGCATTGTCTGCGGCGACCCCGCCCCAGCCGCAACGCTGGCGCAGGAACGGCGGCTTGCGCCCCGCTCCGAACAGTGGGAAGTGATCTGGCTCTCCGCAGCCGCCATCGAACAGGACCTGGAGGGCTGTCTGCGCCGGATCGGCAGCGCCTTGATCAACCTGGGCGGGTCGGTGCTCAACCGGCCTGCGCCGGCGGGCGAGGAGGCTTGAACCGGATGTCCGCAGGCACAGCCGCCCTCGAAACCGCTGCCGATCCGAGCGGTTCTAATCTTCAGGCGCTGCGCCGCTTGCGGCTGCGCTGGGCGTTTACCGCGCTGATCTATGCGGGGGCGCTGGCGGGCGGCTATTGGCTGCTGCGTGACGCCTGGCAGCCGAGTCGCGCCGTGGGCTGGCTGCTGTGGGCGGGGTTGGCCGCGCTGGTGGAACTGGCGATCCTGTGGGGGAGTCTGCGCCACAACCACCCGCCCGACAGCCCCATTCTGCGTGTCGGCTTTGGCTATGGCACGGCGCTGACGCTGCTCTGCGGGCTGCTGCTGGCGTTGGTGGCCGGCTTTCTCTTTGCCCCGCGCCCGCCCGGCTGGCTGGCGTGGATGCCCGCGCTGCTCTACACCGTGGCGCGCCTGGTGGATTATATCGACGGCTATGTGGCGCGCATCACCCAGTACGAAACCAAGCTGGGCGGCATCCTCGACATGGAGTTCGACGGCCTTGGCATCCTGGTCGCCATCGTGCTCGCCATCCAATACGGCGCGCTGCCGCTCTGGTATCTGCCGCTGGCGCTGGCGCGGCAGATCTTTATCGCCGGCCTCTGGTGGCGCGAACGCCGCGGGCTGCCCGTCTATGCCATGACGCCCAGCGCGGCGCGGCGCATCATCGCCGGGTTTCAGACGGGGTTTGTCAGCGTCATGCTCTGGCCGGTCTTTGTGCCGCCGCTGACGACCTTGGCCGCGGTGGTCTTTGCGCTGCCGCTGGCGCTGAGCTTTGCGCGCGATTGGGGCGTGGTCAGCGGCATGATCGACCCGACCGGTCCGCGCTATCTGCGCCGCCGCGCCGCGCTCAAGGCGCTGATCGAAGGGTGGCTGCCGCTGTGCTGCCGCGTCGCCGGGACGGGGGTCGCCCTGCAGATCCTGGCGGCGGAACTGCCGCACTTCCCCACCTGGCAGCCCCATTTGACGCAGAGCGGGGTTGCCGACCCGCGCCGGCTGCTGTGGCTGTGGAGCGCGGTCTTTCTGCTGGCGCTGCTGCCCTATCTGCTGGGCATCTTGGGACGCGTGGCGGCGCTGGCGATGGTGGGGCTGGCCTGTCTGGATATCAGCGCCGCCGGGCTGGACTGGGGCGGCAATGCGTGGCTGCTGATCGCGGCCATCGTCGTGGCCCATGCGGGCGGCGGGCGCTGGGCGGCCTGGCGGCCCGAAGACCCCATCCTGTACAAGCGCCCCGGCGACTCCCACGAAATCCCGCTATGAACTAACATGCTCAGATGATGACTACACCCCGATGAGCGCCGCTGCGCTCCTGCGCCCGCGGCGGCGCACACTGGCCCTGCTGATCGCTGCGCTGCTCCTGCTGGTGTGGGTGTCGCGCGCCGTCACCCCGCGCGCCGTGCCGGCCGCGCTGCAGCAGTTGACGCCCGTCGAAGGGCTGGCCCTGCTCGCGCTCAACCTGCTGATCTTCGCCGGCTTCACCGGGCGCTGGTGGATCTTTCTGCGCGCCCAGGGCCATGCCATCGCCTATACGCGGCTGCTGGTCTACCGGCTCACCGCCTTTGGCATCAGCTATTTCACGCCCGGCCCCCATTTTGGCGGGGAACCCTATCAGGTCTTGGCCGCCGTGCGCGGCCATCAGACGCCGCCCGCCGCCGCCATCGCCGCGGTCACACTCGACAAAGTGCTGGAAATGCTGGTCAACTTTGCGTTTTTGGCGGCGGGCGTCTTTCTGCTTTTGACCCAACGCCCTGTCTTGGGCCATGACTTGGGCGCAGGGCTGGCGGCGCAACTGGCCGTCTATGTCCTGCTGCTGCTGGCGCTGCCCGCGGGACTGTTGGCGGCGCTGGGGCGCGGCCGCCATCCGATCAGCGGGACGCTGCGCCGCCTCGACCGGCTGGCCGGACGGCTGTGGAAGCGGCAGCAGGGCCGCGCGGGGACGATCCCCGCGCTCTGGCTGGTGACGCTGCGCCGCAGCGAAGCGCAGGCCGGCCTGCTATGCCGCCGGCATCCGCGCGCCCTTTGGGCCGCGCTGGCCGTATCTTTCTTGAGTTGGCTCGGCGTGATCGGCGAGTTCTGGCTGCTCACCGCAGTCTTGGGGCTGCGGCTCACGCCGCTGGAGGCGGCTACCGCCCTGGTTGCGGCGCGCCTCGCCATCCTGCTGCCGCTGCCCGCGGGGCTGGGCGCGCTGGAGGCCGGGTTGGCCCTGGCGGCGCGCGGCTTGGGGCTGGACCCCGGCGTCGGCATCGCGCTCAGCCTCTTGATCCGCAGCCGCGACACGCTCTTTGGTCTGCTCGGCCTCTGGCTGGGCGGTTTACGGTTTTGGCAGTTGGCCGCGCCCATCGCCCCTGAGTTTGGGCCGCCGGCCGGTATAGACAGACAGAACCCGGCGCCGCCGGCCTAGCCCTCCTAGGCTGCGACGCCCCACCCGCGTGGAGTAGACGATGTACAACCGAGTTCCTTCTACCTCCCCAGAGGGGCAGGCGTCTCGCGCCTGGCTCTTTGGGGGACTCTTTGCCCTCTTGCTCGCCGCCGCTTGGTTAGCCGACCCCGTCCAGGCGCAGGAGGTCACCCCACAGCAGACCGTACCCCCCGCCTACATCTTTCTGCCCCTGCTGCATATGGGCGAGGTGCGCTCCGACAGCGGCTGCCCGATGTTGTCCGCCAACCGCTATGACTCGGTTTCGATCCTCGGCGCACCGCGCCCGGCGCTGCCCGCACCGGTGGATGACCCCGACCTTAATTTGACGATGCGCGGCTATACGGCGACCGTCAATTTTCAGGGGTTGATCGACCTCGGCGGGGATACGCACGGCGACCCGCCGCAACTGGCGCAGCTTTTCCGGCCCGCGCGCCTGGGGACGATGACCGCGCTCTATCAAGTCTATGACTGGAACTGGAACGGTGTCTGCGCCCAGAGCGCCGAAGAACCCGGCTGCCGCGGCGCGCCGCTGACCAACCCGCCGGTAACGGCAGTGACGTTGGCGACCGGCCGCGACGAACCGCTCTATCTGCCGGGGCGCAAGGAGGACATTGCGGGCGGGGCCTACCGCGCCTTGGTCCTCTATGCCGAGGAGACGCGCCTCACCCTGGGCTATACGCGCGACGATTCGGTCGCGCCGGGCTATCTGGTCCACCTGGAGAATCTATGCGTGGATGCCAACTTGCTGGCGCTGTATCGGCAACTTCACCAGGCGGGCCGCCGTGAACTGCCGGGGCTGCGGCTGGATGTGCCCCTGGGGACAAGCCGGGGCGAGAGCATCATGGTGGCGGTGCGCGACCGCGGGTCATTTATGGACCCCCGCTCGCGCAAAGACTGGTGGCAGGGGTATTAGGGGCGCTAGCGCGTGTCGCCGTTGCCGTAGAGCGTGCCGCGCGCCTGGCGCGAGAAGAGCTTGGTCAGGTTGGCCCCGGCGACTTCCTCCAGCGTCAGGTCCAACTCGGTGCAGATCTGCGTCAGATACCAGAGGACATCGCCCAATTCCTGCTTAAGCGCCTCGCGGTCTTCGGGCGTAATCTGCCCGCCCTTGTCGCGGAAGATCTTTTTGATCTTGCCCGCCACTTCGCCGGCTTCATTCGCCAGCCCCAACGTGGGATAGACGATGGGATGGTTCGTGGGGATCTCGCTCCAGGTCTTGCGTGACTCCTGCTGATAGAGGGCGAAGGTTTCGGTTTGCATCCTGATTCCTTTGGCGTGATGCCTGCGTGGTATATACCTACTCAGCGTTTGGGGATCACCGGCGGTTGGGGGGCCAGCCCCATCTCCTGGAGCAGCCCGACGAGGCCGAAGTTGGCGGCCAGCGCGATCAGCGCCGGGGCCAACAGCACCAGCGGCAAGGTAATGGCTGTGCTGAC
>JADLFO010000125.1 GCA_020845455.1 Caldilineaceae bacterium
CACAGCCGTCTTTGCCGCCTATGGCTGGCCCGCCGGCCTGAGCGACGAAGAGATCTTGGCGCGGCTGCTGGCGCTCAACCTGGAGCGGGCAGGATAGTGCGTAGGTCAGACTCGCCGCCTGACAAGCCCAACCACACACTGCCGGAATTACCCAAAACCGCCCGTTTATTCCAATAACCGGCCCTGCGTCCGTGTACTCACCAACCGTGCCTTTCCCGCTCAATCGTATAGAAACCTTGATGGCTGGACAATAGCTCGCCTGCGTGATGGGGTCTGCGCTTGTGCCACACGCAGTGGCAGACCAATCAGTCTCTTGGATGATCGTCCCGGCATGAGAATCGGCATGGCGAAAAGGAGAATGGAATCATGGCAACCGCAGTGCAACAAGGGATCGACGCGACCAATCGTGCGTTTGAGGCAGCGATGGAGCGAGGCGACGCCGCGGCGATGGCGGCAGCCTACGCAACAGACGGTCAAGCCTTTCCGCCCAATGGGGCAATGACCCAGGGACGCCAGGCCTTACAGTCACTATGGCAGGGTGCGATCAATATGGGCGTGCGCAGCGTCACGCTCGAAACCATCGAACTGCAGCCGGCCGGCGAGCATGTCTATGAAGTCGGCAGGGCCACCCTGCGCGGAGAGGGCGGCCAAGTGCTAGACGATGCGAAATTTATCGTCATCTGGAAGCAGGAGGGTGACCAGTGGAAATGGTACCGCGACATCTGGAATAGCAGCCGTCCCGCGACCTAGGGCCATCTAGGGGCCATCTATATCACGCGCTACCTCCGGCGCGCAACAGAGACCGGCGTTTGTCATCGCACCATGCGGCGATCCACGCCACAGCGCAGGCAGTTTTCTAGCTGCCGTTGCGCTGTGGCGTGGATGCGTTATGGTGTATAGTGACCAGTACCCGTCACTATCATCGAGCATGAGGAGAATTCCATGAACACCTACCGTACCGCCATCATCGCCTGCGGCACGATCGCCCGTGTCCACGCGCGCGGCTGGCTCGGCGTCCCCGGCCAGCCGACCCAGATCGCCGCCATCGCCGACACCAACCCCGACGCCCGCCGCGAGTTCGGCGACTTCTTTCAGGTGGGCGAGGGCCATCGCTACGCCGACTATCGCCAAATGCTCGACCAGGAGCGGCCCGACTTTGTCGATGTCTGTTCGTGGCACCAGCAACATGCGGAGATGGTCATCGCCGCCGCCGCCCGCCGCCCCAAAGCGATCCTCTGCCAAAAGCCGATGGCGGTCGACCTGGGCGAAGCCGACGAGATGTTGACCGCCTGCGCGCGCAACGGCGTCAAGTTGATCATCGCCTACCAGCGCCCCCACCATGCCACCTGGCTCAAGGCGCGCGACCTGATCCGCCAAGGCGTGATCGGCAAAGTCATACAGGTGCAACTGGACGACGGCGGCAACATCCTCAACACCAACTCACACAACATCCGGCTGGCGCTCTTTCTGATGGACGAACCCCAGGTTGAGTGGGTGATGGGCAGCGTCGAACGCACCACCGACCAAGTCGAGCGTGGGCTGCCGGCGGAAGATGCCTGTCTGGGGCTGGCGGGCTGCGCTAACGGCGCCGCCATCTTGATCCAGGGCAATCTGATCCAGGGGCTTGGGCAGGGCTGCCGCGTGATCGGCACGGAGGGCATCATGGAACTGGACACCACCCATCATCCCGACAGCGAGATCCCCAGCGACGCGCCGATGTACATGCCCGAAGGCCCCTCGGCGCGCTACAACTATGAGATCGGCACGGTGCGCTATCTCAACAGCGCATCGCAGGGGTGGCAGCAGGTCGAGGCGCCGTGGCATGACGCCTGGGCGCACCAGTGCCAAGAGGCGATCGACTGGGTTGAGGGCCGCATCGACACGCCGATCAGCGGCGCCGAGCGGGCGCGCGCCGTCCAAGAGGTGATGATGGCGCTGTTTGAATCGGCGCGCAAACGCCAGCGCATCTATCTGCCGCTCAAGACGCGCGTCAACCCGCTCAAGCTGATGGTCGAAAACGGCGACCTGCCGGTCGAGTGGCCGGGCCGCTACGAGCGCCGCTCCCGCCTCGTGCGCGGCGAGGCTATGTCCTGGCATCAGCAGCAGAAATAGGCAATAGAGGGTCACGCGCCAGACCGCCCACGTCCGCCCGAGGCGAAAGCCGTCGGGATCAACCCCGCCGCCGCATCTCTGATCACACACTCTCATTCCGCGCCGCAGACTGGTTCGCTTGCGGCGCGGAATGAGAGCTGCATGCCGGCGACCTGCTAGGGGATAGACCGCACCGAGGTGAGGATATTCTCGGCTGCGCCGGGGGTGACCAGGCGCAGCGTGTGTGCGCCGCCCCAATGCGGCCCTTTCTCGACGCGCACCAGCGTGTAGGGAGAGCCGGCAGGCGCGGCCGCGGCCTCTTCGCCCAACTGCATCTGCACGGTGACGACGTTGCCCCACCAGACGATGCGGCGGATCGGCTCTCGGGCGGGGATGCGGTCATCGCGCCCGCGCAGGATAAGTAGGGCGAACTCGTGTGCGTAGTCCAGCGTCTCCAGCGTGGCAGCGGCCTGCGGGCTGAGATAGGGCGCGACCGTGGCAATATCACCCGCGCTTGCCACGGCCAGCAGTCCCGGGCCATCCGACGCCCAGACATCGCTGCTGCCCGATTCGACCAGCGTGTAGGTCAACTCTTGGGGCGGGGTGGGGCCGCAGCCGGCGAGGACGGCGGCCAGCGCGGCGATAAGCGCAACGGCCAGACGGGCAAGCCGCGAGCGGCGTCGGATGGTCATGGCGGGTTCCTCTCCGGCTGATTGCGCTAGGGCTGGGGCCAGAGGCTGTGTGTGGGCGTCCACGCCAAGGCGGCGCGGGCGGCGGTGTTGCTGCAGCGCCAGGAGGGAGGGCAGGGCTGCTGTGGCGCGCGCGGCGGGCGGGGGCTGCCTGTGACATCGGCCAGACGGTCCAGATAGTCGCCGTTGCGCAGCGGTTCGTCCACGATGTTGAAGACCGATCCGCTGGGCGCACGCAGAAGCGCGGCGGCAAAGGCGGCGGCTATGTCGTCTACATGGATCAGCGAGACGTAGTTGCGCCCATCGCAGGGGACGGTCAGCGTGCCCGCTTTGAGCTTGGCAATATCGCTCTGCTGAAAGGTGTCGGGGCCGACAAAGCTGCCGCCGCGCAGAATGCACCACGCCATCTGGCCCTCCGCCAGCGAGCGCACTAGGCCCTCCATGGTGACGACCGGGTTGGTGACGCCACCGCGGCGCGACGTTTGGTCGAGCGGCGTACTTTCGTCGATCCAGGCATCGCCGCAGTCCGGGTAGGCCATGGTGATGCTCTGCTGCAAGTAGCGGCTGACGCCTGCCTGCCGCGCGGCGGTGAGCAGCGCTTCGGTCGCTTCGGTGCGCAGGCGCGTGTTGGCATCCCAGGCGCCGGGCGCGTCCATGTCGGCGGGGATGGCGGTGGCAATGTGCAGCACGGCGTCACAGCCTTGCAGCAGGGCGGGCAGGCCGGGCCGCTGTTCCGGCGCAAGCATGTCGAAGGGACGGATCTCGGCGGCAGAGGGCAGCACGGCGCGGGCTTTGTCGAGCGAACGGGCCAGGGCGACCACGCTGTGACCCTGCGCCAGCAGCCGCGGGATCAGGGCGCGGCCCAAGACTCCGGTGGGGCCGGCGACGGCGACTTTCATGGGGAAGCCTCCTTTGTCCTTCCTGTGTTGTGTCGCACGGGGCAAGGGCGACGTGTGCATTATCGCACAGGCGCAGAGAAGGCGCGAACTGGCGTATATCTGGCGAACGTATGGCGGCCAGGCTAGGGCGCGGTCACTCGCTCCGCTTGCGGTTGGAGGGTGGCAAGCTCTGCGCTGTGCCCTTTGAGGCGGGCGGCAAGCGCGACCAGCAGCAGCGCCAGCAGACCGATCGCCAGATAGGCTTGGGTATAGCCCGCCACGCGGCCCTCGGCGCTGGCCGCGACCGCGCCGATCAGCGCCGCGCTGACCAGTTGGCCCACGCTGGTGAAGATCGTCAACAGCGCCTGCGACGCGGCGCGGTTCTCGGCGGGCGTCTCGTTGATCATGATATAGCGCAGGGGTGCGCCGAGCAGGCTCGACAGCCCAAAGCCGATCAAGATGCTGCCCGCATAGAAGCCCACCTGCGTGCCGGAAACACGCCAAAGCGTGAGCATTCCGGCAGCCAGCAAGCTTGTCCCCGCTAGGATGACCAGCCGCGACCCCACGGCGTCGAGCAGACGACCGGCCGGCGGCGACCCCAGCGCCAGCGCGACCACCAGGGGCAGCACCATAAAGCTGGCGCGCGCTTCGCTCACGGCGAAGGAAGCCACCGCCAGCGCCGGCAGAAAAAGCACGCCGACTTCGCCCATGCCCGCGCCAAAAGAGAGCGCATTGGCAAGCCGTAGCTGGCGCGATGCAAAAAGCTGCGGCTGGATGATGGGGTCGGCGGCGCGGCGTTCGACAACCGCCAGCAGCGGGATCAAGGCCAAGCCCAGCGCCAGAAAGGGCCAGACGCCGGGCGAGGTCAAGCTCTGCCCCAGATGGGCGGCGTCGATCTGGTTGAGGCCATAGGCCAGCGACGTGAGCAGCACAGCCAGCGTTGCCATGCCGCGCCAGTCAAAGCGCGGCGGCTCGGCGGGGCGCGTGGACGGAAGGATGGCCGCGCCGGCGGCGACCACAGCCAGCGCGATCGGAATATTGATGGCAAACAGCCAATGCCAACTGAGCAGCAGCAGCAGCCCGCCCAAGATGGGGCCGATGATAAAGGCCAACCCCCAGACCGCGCCGATCAGCCCCAGGGCGCGCCCGCGCTGGTCGGCAGGAAAGGTGTCGCCGATCACAGCCGACGCCACCGGGAAAATGCCGCCCGCCCCAAAGCCTTGGATAGCGCGGCCCACCAGCATGACGCCAAAGCTGGGCGACAGCACAACCACCAGCGAGCCAAGCGCAAACAACCCGACCGCGGCCAGGTAGGCGCTACGCCGCCCCAGGCGGTCCGACAGCTTTGCCATCAGAGGCGTGCCGACCAGGTTGGTCAAGACATAGATCGTGAAAAGCCAGGGCAGGAGCCGGTCGCCGACCCCGAAGGCGGTCTGGATGGCCGGGAGGGCCGGCCCGACGATGGCAACGTCCAGCGCGGCCATCAGCACCCCCAAGAAAAGTACGAGCATCATTCGTCTTTGCATGTTTCCTCTCCATCTACCACGCACTTACCGACCGGTCGGTAAGTGCGTGGATCATAGCGCAGGGCGCGCCATTCGTCAACATCCGCGCGCCGGTTGTGGAGCGGATGCGTGTTTCATGCTACGATACCAGCGTATTCTCCCTATATGGCATTGTATGCAACCATGAGCGAAGGAGACAGACCATGTCCCTCAGACATACCGCGCGGCTGATAGCTCTTACCCTTGGACTGTTGGTCTGGCTGGTCGCCGGCTGCGTCGCCCAGACGCCGCAAACCGCACCGGCCTCCGCCGCCCAAGATGCTGCGCCCGCGGGTCAACCCGCTGACGTGGCCGCGGTCTATGACCTGCCCGACCTGGGTGGGCGCTCGGTGGTGGCGGTGACCGCCAACGACTACATCCCGCTCAACTATGTGGACCCGCTGACCGGGCAGGCTGAAGGGCTGGAATATGATGCGGTCAACGAGATCTGCCGGCGGCTCAACTGTGTAGTGGATTGGCAGGTGGCGGCGTGGGATACGATGATCGCGGCGGTGCGCGCCGGGCAGTTCGACGTGGGCATGGACGGCATCACGATCACCGAGGAGCGCGCCCAGCAGGTGGATTTCTCGATCCCCTATCTGCGCAGCCGGCAGTTTATGTTGGTGCGCGCCGACGAAAACCGCTTTGTCACGCCGCAGGAATTCGCCGCCGATGCCGACCTGCTGATCGGGTCGCAGGCCGGGACGACCAGCTTCTATACTGCGGTCTATGAGATTTTGGACGGCGACGAGAGCAACCCACGCATTGTCCTCTTTAAGAATTTTGGCGCGTCGGTGCAGGCGCTGCTCAACGGCGACGTAGACCTGGCGCTGGTGGATGCGGCCAGCGGCCAAGGCTATATCGGGGCCAACCCCGACCGGCTTAAGATCATCGGTTCGCCGCTGGCGTCGGAGGATTTCGGCTTTATCTTTACGCCGCAGAGCGACCTGGTCGAGCCGTTTAACCAGGCGATCGACGCCATGACGCGCGACGGCTATTTCTACTATCTCTCGACCAAATGGTTCTATCTCAACGACCCCAACGCCGAGGATATCTATGAACAACTGCCCGACCTGGAAGGGCGCACGGTGACCGCGGTGACGGCCAATGACTATCTGCCGCTCAATTTCGTGGACCCGGCGACAGGCCAGGCGGTAGGCTGGGAATATGACGCGGTCAACGAGATCTGCCGGCGCATCAACTGTGTGGTGGAGTGGCAGACCGCAGCTTGGGAGACGATGATCGCCGCCGTGAACCAGGGGCAGTATGACGTAGGCATGGACGGCATCACCATCACCGACGAACGCGCGGCGCAGGTGAGCTTCTCGATCCCCTATATGACCAGCCAGCAGTATATGCTGGTGCGCGCCGATGAAGACCGCTTTGTCAACGCCACCGAATTTGCCGCCGACCCCACCTTGCTGATCGGGTCGCAGGCGGGGACGACGAGCTATTTCACGGCAGTGGATCAGATTTTGGGCGGGGATGCCGAAAGCGACCGGCTAGTGCTGTTCAAGAACTTTGGCGCAGCGGTGCAAGCCTTGCTCAACGGCGATGTCGATATGGTCTTGACCGACACGGCGACAGGCAAGGGTTATGTGGGGGCCAACCCCGATGCGCTCAAGATCACCGGGCCGGCGCTCTCCACCGAACGATTTGGCTTGATCTTCCCGCCGGAGGACGAACTGGTCGGGCCGTTCAACGCGGCGCTCAACTCGATGATCCAGGACAACTATACGCAGTATCTCAATGACAAATGGTTCTATCTTTACGACGTGTCCGAGTAAGAGAATCTCACCGCAAAGCCGCAGAGGGCGCAAAGGCTAGAGAGAGAAAGTAGCCAGTAGTGGCGCTGCGCGCCCACAGGATGCGCAGCGCCACTACTGGCTACTCGCTTTTGCCCCTACTGCCCACGAAGGACACATGCTGCATGACACAGTTGCCGGCCCACACGACAGCCGATCCGGAGCGTGCAGCGCCGGCGGGCGCGTTTGCGCCGCTGCGGCTGCCCAATTTCGCCTGGTTTATCACTGGCACGACGTTGTCCAACAGCGCTCAGTGGATTCAGCAGGTGACCTTAAGCTGGCTGGTCTATGAACTGACCGGTTCAGGCGCGATGTTGGGCACGCTCAACTTGGTGCGCTCGATTGCGACTTTGGGGCTGGCGCCGATGGCCGGCGTGGCGGTCGACCGTTTTTCGCGCCGAGGGCTGCTCTATGCCACCAGCGGCTGGCTTTTTACCATCAGCCTGGTCTTTGGCCTGGTGCTGCTGGTCGACACCGCGCTGATCTGGCCGCTCTACATCTTCGCCCTGCTGGGGGGCGTCGCCCAGGCCGTCAGTATGCCGCTGAGCCAGACGCTGGTCTTTACGCTGGTGCCGCGCAGCCTGGCGCCCAGCGCGGTGGCGCTGGTGCAGACCGGCTGGGCCGTGATGCGCTCGCTCGGCCCGGCGATCGGCGGCTTTTTGATCCTCTGGTTCGGCCCGGCGGGGAACTTCTTTGTCCAGGCCGGGGCCTATGCGCTGGTGGCGCTGACGATCACCAAGCTCCACTTGCCGCCTGAACAGGGGGACGTGAGCGCAGCCAGGGCACGCGGCAGCCTGGCCGAAGGGCTGCGCTATATTGCAGCCGAGCGCACCACGCGCGCCTTTATCTTGATGGGCTGGGTGCTGCCGCTCTTTATCATCCCGACCTTCTCAGCGCTGCCGCCGATCTATGCCAAGGATGTCTTCGCAGGCGGGCCGGACACATTGGGGCTGCTGCTTTCGGCGGTGGGGGTGGGGGGCATTGCCGGCGGGTTTGTCACGGCATCGCTCGGCCAACTGGAACGCCGGGGGCTGCTGCAACTGCTGGCGCTGCTGCTGCTCAGCCTGTCGTTGATCGGCTTTGCGCTCAGTTCCGACCTGTGGCTGGCGCTGGTCTTTTTGATGCTGGCGGGCTTTTTCGAGATGGTCTATCTGACGACCAACCAGACGCTGTTGCAGCTTTCGATCCCAGATGCGCTGCGCGGGCGCGTGACCGGGATCGTCAGCCTGAACTCCGGGCTGATGCCGATCGGCGCGCTGGTGGCCGGGATCGGGGCCGACCTGGTGGGGCCGCAACTGGTCACGATCCTGTTGAGCGGTAGCGCGGCGGCCATCGCCGTGATCGTCTTTCTGGCGTCGCCCACGGTGCGTGACTACCGATTGAGCCAGGCCATGGCAGCGCGGGGCGCAGACGGGCGCGGATGAGAATGAGCAGTTGAGTACGCTTTGACAATCGCCCCTCGATCTCCCATAATGGGCGCAGCAACCGGCCACTTCCCGCCCCACGCCGGGGCATGCCGGGTCCCGCCCTTGGAGCCATCATGTCCACACCCACCGACCAAGACCTGTTCGAGCGGTGGCGCGCCGCACCTGCCCCGCTGCTGCCGCTGCTCCATGCCTTCCACGCCCGCGACGGCCATCTTTCCGACGCCGCCCTGACGGCCATTGCCGATACCCTGAGCATCCCGCGCGCCGACCTCTATGGCACGGTCACCTTCTATCATCACCTGCGGCGCAGCCCTGCCGAAGCCGCCGCCCCGCGCGTCTGCACCGGCCCCGTCTGCGCCCTGCATGGGGCCGAGGCGCTCTGTGCCGCGCTCGACGCCGTGCCGATGCCCTGCGCCGGGCGCTGTGACCAGCCTATCCCTGTGCTGCACCAAGATCAACTCCGGATCGCAGCCGCTGGCGGCACGCGCGCTGCCCTGCCATTATCGCTATCATCACCGCTGCCGCCGCCCAACCCGGCGGGCAGCGCCGAATGCGTCTTCGCCCATCTGCGCACGCCCGGCCGCGCCACGCTCGACGGCTACCGGCGCTCCGGCGGGTATCAAGGGCTGGCCCGCGCCCTAGCGATGTCCCCCGCCCAGGTCATCCAACACATCCGCGACGCCAAGCTGGCCGGGCGTGGCGGCGCGGGCTTCCCCACCGGCTTCAAATGGCAGGCTGTCGCCGACGCACCGGGCGCGCCCAAAGTCGTGGTCTGCAACGCCGACGAGGGCGAACCGGGCTGTTTCAAAGATCGCGCCCTGCTCGACCATGACCCCCATGCCATCGTCGAGGGCATGACCATCGCCGCCTACGCCACCGGCGCGACGCTCGGTTTTCTCTATCTGCGCTACGAGTACCCCGAAACATTCTTTACCTTGGCCCAGGCGCTAGACGACGCGCGCGCCGCCGGCTGCCTCGGCGACAACATCCTCGGCAGCGACCTGTGCTTCGACATCCATCTGCGCCGCGGTGCGGGCGCCTATATCTGCGGCGAGGAGACCGCGCTGCTCAACAGTCTGGAGGGCAAACACCCCTTCCCGCGCAACCGTCCGCCCTACCCCGTCACCCACGGCTTTAACAACTTGCCCACCGCAGTCAACAATGTCGAGACGCTGGCCGCGGTCGCGCCCATCCTGCGCCATGAGCCGGGTTGGTATCACGATCTGGGCCGCGGCGGCCACGCCGGAACCAAGATCATCAGCCTTTCCGGCGACATCGCGCGGCCCGGCAACTATGAAGCGCCGCTGGGGTTGCCCTTGCCTGAACTGCTCTACGGCTGGGCAGGCGGCCCGCTGCCGGGCCATACGGTCCAGGCCGTGACTATGGCCGGGCTGTCAGGCGGCTTTCTGGCGGGAGATGACCTCAACGTCACGCTCGACGAGCCGGGCCTGCGCGCCAAAGGCACGTTTTTGGGCGCGGGCGGCATCATGGTCTTCGACGAGCGCCGCGACATGGTGCAGATTGCGGCCCAGGCCATGCGCTTCTTTGCGCATGAATCGTGCGGCAAATGCTTCCCCTGCCGCATCGGCACGCAGCGGCTGAGTGAACGGCTAGAGGGCGGCGGGCCGGACGCGCCCGACCTCTGGCTGGCCGAAGTTCAGGATGTGGGCCGCACCATGCAGGCTCTCAGCGCCTGCGGCCTAGGCACGGCGGCCCCTAACATCACCGCCGGCCTGCTGCGCTCCTTCCCGGATCAGGTCGCCCGCTATCTGGCGGCGCGCCAAGGAGAAACGACATGGACGCCTTGACGCCCGACCCCGGCCCTAGTTCCGACGCCAATTTTGACGACGACCTGGTGATGACGCTGGACGGCGCAGTGGTACATTTTCACCCCGGCGAGACACTCTATGAGGTGGCGCGCCGCCACGGCAAAGTGATCCCCACGCTCTGCTATGACGCACGGCTGGCCCCTTTTGGTGCGTGCCGCCTGTGCGCCGTCGAAGTGCGCGGCGCGCGCGCTCCCGTCGCCGCCTGCACCACCCAAGCCGTGATCGACATGGTCGTCCATACGCAGAGCGAAAACCTGGACCGCCACCGGCGCACGCTGCTAGAGATGGTCGTATCTGAAAACCCGCATCTCGCGGTCAGCCCGCTGCGCGGCTATTCGTCGCAGGAGCTATCGTTCTGGGTAGAGAACTATCAGGCCGACACGGGGCGCTTTGCCGGCGCACATTCCGGCCGCAGCCGTCTGGACGACCCCAACCCCTTTATCCTGCGCGACTATAATTTGTGCATTTCCTGCTACCGCTGTGTGCGCGTCTGCGCCGAGCAAGAGGGCGACTACGCCATCAGCGTCGCCCAGCGCGGCTTCCATACGCGGATCACGGTCGAGTTCGACGGGCTGCTGCGCGATTCGGCCTGCACCTTCTGCGGCCAGTGCGTCCAGACCTGCCCCACCGGCGCGCTGAGCGATAAAAAGGCGCTGCGCTTTGCAGAGGGGAAAGATTTACCGCAAAGAACGCAAAGGCCGGAGAGAGAAGAAAGAAAAAAGAAAGAAGGGCATCCGTATGGAGATTCAACTGGCGGCATTGGATAGGGCTGCGCCGCTGCACGCCGCGGGCGTTCGCAAGACACGCTCGGTCTGCGCCTACTGCGGCGTGGGCTGCGCCGTGGACATCCTGACGCGCGGCGACCGCATTGTCGGCATCCAGCCCGCGCCGGACGGCCCCGCCAACGGCGGTGCGCTCTGTGTCAAGGGGCAGTTTGCCTTTGACTTCGTGCATCACCCCGACCGGCTGGCGCATCCGCTGGTGCGCCGCGGCGACGGCAAGCTGCACACCACCACCTGGGACGAAGCCCTCGACGTCGCCGCAGGCGGCTTCCGCCGCGCCCTAGCCGTACATGGACGGCACAGCATCTACGGCATCGCCTCCGGGCGCACGCCCAGCGAAGCCAACTATTTGATGCAGAAGTTCATCCGCGCCGGCTTTGGCACGCACAACATCGACAACTGCTCGCGTGCCTGACACGCCCCCACGGTTGCCGGTCTGGCAGCCAGCATTGGCCGGGGCGCGATGTCGAACCCGCTGGCCGACATGGAAAAACCCGATGTCTTTTTCTGCATCGGCACCAACATGACCGAATGTCACCCCGTCGCCGCCACGCGCCTCAAAAGGGCGCTGGCCCGGGGGGCCAAGCTGATCGTGGCCGACCCGCGGCGCATCCGGCTGGCGGAGATGGCCGACCTCTATTTGCCGCTGCGCGTCGGGTCGGATGTGGCGCTGCTGCTCGCCATGGCGCATGTCATCGCCCGCGCCGGGCTGATCGACCCGGATTTTATCGCGGCGCGCACCGTGGGTTTCGACGCCTTCCTAGAGCATATCCAGCCCTTCACCCCCGCCTGGGCCGAGCCGATCACCGGCGTGCCCGCGGCGGACATCGAAGCCGCGGCCCTGCTCTATGGCGCGGCGGACAAGGGCGCGATTTATTACACGCTGGGCATCACCGAGCACATCTGCGGCGTGGACAACGTGCAAAGCCTGTGCAACCTGGCGCTGATGACCGGCAACCTAGGCCGTGAAGGCACGGGCATCAACCCCCTGCGCGGTCAGAACAACATTCAAGGCGCAGGCGATGCCGGGGCCATCCCCAACAACTATGTGGGCTTCCAGGCCGTAGACAACCCGGCTCACCAGGCCAAGTTCGGGGCCGCCTACAGCCGCGCCATGGACCTGGCGCGCGGGCTGACCAAGGTGCAGGCCCTGGCCCACTGCGGCGACCAGATCCGCGCCATGCTGATCGACGGCGAAAATACGGTCGTCTCCGACGCCGACCGCCACCACTGCGAACAGGCGCTGCGCAGCTTGGATCACCTGGTGGTGATGGACATCTTCATGACCGAGACCGCCGAACTGGCCGATGCCGTCCTGCCCGCCACCGCTTGGGGCGAGACCGACGGCCATTTTACCAACACCGAACGCCGCATCCAGCGTGTGCGCGCCGCCGTCCCCCCGCCGGGCGAAGCCAAACCGGACTGGTGGATCATCAGCCGCCTGGCCGACCGGCTCGGCATCCCCGGTTTTGAATACGAAACGCCCAAGGAGATCTTCGACGAGTTGTGCAGCCTGTCGCCCATCTACGCGGGCATTGACTGGGAGTTGGCCGAGTCGGGCCAGTACCAATGGCCGATCCCCTACCGCGGCCACCCCGGAACGCCGCGGCTGCACGAAGACGGGTTTACCAATGGCCGCGGTCGCTTCACCGTCGCAGGCTACCGCGACCCGGCGGAGGTGGTGGACGACGACTATCCGGTCTGGTTGACCACGGGCCGCCGGCTCGAAGCCTATCACACACGCACACAAACGGGCCGCGCCGCGGGCATCGACTATCTGCTCTCTGAGGAAACGTTGGAGGTACACCCCGACGATGTGGCGGCCTGGGGGCTGCTCGATGGCGGTTGGGCCACGCTGCGCAGCCGCCGCGGGGAGGTGCAGGTCAAGGTGCAGGCGACCACGCGCTCGCCGCGCGGCACGGTCTTCGCCAGCTTCAGCTTTAACGACGTGCCTATCAACCGGCTCACCGGCTCCGGCTATGACCCGATCACGCATACCGCCGAACTCAAGGTCTGCCCCGTGCGCGTGGAGGCGATGCAGAGCAGGTGACCGGCAAAGGAGACAGATGGAGCCAAACAACCCTGTCGTGAAACTTTGCGCCGCGGGGATGGAGGCCGAAGGCGAGGGCCGTCTAGCCGACGCGGCCGCCCTGTTTATGCAGGCATGGGACACGGCGCAGGGCGATTACGAAGCCTGCATCGCCGCCCACTATGTGGCGCGCCGCCAGCCCACGCCAGAGCAAACCCTATACTGGAACCAGGTCGCGGTGGACCGGGCCGAGTGTGTCGCCGATGGCTCCGCCGCTTTCTTTTTTCCGTCGCTGTATCTAAATCTGGGGATGTCGCACGAAACACTGGGCGACCGCAGCGCCGCGCGCTTCTGCTATGAACAGGCCCTGAAGTATATGGATGCGCTGCCGGAAGGTTCCTACAGCAGTTGGGTGCGCGCCGGCGTCGCCCGCGCCCTGGGGCGCACAGCCGGCCAACCGGCCCCAGACAAGGAGTGAACTGTGCGCCGCGCCGCCCACGTCAAACAGCAGATCTGGCGTGTCGAGGGGGAGCAGGCGCGCCGCGCCGCCGACCGGCTGGCCATCGAAGAACCGCTGGAAATCCAACTGGCCGCCGGATCGGCCCGCCAGACGCTCGCCATCACCATGCGCACGCCGGGCGACGACTATGACCTGGTGGCCGGTTTTCTCTACGCCGAAGGCATCATCACCGCCAAACACGACATCGCCCAGATGGTCTACTGCGTCGACGGGCAGCCCGACCACCAGCAGTACAACGCCCTGCGCGTCACCCTCCACGCCGCCGCGCTGCCCGACCTGCCTCAGCTCGACCGTTATTTCTTTACCAACAGTGCCTGCGGCGTCTGTGGCCGCGCCATGCTCGACGAGTTGGCGGCGCGGCCCCTCCCCCCGCTCACGCCCATGCCGCCCATCGCGCCCGCGGTGCTGGCCGGGCTGCCCGCGACCTTGCGCCAGGCGCAGCAGGTCTTTGACGCCACCGGCGGGCTGCACGCCGCCGCGCTCTTTGACCGTGAAGGAACGCTGCTGGCGCTGCGCGAGGATGTGGGCCGCCACAACGCGCTGGACAAGCTGATCGGCTGGGGGGTGCGTGAGCGCCGCCTGCCCTTTGGCGATCAGATCATCCTGGTCAGCGGGCGTGCCGGCTATGAACTGCTGCACAAATGCCGTGTGGCCGGCGCGTCGATCTTCTGCGCCGTCTCCGCGCCCAGCAGCCTCGCTGTCGACCTGGCGCAGCGCTTCGACATCACCCTGGTTGGCTTCCTGCGCGGCCCGCGCTTCAATATCTACACCCGCCCAGAGCGGATTCGGAAAGCGGAAGATCTACCGCAAAGGACGCAAAGAGCGCAAAAGTCAGAGGAAGAAAGGCAGTAAAACAGTTCTCCTCTGGCCTTTGCGACCTTTGCGGTTACAATCCCGCCGTCGCCGTGGACGTATCCACGCCGTGCCGGGCCAGCCACGGCCCCAGCCCGGCCCAGGTCGCTTCGAGCGCCGCGGCCACGCGGTCTGGGTCGCGCAGGTCGCCGGCCATCACCAAACGGCACAGGCCGTCATAGCCTGCGGGCCGGTCGGACAGCGTCAACGACTCGGCCAGTATCGTCATGCCCGTGCGGTAGAGATGGCGCTGCACCAGCCCCAGCATCAGCGCCGTGTGTTTTACGAAATTGCTCGCCAGCAGGGCTATCTCCGTCATCTCCCCGCGCGCCTGCATGTTGCGCAGTTTGCCGATCCACTCATACAGTTCACCCACCGCCATCGCCGTCACCACCGCGTCGGCCATCGCCCTATCCGGCGACAGGGCAGCCTGTTTGAGATCTTCAAAAAAGGCCAGGTCGCCATAGAGCGGGCGACAGCGCGCAAACTGTCCCTGCGCCAGCGCCCAACCATCTTCCACCCGCCGCGCCTGCGTGCGCGCCACGTCCGGCCCAAAGACGTTGACCTCGGCCTTGCCCGCGCCATAGACCCACTCATAGTCGACATCCGTGCCGGGAATATCCACCACGCAGAACAATTCGATATCCGAATAGGGGCCATCCTCGCCGCGGCTTAGCGAGCCATACAGCCCAATCGCCAGCAGATCGTCGCCGTAGCGTTCATGCAGCGCGGCCACGATCCGATCCAGCGCCTTCATGCGCTCTAGCGTCGTCTGCGCCTCCGGCCCTTGCCACATCGCGCCCCTCCTTATCGCTATCCGTACAGCTATTGATCCGGCGACTGCAACCGGTCTGGGGCCAGATAGATCAGCGGCAGGCTAACCAGGGTCACAGCATATTTGACCAGAAGATTGATGATGAAAATTTGCCAGACCACCGGCCAGGGCAGCATCCAGCCGAACGCGCCCACCGCAAAGATCAGATTGTCCACCGGCACGCTCAGGCTATTGCTCGCCAACACACGCAGCCATTGATACCGCGTGGTGACGCGCGTCACCCACCAGTGATAGATCTCGGTGTCGAGCAGTTCGCTCACCAATTCCGCCACAATCGAAGCCAGCACGATGCGCCAGACCGGGGCCAAGATGGCGCTGAACTCCGCGCCCAACCCCCACTGCGGGTCACTGGGCACGGTCGCGGCCCACATCAAATAGAGCGCCATAAACAAATTGATAACGCCCGCCGTCACAATCAGCACGCGCGCGTTCTGTTTGCCCAACGTCTTGTGAACCACGTCGCGCAGCGTAAAGGTGATGGGGTAGACAAACGTGCCCATGTCGACGGCCAGCCCCATCACCACGCCGATCTTCAGGCTGGCGATATCGGCCAGCATCTGCGCGCCGATATAGGCAGCCACGACCACCAACGCCAGGGCGGAGATCGCAGCGGCGCTGGGAGCCAACATCGCAGCATGACGGGCGGAATCGCCGATTTTTGGAGCGGAATTCACACTCACGGTACAATGGTCTCCAAGCTGAACCGGGCCGCGGCTTTACATGGGCCGCAGCTTGTAGGCAAATGCATGCGCCGGGCGCTCCCGTGTGCTGACAAATCGCGGCTGCGACGGCGCAGCCGATCTTGTTAGCGCACAGACGCGACGGCGCATCATTGTGCCTTGTGTTGAAGATAGAAATCAAATTTGTCCTGCCCACAGTGGGAATCTATGGCGAAGCCAGTGGAGAACGCGGCCAACTTCTATGCCCAAACGAACAGACATCTCAACCATCCTGATCATCGGCTCCGGGCCGATTGTCATCGGCCAGGCGTGTGAATTTGACTATTCCGGCGCGCAGGCGTGCAAGTCGCTGCGCCAAGAGGGCTACAGGGTGGTGCTGGTCAATTCCAACCCGGCCACGATCATGACCGACCCGGAAATGGCCGATGCCACCTATGTGGAGCCGCTGACGGTCGACGTGTTGGAAAAGATCATCGCCCAGGAGCGCCCCGACGCCCTGCTGCCCACGGTCGGCGGGCAGACCGGCCTCAACCTGGCCGTGGCGCTGGCCGAGGCAGGCATTCTGGACAAATACGGGGTCGAGTTGATCGGCGCCAACCTGCGCGCCATGCAGGTCGCCGAAGACCGCGACCTCTTTAAGCAGACCATGACCGCCGCCGGGCTGGAATCGCCGCGCAGCGCCATCGCCCACAACTTGGCCGAAGCGCGGCGTATCGCCCAAGAGGTGATTGGCCGCTACCCGATCTTTATCCGCCCCTCGTTTACGCTGGGCGGCAGCGGCGCAGGCACGGTCTTTACGCCTGAAGAGTTCGATGAAAAGGTGGAATGGGGGCTGAGGGAAAGCCCCGTGCATACGGTGCTGGTCGAAGAATCGCTGATCGGCTGGAAAGAATTTGAGCTAGAGGTGATGCGCGACCGCGCCGACAACTTCGTGGTCGTCTGCACCATCGAGAACCTCGACGCCATGGGCGTGCATACCGGCGACAGCATCACCATCGCGCCGGCGCAAACGCTGACCGACAAAGAATATCAACGGCTGCGCGACCAGGCGCGCATCATCATGCGCTCGGTGGGCGTGGAGACAGGCGGCAGCAATGTGCAGTTCGCCGTCGATCCCCAGACGGGCCGCGTGGTCGTGATCGAGATGAACCCGCGCGTTTCGCGCTCCAGCGCCCTGGCCTCCAAGGCGACCGGTTTCCCCATTGCCAAGCTGGCGGCCAAGCTCGCCGTGGGCTATACGCTCGACGAACTCAAAAACGACATCACCGAGCAGACCGTCGCCGCCTTCGAACCGTCGATTGACTATGTGGTCGTCAAGATCCCGCGCTGGGCCTTTGAGAAATTCCCCGGCGTGGACCGCGAACTGGGGCCGCAGATGAAGTCGGTGGGTGAGGTGATGGCGATTGGCCGTACCTTCAAAGAGGCGCTGCAGAAGGGCGTGCGCAGCCTGGAGATCGGGCGCGACGGTCTGGGGCCGCTGGAACGCGACGAGGCAGGCCGCTTCCGCGGCTATGACCCGGCCACCGAACTGCACGACCTGCTGCGCGTGCCCAACCGCGACCGCCTCTTCGCCGCCTATGAAGCCCTGCTGCGCGGCGACAGCCAGACGACCATCTGCCAGTTGACGGCCTATGACCCCTGGTTTGTGGCGCAGATAGCCGAGATCGCCCACTTTGAGCAGCATCTCACCTGCCTGGACGCGGCCACGCTGCGCCAGGCCAAACGCATGGGCTTCTCCGACAGCCAACTGGCGCGGCTGGTGCGCCGCGCGGCGAGCGCCGCGCCCATCGCCGTCGATGTGCCGGGCTACGCTGCGCCAGACGACGCGCCGCCCACCACCGAAATCGCGCTGCGCAGCCTGCGTCAAGCTGCCGGCGTGCTGCCCACCTATCACCAGGTCGACACCTGCGCCGCCGAATTCGAGGCCTATACGCCCTACCTCTACAGCTCGTATGAGAGCGAGAGTGAAGCCCTGCCCAGCGACCGCCGCAAGGTAATCATTTTGGGCGGCGGACCCAACCGCATCGGCCAGGGCATCGAGTTTGACTACTGCTGTGTCCATGCCAGCTTTGCGCTGCAAGAGTTGGGCTTTGAGACGATCATGATCAACTGCAACCCGGAGACGGTCAGCACCGACTATGACACCAGCGACCGGCTCTATTTCGAACCGCTGACCTTCGAGGACGTGCTCAACATCGTCGAGCGCGAAAAAGCCAACGGCACGCTGGCGGGCGCTATTGTCCAGTTCGGCGGGCAGACGCCGCTCAACCTGGCCGCCGGCCTGCAGGCGGCCCAAGTCCCTATCCTCGGCACGTCGCCCGACGCCATCGACCTGGCCGAAGACCGCGACCGCTTTGGCGCGCTGCTGGAACAACTCGACATCCCGGCCCCGGCCCATGGCAGCGCGCACAGCACCGAAGAAGCCGTCGCCATCGCCGAGCGCATCGGCTATCCGGTCGTCGTGCGCCCCTCCTATGTGCTGGGGGGCCGCGCCATGGCGATTGTCGACGACGCGCCCGCGCTGCGCCGCTATATGGCCGAGGCCTTCGCCGTCTCCGCCGAACGCTCGATCCTGATCGACCAGTTCCTTGAAGACGCCTTCGAGATCGACGTGGACGCCATCTGCGATGGCCGGCAGGTGGTCATTGGCGGCATCATGCAACACATCGAGGAAGCCGGCATCCACAGCGGCGACAGCGCCTGTGTGCTGCCGCCCTACAAGATCAGCGCCTATCACCTGGCGATCATCCGCGAATATACCGAGAAACTGGGTATGGCGCTGGAAGTACGCGGGCTGATGAACGTGCAGTACGCCATCAAAGACGACGTGGTCTATGTGCTGGAAGTCAACCCGCGCGCCAGCCGCACCGTGCCCTTTGTCAGCAAGGCCACGGGCGTTCCCTTGGCCAAGCTGGCCGCCAAGGTGATGGTCGGGGAAACACTCGCCGGTCTGAGCTTTGTGCAGGAGCCGGGGCTGGACGGTTTCTTTGTCAAAGAAGCAGTGCTGCCCTGGAAGAAATTCACCGGTATCGACACCGTCTTGGGGCCGGAGATGCGCTCCACTGGCGAGGTGATGGGCCATGCCGCCAGTTTCGGCCATGCCTTCGCCAAAAGCCAGATGGGCGCAGGCACGGCCCTGCCCCTGGCCGGGGGCGTATTGATCACCGTCAACGACTATGACAAAGGGGGTGCGCTCAAGATCGCGCGCGACCTGCACCGCTTGGGCTTTGACATCTACGCCACGGAGGGCACGGCGGCGTTTATCGGCGGCGCGGGCGTTCCGGTCACCGTCTTGAACAAGGCGATCACCGGCAACGGCGGCTACACCACGCTCGACGCCATGCGCGACGGCAAAGTGCAATTGGTCTTCAACACCCCGCTCGGCCCCAACGCGCGCGAGGACGGGGCCAAGATTCGCACGCTCGCCACCCGTCTGGAGATCACGTTGATCACCACCTTGTCAGCGGCGCAGGCCGCGGTCAACGGCATCCGCGCCATGCGCCAGCGCGAGCTGGCAGTGCGCTCGCTGCAAGAGCATTACGCCAAGCAGGTGGAACCGGGATAACAAAAAGCGCCCCTTGCGGAGCGCCTTATTGCGGTATATCCTTTGCCGACTACTACCTACTGCTTTACCTGTAACCTTTCGTGCAAGTACCACCACCAATGATCACGACCCGGTGGGTTGGGTCCAGGCAAAAAGTCGACAATTACGTCGGCGTGTGCGCGCAATTGTGCATCTAGACGATCAAGTGTCCGCTGCTCGCGGTCCGTGAGCGTCATATTCGCCAAAGTGTCACGCGTGAAAAGCACAAGCGAAACATCAAGCTCCAACTCATCTGGACTGTCGCTATCATCCAGATTCATAATTCGCTGTTCGTATATCTTTAGCGTCTGTTTTGCATCGCTCATAGCCGCTTTACCTTAGGTTTGTCAATCCAATTGGACACTTCGATCCACCAGCCACCTTGTTGTTCCAAATAGCCCTGAATATCCTGGTCGCGATAGATGCTCCAATGAGTCCGCTTAGACTCATTATAGAGAACCATCACCCCGTTGTCCATACTGACCATTGCCCAATGCCGATACTGTGTAGCCTGTGTGGATATATACATAAAAATACGCAAACCTTGCCGTTGGATATGATTCAAGAACAATGTGTTCAATTCATCTGGCGAAGTTACTCCAAGCCCCATAAAATCTATACCGTGCTTGCGGAAATGCTCGCCGATCTTTGGCAAAGAGAGGGCGTTCGCCATATCCATCCGCAACTGCTGTAAGTCCGATACCGCCATTGCCTGCACTTCTGCCAAGCGAATATCGTGCAACTGCCGATAATGCGACGCCCTTTCAGGTGTAGTATCCACTCTCGTTCGCACCGATAACACCTGTCCAATATATCTCTTTGGTTAAGGATTTTGTAGCTGATCGTTCCCCACAGCTTGCGCGTCGCCGTACCTAACCGGCAATGGCCTTTCGCCCAATATCCTTGCGGTACTGTGCGCCGTTGAAGTGGATTCTATCCACTCCGGCATAGGCCTTGCGAACCGCCTGCGGCAAACTCGCGGCCACGCCGGTCACCGCCAGGACGCGGCCGCCGTTGGTCAACAGCCGCTCATCCTTCCACTTCGTCCCCGCCTGAAAGACCAGACAGCCCGTCGCCTCCGCCGCGTCGATCTGCGTGATCGGCACGCCCGCTTCGGGTTCGCCCGGGTAGCCGCGCGCCGCCATCACCACCGTCACCGCGGCCTCGTCACGCCACGCCAGTTCGACCTCGGCCAGCCGCCCTTCGACGCAGGCCAGCATCACCTCGACCAGGTCGCCCGCCAGCAGCGGCAGCAGCACCTGGGTTTCCGGGTCGCCAAACCGGCAGTTATATTCCAGCACCTTTGGCCCTTGCTCGGTCAGCATCAGCCCCGCATAGAGCACGCCCACATAGGGCATCCCCTCGGCGGCCAACCCGGCCAGCGTGGGCCGCACGATCGTCGCCTCGATCTCCGCCATAAGGCCGGGTGAGGCCAGCGGCGACGGCGCAAACGCACCCATCCCGCCCGTATTTGGTCCCAGGTCGTCGTCCATCAGCCGCTTGTGATCCTGGGCCGCGGGCATCAGCCGTGCTGTCTTGCCGTCGCAAAAGGCCAACACCGAAAGCTCCGGCCCTTTCAGCTTTTCCTCGATCAATACTGTCTTGCCTGCCTCGCCAAACTGCCCTTCGAGCAGCATCGTCTGCAAGACCGCCGCCGCCTCGGCGCGCGTGTTGGGCAGGATGACGCCCTTGCCCGCGGCCAGCCCGCTGGCCTTGATCACCGGCGCGCCGTCGAAGCCGCGCAGATAGCGTGTCGCCTCGTCAAAATCGTCGAAGGTCGCGGCCTGCGCCGTGGGGATGGCGTGGCGCAGCATAAACGCTTTGGAAAATGCCTTGGAGCCTTCCATCTGCGCCGCGGCCCGGCTGGGGCCAAAGACAGCCAGCCCTGCCTCCCGGAAAAGATCGACCGCGCCTTCGACCAACGGCGCTTCCGGCCCCACCACGGTCAAATCCACCCGGTTCTGCACTGCAAAATCGCGCAGCGCCGCCAGGTCGCCGGCGGCGACGGGCACATTCTCACACTTGAGCAGGTGAGCCGTCCCGCCGTTGCCGGGCGCGACCCAAAGCTGCGTCACCCGCGGCGACTGGCCGATCTTCCAGGCCAGCGCATGCTCGCGGCCCCCGTTGCCGATCACCAATATCCGCATCATCCCTCCTCATCCTGGCAAGGGGCTGCTCGCCCCACATGACGGCGCGGCCCCGGCCCGCGCCGCTCTCCAGTCTACCCCAAGACCGGCGTCGCCTGCCAGCCGCGGGGCGCTTGATCGCCTCCCGCGGCCTATCCAATGTGCGCCAACTGTATGCTTCCCGCCCGCGCTATCGACGCGGCCTATTTGCCGAACATTGTGTCTACCGCGCGGCCTTGATCGTAGGCGGTTCCCGCGGGCGCTATGGTACAATATCATCGCCATGGTTGAGATCGTCCATCCGCCGGTCAGCGGCGAGGCCCAACAAAAGATCTGGCGCTCCGTCCCCTGGTTAGAAGACGCGCCGGAAGAGACCGTGCGTACATTTGCTGCGGTTGCCTCGGTGCGCCGCTATGCCGCCGGAGAGGTCATCTTTCTGGAAGGCGAGCCGGGCGCGGGCCTCTTTCTGGTCGCCTCCGGCACGGTCAAGATCAGCCGTTTTTCCAAAGATGGGCGCGAATTCATTCTGCATCTGTGCCATGTGGGCGATACGTTTAACGACGTCTCGGCGCTGGATGGCGGCCCCAACCCTGCCACCGCCATCGCCCACAACGATGCCGTCCTCCTGCGCGTGGGCCGCCGCGACCTGCAGGCGATCACTGCACGCCATCCCAGCCTGGCCTGGGCGCTGATCGAGAGTTTGGCGCGGCGCGCCCGCCATCTGGTGGACATCGTCCAAGACCTATCGATGCGCAACGTGCGCGGGCGGCTGGCCCGGCTGCTCCTTGAACAAGCCCAGCAAAGTCAAGATGAAGAAGTCGCCCGGCTCCTGACCCAAGAGGAGATGGCCAGCCACTTAGGTACCGTGCGCGAGGTGGTGGGCCGTGCCCTACGCAGTTTGGCCGCCGACGGTATCATCGAGTTCGACCGCCACCGCATTGTCATCCTCGACCCCGACCGGCTCGCCGAGGAAGCCGAAGCCTAATCGTCTGAATTCGATCAAGATTCGTTAACAAAACCCGGCTATTGTGAGTTTATTCGATTGTCGGCCCGCACGGGCCTATTGTCGCGCACAGTAGCTACATCTGTTCTTTTCTGTATCAGGAGCCATCATGCATCTCTTGTCGGCCAAGGGTATTTGGGCCATGCGTATCATCTGGACCCTTATCGCGTTAGGTATTGTCATCGCCTTGGGCCGCGCGCTGCCGCTGGGCGCGACGACTATCACCCCCGTCTCTGCCGGTCAAACCCAGACCGGCGAAACCCGGCAGGCCGATACCGGCCTCGGCCCGGAGCTGTTTATCCTGCAAGCAGCTCCTTAACTCGTCCCCACGCGCCCCTTGGCCCCGTCCGGCAGCCGCTGGATGGGGCTTTTTGATTGGCCCCCGCTCCCCTTGCCGGCTCCTTTGGCGCTCGCTTGACGCTGAAGTGGCGTCGACACATTCAAACCCCGCGCACGTGAGACTTAAGTCGCAGCCGGCCGGCGGCCTCCCTGCTATCCTCAAAACAGTACCTATTGGGAAGAAAAACGGATAGAGGCTATGACTGCAAACCCACTCCCCCAGATTGACCACGACCGCTGTACAGGCTGCCACCTTTGCGTGGATCTGTGCCCGACCAGCGCTTTGGGCCAGGTGGATGGCAAGGCCGTCCTGCTCTACCCCGAACTCTGCACCTACTGTACGGCCTGCGAAGATGCTTGCCCGGAGGATGCCATCGCCCTGCCATTTCTGATCGTTTTGGCCAAGCCACCGGCCCGCAAACTATCGGAGCGTAAGCCGTCTGAGGAAAAGCCGTAACCCGGCTGCCTGTACCACGTTCGTTTTCAGCGTATACCTTCAACTACCTAGGGAGACGACCCACATGAAACGCAGTATAACCCTAGCCTTACTTTTGCTGCTGATAGTCGGCGTATTGGCCGGCTGTGGCCGCAAAAAAGAAGCCACTCCCGTAGCGGTCAGCCCCGAAGGCGGGCTGCCTGCTACGGCTATGGAGATCGCGTCCAGCCGCGGTCTCTCGCCGGAAGATATCAACGCTGCGCTCAAGACCTACATGCCCAGCGGCAAATGGGACGAATACATCATGTTCGCCTCCGGCGGCCATTCGGGCCAGATGATCGCCATTGGCCTGCCCTCGATGCGCATCCTCAAGAACATCGCCGTCTTTACGCCGGAAGCGTGGCAGGGCTACGGCTTTGGCGCGAAAGATACTGAGGCTGTGCTGGACGCCGGTAACGTCGATGGCCGCAAGATCCGCATGGGCGACACCCATCACCCTGCCCTGAGCGAGACCGAAGGCGACTACGACGGCCAGTTCCTCTTCATCAACGATAAGAACAGCGCCCGCACCGCCGTGATCGATCTGCGCGACTTCGAAACCAAACAGATCCTCAAGGACCCCAACATCATCAGCAACCACGGCTCGACCTTCGTCACGCCCAACACCGAGTATGTGATTCAGGGTACGCAGTATGCCACGCCGCTGGGTTGGGAATACGCGCCGATCAGCGAATATCAGGAAAAATATCGCGGCGTCATCACCCTGTGGAAGTTTGACCGCGAAAAGGGCCGGCTTGACCCCGAACAGTCCTTCAGCATCGAAGTCCCGCCCTATTGGCAAGACCTCTGCGACGCAGGCAAACTGGCCAGCGACGGCTGGGCCTTCTGCAACTCGATCAACACCGAGATGGCGACCGGCGGCACGGCAGAAGGCAACCCGCCCTTTGAAGCCGGCGTCAGCCAGCGCGATATGGACTACATGCATATCTTCAACTGGAAGAAGGCTGAAGAGGTTGTAAAGGCAGGCAAGGCCGAAGAGATCAACGGCATACCCGTGATCCGCATCCCGACGGCGGTCGAGGAAGGCATCCTCTACTTTGCGCCCGAACCGAAAAGCCCCCACGGCGTCGACGTGACCCCCGACGGTAAATACATCGTCGCCGCCGGCAAGCTGGACCCGCAGGTCACGGTCTATTCCATCGAGAAGATCGAAAAGGCTATCGCCGACCAGAACTGGGAGTTGGACCCGTTTGGCATTCCGGTGCTCAACTTCGACGCCGTCAAGCACGCCCAGATCGAGTTGGGGCTTGGGCCGCTGCACACGCAGTTCGACAACAACGGCTTCGCCTATACCAGCCTCTTCCTCGACAGCGCTATCGCCAAATGGAAGGTCGGCGGTGAGAACCCTGAAGACTGGGTGCTGGTCGAAAAGCTGCCCGTGCAGTATAACGTCGGCCACATCGCCGCCGCCGAGGGCGACACAGTCAGCCCCGACGGCACCTACCTGGTGGCGCTCAACAAGTGGGCCGTGGATCGCTTTACGCCCGTCGGCCCGCTGCTGCCCCAGAACCTCCAACTTCTCGACCTGACCGGCGACAAGCTCCAGGTGATCTACGATATGGCTATGGGTGTCGGCGAACCGCACTATGCCCAGATCATCAAGGCCGACAAGATTCAGGCCTGGAATGCCTATCCGGAAGTCGGCTGGGACCCGATTGCCCAAGCGCCTTCCCCCTATGCCACCAAGCCCGGGGAGGAAAAGATCGTGCGCGACGGCAACAACGTCGAAGTCTTTATGACCTCCGTGCGCTCGCACCTGACGCCCGACCATGTGCCGCTCAAGCAGGGCGACCACGTCACCTGGCACATCACCAACATCGAGACTGCGCACGACGCCACGCACGGCTTCCAGCTTGGCGGCTACAACATCAGCCTGAGCATCGAGCCGGGCGAGACCGTCAGCTTTGAGATCGACGCCGACAAGAGCGGTGTCTATTCCTTCTACTGCACCGAATTCTGTTCGGCCCTCCATCTCGAGATGATGGGCTATATGTTCGTCGAACCGTAAGACCAGATGGCTTTCGCCTGGTGGGGCGTGGCAGCCATGCCCCACCAGTAATCATTTGTGAGGACAGTACCATGATGGCAGAAAACCTGGAACAAATCCTAGGGCCGCGGATCCCCGCCGATGAAATCCGCGCCAACCGCGCCCGCTACATGATCCCGACGCTGCTCTTTGTTGCCGCCGCGATCCTGTTGATCAGCTCGATCTTCCTGCCCTACTGGCGGCTGACGCTGAACGCACCCCAATACCCCAAGGGGCTGACCGTGCAGGCCTATGTCAACCGCGTCGAAGGCGATGTGAGCGAGATCGACGGATTGAACCACTATATCGGTATGCGCCCGCTCGCCGAGGCGGCTGAGTTTGAAAAATCCATCTCGATCTACGGCATCGTCGGCGTGTCGCTGCTCATCTTGGCTGCCATCTTTGTCCACAGCCGTTGGGCTGCGCTGCTGGCGCTGCCGGCCTTGCTTTTGCCCGCCATCTTTCTGATCGACCTGCAATACTGGCTGGCGCACTTTGGCACCAATCTCGACCCGACCGCCGCGCTCTCCAGCAGCGTGGATCCCTTTGTCCCGCCCGTGTTGGGCGAGGGCATCATCGCCCAGTTCAGCACCTGGGCTGTACCCGATATCGGCCTATGGATCGCCATGGCCGCCTCGGTGCTGATCGCCATCGGCCTCTGGTTCCATCGCGCCGCCTATAAGCCGCTGGTAGAAGCCGCACAAGCTTCTACAGAGAAATAGATCGCCATGAGTCGCCATCTGTTGCACACCATCGGCCTCGCCCTGTGTGGGGCGATCCTTGCCCTCTGGGCCGGGCAACCGGCTCAGGCCCAAGCCCCCTTTGATCTAGCCGCGGCGCTGGCCGCCGCCGAGCCGGGCGCTACCATCACCGTGCCCGCCGGCATCCATCCAGGCCCGCTGGCCCTGGACAAACCGGTCACGCTGATCGGCGAACCGGGCGCGATCATCGAAGGCACAGGCCGGGGCGACGTGGTCAGCGTGACCGCCCCCGATGTCACGCTGCGCGGTCTGGTGGTGCGCAACAGCGGCGACTCGTTGGACCGCGAAAACTCCGGCATCGTCGGCTTCGCCCCCCGGCTCACGGTCGAGGAGGTGCGCCTTGAAAATACGCTCTTTGGCATCTATCTCAAGAACGCGCCTGGCAGCGTGATCCGCAACAACACGGTGTATTCCAAGGACCTGGATGTTGCCCGCCGTGGCGACGGCATCCGCGTCTGGTACAGCGATAACACGCTGGTCGAGGGCAACCATGTGATCGGCAGCCGCGACGTGGTCATGTGGTTTTCCAACCATGGCACGGTGCGCCACAACCGCGTCGAGGATGGGCGCTATGGGCTGCACTTCATGTTTGCCAACAACCAGATCGTCGAAGACAACGAACTGCTCGACAACTCGGTCGGCATCTATCTGATGTACGGCCGCTATCTAGAGCTGCGCCACAACCGGATCGAAAACAACCACGGCCCCAGCGGCTACGGCATCGGTCTCAAAGATGTCGACGACGTGGTCGCCGAAGACAACCAGATCGTCGCCAACCGCGTGGGCGTCTATGCCGACAACTCCCCGCGCGAGGCGGATGCGGTCGTGCGCTTCGAGCGCAACCTCCTGGCCTACAACGAGATCGGCGTGAGCATGCTGCCGGTGGTGCAGCGCAACACCTTTACCGCCAACACCTTTCAAGACAACGCCGAACAGATCGCCGTGGCCGGCTCCGGCGACCTGATGCGCAACCACTGGGCTGAAGACGAGCGCGGCAACTACTGGAGCGATTACGCCGGCTTCGACGCCGACGGCGACGGGATCGGCGACCTGCCCTACGCCGCCTCCAGCTTCTATGAATCGCTCTTGGGCCTCTATCCCGAGCTGCGGATCTTCCAACTCAGCCCGGCGGTGCAGGCGCTCGACCTTGCCGCGCGCGCCTTCCCGGTCTTCCAACCGCGCCCCAAAATGGCTGACCCCTACCCGCTCATGGTTCCACCTGTCACCGCCTGGCCGCAGACCGCCACAGGCAGCCCGTCGACCGCTTGGTGGATCGCCGCCGGTCTGGTCTTGCTCGGTCTGGCTGTGGTTCTGAGCGGCGTAGCGCCATGGAGACATGTTCGATGATTAGCGTTGACTACCTGACCAAAAAATTCGGCCGTTTCGTGGCCGTACAAGACCTCAGTTTCGCCGTCGAGCCGCACCAAGCCTTAGCCCTTTGGGGGCCAAACGGCGCGGGCAAGACGACCGTGCTCAAATGCATGTTGGGGCTGCTGCGCTATCAAGGCCGCATCGCCATCGACGGCAACGACCTGCAAAATGGCGGGCGCGAAGCCCGCCGGCTGCTCGGCTATGTGCCGCAAGAGCTTGCCTTCTACGACGACCTGAGCGTGCGCGAGACTGCGCACTTCTTCGCCCGGCTGCGCCGCGCCAACGCGGGGCGCGTCGCCGGCGCGCTCGAACAAGTCGATCTGCTGGCGCATGCCGCCAAACCGGTGCGCGCCCTCTCCGGCGGCATGAAACAGCGGCTGGCGCTGGCCCTGGCCCTCTTGGACGACCCGCCCGTCTTGATCCTGGACGAGCCGACCTCCAACCTGGACACGGCCAGCCGCGGCCAATTTCTCAAGCTGCTCGGCCAGGTCAAGGCCGCGGGCAAGACGATCGTCTTCACCAGCCACCGGCTGGACGAAGTTGAGGCGCTGGCCGACCAAGTGCTGGTAATGGAGCAGGGCCGCACCCTCTTCACCACGCCTGCTGCCAAGTTGGCCGGACGGCTCAACCTGACTACCCAGGTCAAGCTGCACCTGCCCGCCGAACAGATGGACAGCGCCATCTCAGTGCTGCACGCCGACGGCTTCGACGCTCGTCGCAACGGTACGGGCGTGCTGGTCCAGGTTGCGCCCGACGCCAAGGCCGGCCCGATCCACAGCCTGAGCCGCGCCGACATTCATGTGACTGATTTCGAGACGGAGTAAGCCATGTCCCTGCATACCATCTGGACCCTGGCTCAAAAGGAACTGCGCGACGCGCTGCGTAACCGCTGGTTTCTCCTCTATACCGTGGCCTTTCTGGGGCTGGCGTTGGGACTCTCGGCGCTCTCGCGCGCCGGCGCAGGCATGACCGGACTCGCCGGCTTTGGGCGCACCGCCGCCAGCCTGGTCAACCTCGTCTTGCTCATGGTGCCGCTCATGGCGTTGACCGTGGGCGCGCAGAGCCTGGCGGGCGAAGAGGAGCGGCGCACCCTCTCCTATCTGCTTGCCCAGCCGATCAACCGCGCCGAGTTGTTTGTCGGCAAATATCTGGGGCTGGCGCTCAGCCTGTTGGCGACGCTCGCCATCGGCTTTGGCCTGGCCGCCGCCATCCTCGGCCTGCAGGATGCGGGCGACCCCTTGGGCTATCTCGCCCTAGTAGGGCTGGCCTTTCTGCTGGCCCTGGTCATGCTCAGCACCGGCTTTCTGATCTCCGCCTGGAGCCGTCGCGCCGGTGTGGCCGTAGGTATCGGCCTCTTCCTCTGGTTGCTCTTTGTCTTTCTGGGCGACCTGGGCATGATGGGCACGGCCATCGTCCTGCGTATGCCCGTCGACGGGCTGCTCTGGCTCAGCCTCAGCAACCCGCTGCAGGTCTTTAAGCTGGCCGCCATCTCCAACCTCCAGACGAACCTAGAGATGCTCGGCCCGGCAGGCATCTACGCCACACAGACCTACGGCGATGCGCTGTGGGCGCTGTTGGCCGCGCTCCTGGGGCTGTGGGTTCTGGCCCCGGCGGCCTTGGCCTATGCGCGCTTTGCAACCCGCAGCGACCTGTAACGTATAGAACATCACACGCCGGATGATAGAGGATACATCGATGAACACGCTGCGTCTACCCTTGCGCTCTATCTCATACTTAACCGTCTTGTTTTTGGCCGTCCTGCTGCCGGCCGCTTGCGCCCAGGGCAGCGCCGAGATCACGCCGCCGGAGATCCGTTACGGCGAAGACCTCTGCGCTCATTGCAATATGATTATCAGCGAACCACGCTTCGCCGCCGGCTATGCGCACGAACTGGCGCCGGGCCGCTATGAAAGCCTGGCCTTCGACGACATCGGCGACATGCTCGAAGCAGCCAAGGCGCATCCGGATCACACCGTCGTGGCCTGGTATGTCCACGACTACGCCGGCGAAGATTGGATCGACGCCACCACCGCCTATTACGTCGTCAGCAAGGCGATCATCACCCCGATGGGGTTTGGCATCGCCGCGCACAGCAGCCAAGAGGCCGCCGCGGCCCAGGCCGCCGAAGTCCAGGGCGAGGTCCTGACCTGGGAAGAACTCCAGGCCCACGACACGGCCCACGAGATGCACTAACTTGCCAACACCAAACTTCACCTGCGCGTTCAAGCGATATGGACAAGCAGCATGGGGTTGTGAACCGATGTATGTAGTCACTGTAATGAATCACTGTAACGAGGAGCAGATCATGTATCGTACGTCCATTTTTCGGCTCTTGCCTTTGCTAATCTTGGCGGTGGCCCTGGTACTGGGCGGCTGCGGCAGGGACAAAGCAGAGGAACAGGCCCCCGCCGCGACCCAGCAGGCGAACTCCGCCGAAGCCAACCAGGCTGAAGAGGTCGCCGCCGGCGACCCTGTCAAGGGCAAGGAGTTGTTTGCGACCACCTGCGCCGCCTGTCACGGCCCTGCAGGTGAAGGCGTCCAGGGCTTGGGCAAAGATATGACCACCAGCACCTTTATCGCCGACCAGAGCGATGCCGAATTGCTGGCGTTCATCAAGGTGGGCCGCGCCCCGACCGACCCGCTGAACACCACCGGCGTGCTCATGCCGCCCAAGGGGGGCAATCCGGCGCTGACCGACGAACAACTGATGGACATCATCGCCTACATCCGCGAAATTCATGTGGACTAAGCAGGCAGATTGACCATGATCGACACGGGCCAACTCAACATCCACAGTTACAAGAACATGCACAGCCGCGCGATCCAAACCGTGGCGCTCTACACGGTGGATGAACTGCGCGCCGAGCTAGTCGTGCTGCCGCCGGGGGCGACCGTCCAAGAACACAGCCACGCCCGGCTGCACGAACTGTTCGATGTGGTGGAGGGCGAAGGCACTTTCCAGGTCGGCGAACGCAGCTTTGTGGGCGGTCCGGGTAAATGTGTGCTGGTGACCGCTGGCCTGCACCACAGCATTCACAACCACAGCGACGAGCCGTGGGTGCTGCGTATCACCTATCAAGAACAGCTATCACCCTGGGACGTAGGCCGGCTCATCAGCCGCGCCCTGCGCCGTAAGTTCAAAATCCGTTTCTAGCTCGTTGTTTCGTTTTCTGTTTCACAAAGGAGAGACACATTCTCATGTCCGACAACACCAATTCGCTTCTGGTCATCGACGTCCGCACCATCGTGCCCCGCGACCGGCATCCGTTGATCTTCAGCACGTTCGACAATCTGGACAGCAACGGCGCGTTTGTCCTGGTCAACGACCATGACCCCAAGCCGCTGCAGTATCAGTTCCAGTTCGAGCGCGCCAATGCCTATACCTGGGACTATCTGGAGGCGGGGCCGGACGTATGGCGTGTGCGGATCGGCAAAAAGTAAGCCAACCCGCCGCAACCACGGCGTCGAAGGAACCAGCATCCAAGGAACCAACCTCCAAGGAACAAGGCACCCGTGAGTAAAGACCTAGCGTACAAATTTATTGCTCAGACGGCAGAAGCGCTGCAAGAGATCCCCCCCGACAGCATCGTCAGCCGCACGCTCTACAACGACCCGGTGGTCAAAGTCATCCTCTTTGGCTTTGCCGCGGGCCAGGAGCTTTCCGAGCATACCTCGGCGCGCCGTGCCATGCTCCAGTTCCTCGACGGGCGCGCCGAAGTCGTGCTGGGCAATGACCGCTTCGAGGCGCAGGCAGGTACTTTCGTCTATATGCCGCCGCACCTCACCCACAGCGTGACCGCATTCGAGGACACGCGCATGCTGCTGATCCAGGTAGACGATGCGCGTTGATCGTCTGCCGCTTCTGGCCTTGTCCATAGGGCTGCTGCTCGCAGCCCTATGGGCGGGGCTAATTCGCTTGGGGTGGGCGTGGCCGCCGCTGGTTGCGCCCTTGCCCATGGCCCACGGCCCGCTGATGGTCGGCGGCTTTCTGGGCACGGTGATCGGTCTAGAACGCGCCATTGCCCTAGGACGTCGCTGGGGCTATTCTGCGCCGCTCTTTGCCGGCCTCGGCGCGCTCTTGACCGCGCTCGGCATCGTACCTTGGGGACCGCTGATCCTCGCCCTAGGCAGCCTCGGCCTTGCCGCCACGACCATCGTGGTCGTGCGCATCCACCCCGCTACCCACACCATCGTCTTGGCCTTGGCCGCCACCACTTGGTTGGTCGGCAACCTGCTCTGGCTCTTCGGCCAGATGATCCCCCAAGTCGTCGTCTGGTGGATCGGTTTTCTGGTGCTGACAATCGCAGGCGAACGGCTGGAACTCAGCCGTTTCTTGCGCCCGCCGGCCTGGGTCCGCTGGACCTTTGTCGCCGTCGTCGCCGTCATGCTGGCGGGAATGGCGCTGGCCGCCGTCTCCTATCCGCTGGGGATGCGCGTTTCCGGGCTGGGCTGGCTGCTGCTGGCCGCCTGGCTGCTGCGCGTGGACATCGCACGGCGGCGCGTGCGTGTCGGCGGCCAAGCACGCTTTATGGCGCTGGCGCTGTTGGCGGGCTACTTCTGGTTGGGCGCGGCAGGCATCATGGCGATGATCTACGGCGGCATCATGGCCGGCCCGCGCTATGACGCGCTGCTCCATTCGGTCTTCTTGGGTTTTGTGCTCTCGATGATCTTCGCCCACGCCCTCATCATCTTTCCGGTCGTGCTCGGCGCAGCGCTGCCCTATCACCCGCGTTTCTATGTGCATCTGGGCCTCCTGCATGCCACGCTGGTGCTGCGCGTGGCGGGCGATCTGCTGCCCTGGTGGCCGGGCCGGCTGTGGGGAGGCACGCTCAACGTGATCGTCGTGTTACTCTTTCTCGCCAACACGGTCACTTCGCTGCGCCGCCGCCCAAGCCTGCCCGCCTAGAGCGGTTGCAGCCGCCGGTCTGCCGGAGAACCTAGGCTGCGGAGGGGACATGCGACCTGGTGAATTCCTGCTGCTGCTCACAAATCTACTCACGTTCTTCATTCCGGCCGTCCCGCGACTGCGCGCAGTGCGCTGGACACGCTTTGTGCCACCTAGTGCGCCGCTGATCACCGGCGCACAGGCGCTGACAGAGGGTGTGCGCCCGCAGATGATCCCAGCCTATACCTTGATCGGCATCTTTTTCCTCGTCTGGCTGCTGTTTGGGGAGTTTGAAGCATGTCACTACCCACGCCATTCCGTCGGCGCCGGCAGCCGAAGACCAATCTCGTTATCCGGTATTGATCTTCTTGCACGGATTCACCGGCTATCGCCAAATGAACACCTTCCAGGTCAAGGAACTGGCTTCGCATGGCTACATTAACGCCTACTCGCTGGCCTTCTTTGACCGGCATATAAAAGGATTACCGGCTGGGCTGCTGGATGGCACGTCTCAGCCCTATCCTGAAGTGAGCATTGAAACGCGCCGCACTTCAACCATGTCTACAACCGAGATCGAACCAGTTCTAATCGCCTAGCGATCATCCCAGCTAACGGTCCGCTGATGCCTCCTATTACCCGTGTATTTATCAAGGCTGCGCTGATCTACTTTGTCATCGCCCTACTGACGGGCTTTCTGCTCGTCGCCGCGCCCTGGCTGCCCATGCCGATGTGGATCGCAGCGCTCAATCCGGTCTATTTCCATCTCTTTATGGTGGGTTGGGTCACCCAGTTGATCGCAGGCGTCGCCTATTGGATGTTCCCCAAGTTTTCGCGCGAACAGCCGCGCGGCTCGGATGTGCTGGCGTGGAGTACCTTTGCACTGCTCAACGTGGGGCTGGCGCTGCGCATCATCGCCGAACCCCCCAACACCTTTGCCCCGGGCGGCGTCTGGGGCTATCTCCTGGCGGCGTCGGCGCTGCTACAGTGGCTGGGCGGCGCGGCCTTTGTCGCCAACACTTGGCCGCGCGTCAAAGAGAAGTAGCGCGCCATGCCCCGTCTCAGCGTCTGGTTTATCCGCGCCGCCCAGGTCCATCTCCTGCTGGGGTTCACCTTCGGCATGATCCTGCTCTGGAACAAAGGGCTGCCCCTGCCGCCCCAGGTTTGGCTGCTGCTGCCGGCGCATATCGAATTCCTGCTCCTGGGCTGGACCGTGCAGTTGGCGCTGGGAGTCGCCTTTTGGATCCTGCCGCGCTTCCAAAACCTGCGCGGCAACACTGCCCCGGCTTGGGCCGCCTTCGTGCTCATCAATCTGGGCGTCTGGCTGGTCGCCCTGGCCCCCTATGTTCCCCCCACCGACAGCCTGCGCCTGGCCGGGCGGCTGGCCGAATGCGCTGCGGCCGCCGCCTTTGCCGTTCACGCCTGGCCGCGCATCAAGCCGCCGGGCATCTGAGCCTGACCGTCCCACCTCAGAGCCGCCTGAGCGCACCCTAGCGTCGAACCCTTTCCCCGGATCACGTCACGCCTGGCGAGCGCCGGCGTTTGTGGCTCTATTTCCCGCCGGCGGTTTGGTAAAACAATTCGCTATGATATACTCCTACCGTACTTGTGACGAAAATTACAAAAGTGCGGTGGGCGCACCGACCGCCACAAAAGGACACAGGCTATGGACGAGAGAATGCGACGGCTGGCCATTATTCTTGGCCCTATTGTGGGCGCGATCATTTTGTATTATGTGCTGAACATGGGCATTACCCAGTTGCAGACCGGCCAGGAGGCGCTCTTGGAGCAGCGCCGTGCCACCGCAACTGCTGAGGCCGGGCAAGGCGTCACCGAGACCGCGCCGGCAGGCGCAGCCGCCGCCGTGACCTCCACAGAAGCGTCCACCGCCACGCAAGCCGTCACCACCTCCACCGGCACGACCGCGCCCGGCGCGGTGAGCGGCACGATCCCGCTGACCGCCGAACTGGGGCTGACGACGACCCGCGCCCTGACAGACATGCTCGACGTGACCGGCGTCGAGCCGGTGACCGAAGGCGAAGCTGTCACCGCTTCAGATGCCGTCACAGCTTCGGAAGACGTGACCGGCGCCGAGCCGCTGCTCACCGGCGAGATCACCGGCACAGAGGCCATCACGCCCGGCGAAACCGTCACGCCCTAAGCCACACAAGCCAGACAATGCACCAGGGCCACCTCAGCGGTGGCCCTTTTTTGATCCTGGGCCATCACCGCATCGCGCGTCACCCCAATCTGAGACGACCCCTATTTGACAGCACAACCTCAACATACTATACTAGGGTATAGTATGTTAAAACAGACCAATCGACCCCTACCGCGACGAGGATGCGCAATGCCGTTGTATGAATTCGTCTGCCAGGCTTGTGGCAGCCCCTTCGAAAAACTGTTGAGCTTTTCCCAGGCGGATCAACCGCAGACCTGCCCGCGCTGCGGCGACACGCACAGCCGGCGCAAGCTCTCGACCTTTGCCGTCGGCGGCGGCAGCGCCCAGCCGCCAGCCTCGGCGCGCCCGGCCTCCAGCCCGTTCACCTGAGCAGGCTCTTGCTAGGCAAACGGTCGTTTGCCTTCACACAGCCCGGCCCGCCACAAGGCAGGCCACCGTGTGCGTAAGCCGCGCACACCGGACAGGTACGCCACATGTCTGCGCCAGGTGGGGCGCAGAATGGTACAGACCCAAGCGGGGAGGAACCATGCCCCCAGTCCAGTCGGAACACGTCAAACGCCAGATTCAACAGCGGCTCAGCCGCATTGAAGGTCAGGTGCGCGGCGTCCAGAAAATGCTCGACGACGAGCGCGAATGCCGCGAAATCCTGCAGCAGTTCAACGCCATTCTGGCCGCCGTCCAAACCACCACCGACCTTTTTGTGCGTACCTATGCCAAAGAATGTCTGCTGAACATCGAGGCAACAGAGGTGCGCGACCGTGAGGCTATGATCGACCAGTTGCTCGACCTCATGGTCAAAGCGCGCCCCTCAGGATAGATTAGGATCAAAGCAAGTAGATCAAGGAATAGACCATGGCTCCTGAAAAAAGCGCCCGTGTCATCTGGCAAGGGCAAGACAAAGAATTTCGCGCCCATCTCTCCGCCGGTTTCGAATACACCATGCACGCGCCTGCCGACGCCAACGGCGGCACGCCCATGGACTACCTGCTGGCCGGTGTGGCAGGCTGCACCGCCATCGACGTGATCGGCATCCTACAAAAGAAGCGCCAGAAGGTCGCCGGGCTGGAGGTCCAAATCCACGGAACCCAGGCCGAAACCACGCCCAATGTCTTCACCAAAGCGCACATCACCTACATCGTGCGCGGCGAAAATATCAGCCCTGCCGCCGTCGAACAGGCCATCGAGCTGTCCGAGACCAAATATTGCTCGGCCAGCATCATGCTCCAGCGCTCCGGCGCCCAGGTCACCACCGAATACCGCATCGAAGAGACAGTCCCCGCCGAAGCCGTGCTATAGCGCGGACGGGCGATCCCTCCGCCAATCAGACCGGCCCGCCCGCATGTTGACGTGGGCGGGCCGGTTTTCTTTTCTATGAACTTGGCGACCGGCGCGGGCAGGCTACACTGCGTGTTCGCGCACGCGCCACTCTTCACGCGGTTGGCGCGCATGCGGCCCCAGCGGCAGCAGCATCAGCGCCGCACACAGCGCCATCGTCGCCGGCACAATGCTGCTCCACGCCGCCAGCCGCAGCCAAATGATCGGCGCCACCGGGATCAGCGAGATCAACCCCAGCCCGGCCAGCGCCGCCAACATCGTCGCGACCCCGGCCATCCACCCCCAGGTCGCCACCTGCCAGCGCCGCGCCACCGTCGACCCGACGGCCTGCCCCACCGCCATCACCAACGAGGCCATCAGCCCGCTGCTGACCCAGCCCAACAGAAAGTTGTGCAGCACATAGACGCGCAGCTGCGTGCCCGCGCTCCAGCGCCAGACGCCGGGGATCAGCACCGTCAGCGTCGCCAGCAAATGCACCCCCAACGCGGCCAGCGCAAACCAGAGCAGCAGCGGCAGATGGCTGCGCCATCCCCACAGTGCCAGCCAGTGGCGCGCCAAGAGCGCCATCGCCACGCCGTTGGCAATGGCCGCCAGCCAAAACATGCCGGGTGTCACCGCCGCCGGCGACATCCCCAGCACAAAGGTAGGCGACAGCGCCACCGCCAGGCTCATCGCCGGCAAATGCGGCAGTTGCACCCCCTGCCGCGCCAGCCCGGCCCAGATCACGCCCAGCAGCCCCAACAAAAACCAGCCGACGGCGAAGAGATCCAAAAAGAGATGGAGGAAAAACTGCTGGAGAAAAATGCTCGAACTGTGCATCATGGCCGTGCCCGCCACCCCCAGCGCGCCCGCCGACGCCAGCAGCATCAGCGCCAGCCCCCAATCCCACAGTTGCACAGTCAGTGGGCGCACCGCCAGCCGCCGCGTAGCGCGCACATAGAGCCAGATAAACCAAAACCACGCCAGCCCGTTCAAGCCCGAGACCATGGCCCCCAGCGGCAGTTCGCGCCCAGCCACCGGCGTCAGCCCATAGCCGTTTTGCCAAAAGGCCGGAAAACTCGCCAGCGCCAGCCCCGCGGTCGCGATCAACTGGGCGCGCGCGCCACGCGGCGCGGGTTCGCCGCTGTAATCGGGCAGATAATGCCAGATCAGCGCCATCAGCCCCAGCGTGACCCAACCGAAATACATCAAGTGGCTGTGCGCGTGGCGCACGGCGTTGAAATTCTCCCCCCACGACGGCATGCCCAGATACAGCCCAAAGCGCATCAGCACGCCTGTCGCCGCCGCCAAGGCCAACATCGCCGCCGCCATAAATCCCGCCCAACGGGTCATCTGCACATCACTCCATTACACAACAATATATGACAAGCTGTCGATTCCAGACTGCCTGCCCCCAGCCTCGCGCCCCGGCCGGCCCGCCGCCAGGACTTAAGTCACATCTACCCCGTGCGACCCTGCGCCCACGGACATCTGGGCGCGCAGCAGCGCATCCTTGAGTTCCTCGATCTGTACCGGTTTGGAGATAAAGTCGTGCATGCCCGCGGCGCGGCAGCGTTCGCGATCCTCCTGCATGGCCGCCGCCGTCATGGCGATGATATAGGGCAGCGGCAGCGTCGCTTCGCCGGACAAAATACGCCGCGTCGCCTCGATTCCATCCATCTCCGGCATATGCACATCCATCAGCACTACATCATAGGCGCGCCGCGCCAGCACATCGAGCACCTCTTCGCCGCTGGCCACCACGTCGGCCCGGTAGCCGAACCGGTCCAGGATCAACTGCGCCACCTTTTGATTGACCACATTGTCCTCGGCCAGCAAGATCGAGAGCGGATAGTCACTGCCCATGGCGTGGTCCAAGAGGGGCGCGGCCGCTACCCGGTGCATACTCTCGACCACCCCGCCCATTTCGCGCGCCAGCACGGCGCGCAGGTCAAGCGGCTTCAGCGGTTTATAGAGACAGGCGGCAAAGCCCGCCTCCTGGGCACGCTGATAGATGTGGGTCTGCACCACCGAAGTCAGCAGGATCATAGGCGCGGTCATCCCCGCGGCGCGCAGCGCCTGCCCCAGCGCCAGCCCGTCCTGGTCGGGCAAATCCATATCCAAGACGGCCACATCCCACGCCGGGTCCTCTTTCGTCAGGGCCAACGCGCTCTGCGAATCCACCGCCTCGGCCCATTTCATCCCCCACTGCGCCACCGTCAGGCGCAGGATCTGGCGGTTGGTGGCGCTGTCATCCACAATCAACATGCGCCGCCCCTCCAAACCGTCGTTCTCTGCCGGCACGGGCAGCCATTCTCCCTCGATGGCGGGCACATGGATAGTGAACCAGAAGGTCGACCCTCGCCCCGCTTGGCTCTCTACCCACATCTCACCGCCCATCAGTTCCACCAGCCGCTTGCTGATCGCCAACCCCAGGCCGGTTCCGCCATAACGCCGCGACGGAGACGGGTCCACCTGTGAAAACGCGCTGAAGAGCATCGGAATCTGGCCGGCGTGAATGCCGATGCCCGTATCGCGCACCGCAAAGCGCAGTTCATGCAGGCCGTCGTCTAGGGGCCGGTTCTCCACGGTCACCACAATTTCGCCGCTGTCGGTGAACTTGACGGCATTGGCCAGCAGATTCACCAGCACCTGGCGCAACCGTGTCACATCGCCTGTCACCGCCGGCGGCGCGTCGGGCGCGATCCAATAGCTCAACTCCAACGATTTGGCGGCAGCCTGCGGGGCGAGCAAGTCCAGCGCCGCCTCGATGCAATGGCGCAGGTCAAACGGCTGGTTTTCCAAATTCATGTGCCCGGACTCAATCTTTGAAAAGTCCAGGATGTCGTTGATGATGGTCAACAGCGCTTCACTGCTGCTGCGGATCGTCTCGAGAAAATCGCGGTGCTGCGGGTCCATCTCGGCATCCATCAACAGGCTGGTCATGCCGATGATGCCGTTCATAGGCGTGCGGATCTCATGGCTCATGTTGGCCAAGAACTGGCTGCGGGCGCGCACCATCGCCTCGGCCTGTTCTTTGGCCTGGCGCAGATCCGCCTCGCGCGCCTTCTCCTCGGTGATCACCGTCAGCGTCGCCAGCATCTGGGTCGGCTGGCCCATACCGTCGCGCGCCAACACCGCCTCACGGCTGCGAATCCATTCGACCGAGCCGTGCGCGGCGTGCGCCTGAAACTCGATCAGACCGATGTCTTGCCCTTCTGGCGCCGTCATCATACGCCGCCAGGCCGCGCCGACCCGCTCGCGGTCCTCCGGGGTGATCTTCTCCAAGATGGCTTCAAACGAGGCCAAATCCGCCCATTGATAGCCCAAGAGCGTGCTGCGGTTACAATAGACCACCTTCTCCGCAGTCCAATCATAGATCACAATATAGTCGGGCGACTGCTCGGCCAGCCGGCGGAAGCGCGCCTCGCTGGCGCGCAGCGCGCTTTCGGCATGCATCCGCTCGCTGATATCCATCACTAGCGAGGCGACGCCGATCACCAGGCCTTTTCTATCGATCAGCGGCGTGTTAAACCATTCGCACAGAATGACGCTGCCGTCCTTGGTCCGATTCTCGTTGATGGCGTGCTGGCCGCCCTGCTGCTCCAGCAGCGCATCCCAGACCGAGGCGACCAAGCGGCGCTGTCCCTCCGACTTGGGCATGATCGTCTCTTGGAAAAACGTGCCGGTCACTTCCTCACGCCGATAGCCAAAGATCGTCTCCGCCGCAGGGTTCCACTCCGTGATCCGCCCCTCGGGGTCGAAGGTCACCACGGCCAGCGGAGTCAGATCCACATGCAGGCGCAGTTTCTGCTCCGACGCATGCAGCCGGCGCTCGGCCATGTGGTGCGCGTCTTTGAAGAGCCGCGCCGTCAGCGCCGTCAAGAACAGCGCTAGTGTGAGCGAAATCACCAACGCGTAAGGGTTATCCACACTGTGGGCCGGAAAGGGATAGCCCTGCTCGGCGAGATCACGCAAGCCCCATATACTGGCGACAATGATGAACAGCAGCCCGAAGCCGACCCGCCTCCCCATCAAGAAGGTGGCCACCATCACCACATAGGGCAGCCAGACAAAAAACAGGGCGCGCGCATCGTAGAAGAGATAGATCAGCGCAAAGAGCAAGACAACATGGTTGAGCACCATCATGCCCGCCGCCAACGTCAGCACACCGGTGCGGCGCAACACCCACAGCGCCAACAAATGGACGATCGCGGCCGCAACCAGCATCACCGCTATGATCGGTTCGCGCCAGACGAGCCATAAAACTGAGGCGGCGATCAGGTTAAAGACCACCGCAACCAGCGAGACCAACACCGTAAAACGCGCCAGCCGCGCCCTTACATCGATGCTATCAGTTGCCAACCTGGGCATTATGTGCCGATAGACACGCTCAAGCATACCGAGCTGTACCTCTTCCTTCTAATCGGCCGGCGCTGCCGAACCTGCCACCTACTCTGCCGCGAAAAGCTCGATTTCAAACAGCTTGGGCCACAGTTTGCCGGTCACAAAGAGCCGGTCCCCGGCGGCATCATAGGCGATGCCATTCAACACATCCACCGGGCGAACACGATCCTCGGCAGAAAGCAATCCGGTCAGATCGATCCAGCCGGCCACCTGCCCCGTCGCCGCGTCAATGCGTGCGATGCGGTCGGTCTGCCAGATGTTGGCCCAAATCTCTCCCTTGACCATCTCCAGCTCGTTCAGCCGCATCACCGGCTCCCCCTGGGCCGTTACTTCAATGCGCCCCACCTCGGCCATGGTCTGCGCGTCCCGCCGATGGAGCGTGGACGTACCGTCGCTCATGATCAACTGCGCGCCATCATAGGTGATGCCCCACCCTTCGGTGGGATAGCTGAATTGGCCGATGCGCTCAAAGCTTCGCCGATCATAGACAAAGCCTACATTGGACTGCCAAGTGAGCTGCACGATCCGGTCGCCGACCACCACAATGCCCTCGCCAAAATAGGCGGCCTCCAGCGGTATAGACCGCAACACCTCGCCCGTCTCCAACGCCACCCGGCGCAGCGACGACGCGCCATAAAAGCCCGTACCCTCATAGAGCACGCCGTCCACATACTGCAAGCCCTGGGTATAGGCATCCGGCGCATGGGGATATTCGGCGACGACCCGATAGCCATAGACCGGCAGCGCCGGCTGCGCCGCATCCGCCGGGGCCGCGACTACAGCCGGCGTTGCGGCGGACAGCGGGCTGAACGGTTGCTCCCCCAGCGCGGCCATAGATATCGCCGGGGCCGGCAGCGGGCTGTGGCCGGCCGCCAATGGGCTGGTCGCAGCCGGGGCAGGCGCCCCGCGCCGCGGCGAACGTTGTGTCAGGGCCAGGGCGGCCACCAAGACGACCGCGGCTAACGCCAGCCCAAACATGGCAAGATAGGAGCGAGTTCGAAAGTTCATCGGTAGCGTGTCTTTGCGTGATCGCGTTGACTAGGCCCAACGCGTGGCCTATACTGGAATGGAGACCCTCACGAGACAGAGACAGTTACCCGATCCATACTCACGGGGGGACCCGTCATTCCATAGAGTGTACAAAAAGGATGGCGAACTGTGCAATGGAAGGAAAAATTCCACAAAGCCGACCAATCCCTTGGTACATTATATCCTGAAGAAGGCAGCTTCTCCGTATTCCTTTTCCTTGTCATCAGCTACAAGCTTGAGCCGCGCATGGAACCGATCGTTCAAAGAGTCAGTTGGAAGACTGCCGAGTTATATCGGCAAGCGGGCGACTACATGCACCTGGGCAAGTGGATAATGCCCCAAATCCAGGATATGACCGGGGGCAACGGCTATGAACAGTTGATCTCCGTTAAGCTGCCGGCCAAAGCTGCATGAGCCATGTTGAACTGCCGTTTTGAGGAACTGGGCCACACCGCCGAGATCGGTCTGCGCATCCAGGCTGATGCGCCCGAAGACCTGTTTGCCTGCGCCGCCCAAGCGATGTTTGCGCTGTTGCGCGCTCCGGTCGACCCAGAAGAGCCGCCCATCGTCCATCATATCCGGCTCGACGCCTACGACAGCGAAAGCCTGCTGGTCGACTGGCTCAACGAACTGCTCTATCTGTTTGAGACCACCGGCGCGCTCTTCACCGACTGCACTGTTTTGCGCTGGACGCCCACGCACCTGCAGGCCGAAGCGCGCGGGCGCAAACCCCAGGTCGCGCCATCGCTCCATATCAAAGCCGTTACCTATCATCAACTGGCGATCACACTCGACGCCGAGGGATGGACGGCGCAAGTCTACTTCGATATCTAGCCCTGTTCGCCGTCAGGCCATGGAGGTCCTCATGATCCAACTCAAAGACCTGACCCGCATTGACACCTATGTGTGGGAGATCCCGCGCAGCCACCGCGCCGACATGCGCGTGCCGGCGCGCATCTATGCCAGCCGGGCGCTGCTGGAAAAAGCGCTCACCGACAAGAGCGCCGAGCAACTGGTCAACGCCACCACCCTGCCCGGCATCGTCGGCCATGCCATCGCCATGCCCGACGTTCACCAGGGCTATGGCTTCCCCGTGGGCGGCGTGGCCGCCACGCGTCTGCCCGACGGCGTCATCTCGCCGGGAGCCATCGGCTATGATATCAACTGCGGTGTGCGTCTCCTAGCCGGCGACCTGACCAAAGCAGAGATCGACCCCTACCTCGACCACCTGGCAACGGTGCTCTATCAAACCTGTCCCAGCGGTGTGGGCGAGGGCGGACGCTACCATCTCAACGCCCAGGAGATGGAGGACGTCTTGGCGCACGGCGCACGCTGGTGTCTTGACAACGACCTCGCCGGCGCCGAAGACCTGCTGCACACCGAAGGCATGGGCTGTCTGAGCGGGGCCGACCCCGCCAAAGTCAGCCAGCGCGCCCGCGACCGCGGCCGCGACCAGCTTGGCACGCTCGGCGCAGGCAATCATTTTATCGAAGTTGACCGCGTGGCCGACACCTTTGAACCTGATGCCGCCGATGCCTTTGGCCTGCGCCCCGACCAGATCGTGGTGCTGATCCACTGTGGGTCGCGCGGGCTGGGCCATCAAGTCTGCACCGACTATGTGCGTGACTTCCAGAAGGTGCTGGGCAAGTATGGCATCGACCTGCCCGACCGCGAGCTGGTCTGCGCGCCGCTCAGTTCGCCCGAAGGCGCGGGCTATGTCACCGCCATGCAGGCCGCGGCCAACTTTGCCTTTGCCAACCGCCAAGTGCTGGCGATGCTGGTGCGTGAAAGCTTTGAGCGCGTCCTTGCCCCTGCCGGGCTGCCCTTCCACCTGCGCCAAGTCTATGACGTCGCCCACAACATCGGCAAAATCGAATGGCACGAGGTCAACGGGCAGCGCATGCAGGTCTGTGTCCATCGCAAGGGCGCAACGCGCGCCTTCCCGCCCCAGCACGACGAGATTCCGCCCAACTATTGGGCGGTGGGCCAGCCCGTCTTGGTGCCGGGGTCGATGGGAACCGCCAGCTATGTCTTGGCCGGGACCCAGGGCGCTATGCAGCAGACCTTCGGCTCGACCTGTCACGGCGCGGGCCGCAACCTAAGCCGCACCGCCGCCAAAAAACAGGTGCGCGGCGAGACGCTCAAACAAGAACTCAACCGCCGCGGCATCCGCGTGCGTGCCGGGAGCATGGCCGGCTTGGCAGAAGAGGCCCCCATTGCCTATAAACAGGTGGAAGAAGTGATCGAGGTGGTCGAAGGGGCCGGGATCGCCCGCGCCGTCGCACGGCTGGAACCGCTGGCGGTGATCAAGGGCTGAGCCTTGCACGCCAAATCTCATATGCGGTTCATGCAAAAAGCCGCACAATGAGGTACACTAACAATAGATTGCTTGCGCCGGTGTTGGCTGTGCCGATCACCGGCCATCCTTGAGGCCTTGTTGAAGAAAGGAATGCACCATGCTCCCACGGATCGGCCCTGTCGAATTGATCCTGATCCTGGTCATTGTCACTATGCTCTTCGGCGTGGGCAAACTCCCCGAAGTCTTCGGCGCAGTGGGCCGGGGCATCCGTGAGTTTCGCCGCGGCGCAAGCGAAGATGAGACCAGTTCCCAGGTGACCACTAATGAGGGGACTACCACTGAGGCGACCACCGTAGAAACTCCGGCGGAGACCCGGACAGAGACGACGACAGTCTCGACCGCCGGCGACGGCAATACGCACCAGGGATAGTCGCCCCATCCATATGCCGCCATCGACGCCCGCGCCTACCCGGTAGCAACCTGCGCCGAGTAGGTCGTGTTGCGCTGCCAAAAGACGACCGGCTCCGTGGGAGCCGGTCGTCTTGCATAAAGCCAGGTTGGGCGCGCCCCCTTACGCCTACTGCACCCGTCCCCAATCCCAAAGTTCCTTGGCCTTCGTCCCAAAATAGGAAGCAAAGAACTGGTTTGGATAGGCGCTGGAGCCGAACGAGACTACGCCGTTGACATAGTTGACTGCGCCCGCCGCATAGGGATAGAAGCCGACGACCCACGGCCCCCCGCTCGACCCGTAGGTCATGTCACAGCCAATGCCGACCGGGTCCGGCCCTGAGATCGCATAGCGGGTCTGTGTGCGCGCCGCACAGGCGGTCAAATAGCGGCTAGTGTTGACGTTGTTGGGATAGCCAAAGGCAAAGAACTGCTGCGTGCCGGAACGGTTATACTGGAAGCCCAAATTGCCAACCCACTGGCTGAGCTTCATGCCGTTGCGGTCGCCGACAATGACCATGCCAATGTCATAGGCGTGATCCTCGCTCGCCCACCACTCATACGAGATAATGGCATTGGTCTCATAGAATTTACCATAGGGCGCCGCCCCATCACGATAGGCAGGCACAAAGGCGATGTTGGTGTGCCAGCCAATTCCTCTCGTGTAGAGACAATGGCCTGCGGTCCACACCGAACGTCCCCCCGCCGACGAGGCGCTGCACGACGCATTGCCGAGGCCGGGAATGGTGAAAAAAAGCCGGCCCATCGCCTTATAGGGGAACTGCTTCCAACTCTCGCCATAGTAGTTGACGCTGTAGCGGGTGAAGGGCGGCGACTCGCGCCAGGCCAAACTCTCGTCCACAGCCGCGCCCTCGACCGGCACTCCGGCGGGGTCGGTCTCCTCCAGCATGGCCCATTGGTCGGCGTACAGTTCCTGTGCCAGAGTTAGCGCCTTGGGGTCGGGCAGTTTGGAAGGGAAGGCCCCGGACGCGCCCCGCATCTCGCCGGCGGCATCCGCAGTGTCCACAGCGGCAAGGTCGACATCGGGGGCGATCAGCAGGTCCAGCGGCGCAGCCGCCATCATCCGCTCCGCCGTCCAATAGGCGGCGGTATCCACCGGCGCGACGGCATTCTCCGCCTTCAAGACAAAGCTTGATGCAGCCTGCACGCTGCCATTGCCCAACACAGGGACAAAGGCGCGCGGCTGCTCGTCGGGCGCGCCGGGAGCAGCCTGGACAATGCCCAGCCCGGACGCAAGCAGCAGACACACACACGCGACAATCACAAAGCTGCGAAAACGAGCGGTCATCAGACTCCTCCTGGGGTCGAGAGGGATAATTCGATTGTGACAAGCCCGAAACGACGAAGAGAAAACCAGGCCAACCTGCGGCAAAGACAACCCTAGCCCAAGCGCGCCATATACGCTTGGGCTAGGGTCGGGGTAGATAAATAGAGATCATAAGAGTTCCTGTCGGCGATGGCAGAATGGGATAATTGGAAATCTTACCGTCTACTCTATCATGCCCCCAGGCCAAATTCAACGGGTTTTACCTGTCATAAGTGACAGCTATCGCCGCCCCTATCGCCAGAAATGGCGGCCAACGCCCAACTTTGCGCCTGCCGCCCCCGCGCTGTCTGCCATCACCGCCGCTTTATCCTTGCGCCGCCACTGTTGCCGCCCGCGCACGCCCCACCACACCACCAAAGCCTCGCCGCTAAAACCGCTCAACAGCGCCGCCACCCCCAGCGGCGCGCCGGTGACCCCCGCCCACGGCAACAGCATCAGCGTGACGAGAATCGCGGCCAGGCGCGCCGGGGCGCTGGGCGCTAAGGCCTGGGTGCGCCGCTCCGCCAGCCCGATCCCCTGGTAATAGGCGCGCGCCGTCACCGCAAACGAAAACAAGGTAAAGAGATGCAGCGGCAGCCGCGCCCGCACGGCCAGATCATGCGGCACGCCGATCCACTGCTCCAGGATCACGTCGCGCAGCGGCGTCCAAAACAGCACGGCCATCATCGCCAACGACAGCGCGCCGCAGACAACTGTAAAACCACGGATGCGCGCCCGGCTGCCCGGTTCATCGCCAAAGGCCGAGGCCAGGTTACGCAGTTCGTTGAGCCAGCCATAGGGGATGCGACCCAGCGTATAGAGCACCGCCAGGATCGCCAACGCCGCAGTCGCGTCCGGCCCGCGTGCCACAAAGAGGTTGATCAGCGGGCGGCTCAGTTCCTGAATGATCATGATCAGCGCCAGCGGCCAGAAGAAGCGCACGATCCCGCGCCACCCCAGCCGAGGACGGTCTGGATCCCACGCCGCGGGACGCTGCCGCGCCGCCGGCACATAGCGCAGCACGCCGCCCACCAAGATGCTCAACTCCAGCAGCACGCCGACATAGGTCACCACCAGCGGCAGACGGATCGGCCGCGCCTGCACCCAAGGCAGCCCCACCAGCACAAAAACCGCCAGGATGCTCACCGCCAGGTTGGTCAGCGTGGCATAGCTGACCACCGCCGTGCGCCGCACGCGCAGCAGCAGCCCAGCATGAAAGAGCGCCAGCCCTTTGATCAGCGGGTAGGGGACCAGCCACAGCAGCGCCGTGCGCACCACCGCGCCCAGTTCGGGGTCGATGCCGTGCAGCCCTTCGATCACCCAATCGCCCAGCGGCGTCAGCGTCAGGCCGGCCAGCCCCGCCATCAAGACCAGCCCCGACGCGATCACAAAACGGCGCACCGCCCCCAGCGAATCGCGGTCCACCACCAACACCAGCCCAAGCTCCTTGGCCTGGCCGAGCGGGCTGCCCAAAAAGAGCACCAGCCCCCAGGCCAGCCCATAGGCCGCCAATGTTTGGGTAGCGTGCGGCACGCGCGCCATACCGCCGTTGAGGACCTGGCTGCCCAACTCGACCACGATCGACGTGATCGCCAGGGGCAGCAGGAAGCGCGCCAACCGGCCATAGCTCATGGCTGGACGGGGCGCACCCTGGGCGCAAAGCTCAACGACCACGGGCTGGGCATCTCGCCCACCGGCACTTCGATCACCGTGGGGCGGTCGGTCGTCTCCAGCCCCTGGCGCAGCGCCGCGCTCACTTCGTCCACTGTGTGCGCCCGCAGCCCCTGCGCGCCAAACGCCTCCGCCAATCTCACAAAATCGGGGTTATGCAGTTCGGTGGCGATCACCCGCCCGCCATACTGCTGCTGCTGCATCCGCCGCACGTTGCCATAGGCCCCATCGCTAAAGACCAGGTTCACCGTGGCGATGCGCTGCTGCACCGCGGTCGCCAACTCCTGCACCGTGAACAAAAAGCCGCCGTCGCCCGACACCGTGACCACGGCGCGGTCGGGGTTGGCGACCTTGACGCCCAGCCCGGTCGCAAAGCCCCAGCCCAGCGTCCCCTGATAGCCCGTGCTGATATAGGTGCGCGGGCGGTAGACGGGCAGGGCATAACGCGCCACATAGCCGACCTGCGTCATCTCCTCTACAAAAAAGCCATCCTCCGGCAGCGCGGCGCGGATCGCCTCCAGGAAATCCATCTGCGGCTGGAGCTTGGCGAAGTCCGCCTCCACCGCGGCGCGCAGGCCGGCCAGTTCCGCCGTGCGGTCGAGCCGCGGCGCAGCCAGATGCGCTTCCACCGCCGCTACCAGCGCGCCCGTCGCCTGCTTGCTGCCGGCCAAAATGCCCAGGCTGGGCGGGCTGATGCGCGCCATTTCCTCCGGGTCCACATCAATCCGGATCAGCGTGAGCTTATCATCCGTACCCCAGTTCATCAGCGGCTGCATCAGCCGCGTGCCGATGCCGAGCACGACATCCGCCGTGGCCCAGAGCCGATGACCGGCGGGCGATGTAAAACTCAACGGGTGGCGGCTGTCCACCACACCGCGGCCGTTATAGCTGGCGATCACCGGCGCATGCAGCAGTTCGGCCAGCGCCGGCACTTCGGCCCCGGCCCCCTGTGCGCCGCCGCCCACAAAGATCAGCGGGCGCTGCGCTCCGGCCAGCAGCTTGGCCGCTTTGTCAATTGCCTCTAGATCGAGCGGGAACTGCATATGAGAGGTCAGGGGCGACGGCAAGTCCACCTCCGCCGTCGCCGCCAACACGTCCGGCGGCGCTTCCAACGCCACGGGCCGCGGCCGTCCGCTCTGCATCTGCCGCCACGCCTCCGCCACCAGGCGTGGCGCTTCGCTCGGGTGGCGCACACGCTCGGCCCATTTGGTCAGCCCGCGCAGGATCGACAACTGGTCGGGCAGTTCGTGCAGCATGCCGTAGCCTCGGCCAATCTGGTCGGAGCGGATCTGCCCCGTGAGGCAGAGCACGGGCGCGTTGGCCGCATAGGCAGTGGAGAGCGCAGCAGTGGTGTTGAGCACACCCGGCCCCGGCACGACGTTATAGACCCCCACGCGCCCACTCGACAGCGCATAGCCCAGCGCCATATAGGCCGCGCCCTGTTCGTGGCGTGTGTGGATCACGCGGATGCCGCGCGCGCCCTGCGCCTCGTTGTAGTCATAGAGCGCGTTGTAGAACGCGTCGTTCTGCACCCCCGGCAGCCCAAAGATCGTATCGACCCCCTGCGCCGCCAGCGCCCGCACCAACGCCTCCCCGCCCGTCATCTTCGCCATACGCTCCTCCCAAGAGAAAATCCACTGCAAAGACCAGAAGAAAGACGGTGGGCCGCTCTGCTTCTGCACCCTACTGCCTACTCCCCTCTTCTGCACCCTTTGCGGTTAATCCTCTGATCAACTCCCAGCCCGCATCGTCCAGGTCACCGCCCAGCGCAAAGGCCAGCGTGCGCACATGGATACCGTTGACCCAAGTGTCGAGCAGTTGGCGCAGCGGCGCGGGATAGACCAGCACCGCCTCGGTCGCGCCCTGCACCTGGGCATAGGCCAGCACCTGCGCCACGTCCGCCGGCTCCGGCCCGCGCTCCGGCACTTTATACTTGGTATCGATCACCCAAAGCGGCTGCCCCTCGGTATCGCTCACCACCAAGTCCATCGCGAAATGCACGCCTGCGCTCGGCCCCAGCGACGTGCGCACCTGCGCCGCCGCGCGATAGGGCGCGGGCAGCGCCCCTATCAGCCAGACCGCCACAAAGCGCTCAAACAGCCGCTCCATATCCACTACAAACGGGATCATCTCCTGGCTGCCCGGCTGGTGACCCGGCCCCGCCGCATCCAGGAAAAAGCCGCACAGCGCATGCAGCGGGCGATAATCCTCGTTGAGCCGTGTATAGCTGCGCCCGCGGCAGGCTTCGGCGGGCATAGGCGTCAACGTCGTCTGCGCCGCGACCAGCCGGTAGGCACGCTGCACCGTCGCACGGCCGGCCGGCCCGCACAGCCCGCTGCGCAGGATCGTGTGCAGCGTCCAGCCTATAATGCGGTTCTCCGCCACGTCGGCTGTCATCTCCTGATAGGCGCAGGGCAGCGCCGGGACGAGCGGACGGCGCACCAGATCGGGCAGCAACAGCCGCCCGCGCAGCGGCGTCACGCGCCCGCTCCGGTCCAGATAGGTGCGGTACAGCCCCTGCCGCGCCCGCGCCAACACGCGCCGTGCCAGGATCGACGCCAGCCGTTCATAGAGGCCGGGCAGCGATTCCACGCCAAAGCTGCCTTCCAGCACATGAAAGCTGCCCAAGTCATAGGCGACCTCCAACATGCCGAACAGGTCGCGCAGCGCCACCTTGGGCTGGAGCAGCAGCCCCAACGTGCGCGTCGCCGGGATGTAGCCCGCCCAGCCCTGGCTGGTCAACCGCCACTGGCCGCCGGTCCGAAACGAAGGCGGCTCCACCTCCACCTGGCTGCGATAGCGCCGCCAGAGCGCCGCCGCCGCTTCCTCGTTCAGGGCCGCGGGCGGCAATTCCAGCGGGATATATTCTACCAGCGTATGCACCGTGCGCGGGCCGCGCCGCGGCAGCGTGCTCATCGCAGCAGATCCTCGGCCACAGCCTCCCAGCGAAACGGCTCGATCTGTTCGGGCTGGTCGAAAAAGATCTCCTCCAGATACGGCTCGATCTCGGTCTGCCAGATCTCGGCCAGATGCGCCGCCAGGTCGGGGCGCAGGAAATAGGTGATGCCCAGGGCATAGTTGCGGTCGCCGATGGCCGCATTGATGCGCGCCAGCAGCGCCGCCAGCGGCTCCATGTCGAACCCCGTCGCCTGCCGCGCATGATAGCGGCGCAGCAGGTCCAGATCGGGGTAGAGCGCCAAAAAAGCAAAGCGCCGGCGCAGCGCGTGGTCCACCAAGGCCAGCGAGCGGTCGGCAGTGTTCATCGTGCCCAGGATACGCACATTGGCGGGGATGGCAAAGCGCGTGGCGTCCCCCGCCAGCACCACGCTCGCCTCGCGATATTCAAGCAGATACATCAACTCGCCAAAGACCTGGGCCAGATTGGCACGGTTGATCTCGTCGATCACCAGCACGCAGCGCCCGCTGCGCCCCACGGCCTGGCGGCAGAACTCGACAAAACGCCCCGGCGTCATCGTATAGGCCAGCCCCCCGGCCTGCGCCTGGGGACGAATGCCCTGCACAAAATCCTCGTAGGTATAGGCCGGGTGAAACTGCACCACCTCGACAAAGCCGTCGCCGCCCGCCAAATGCTGCGCCAACCGCAGCGCCACATAGGTCTTGCCCGTCCCCGGTGGACCATAGAGGATCGCCTGTCCCTTGCGCTCGATGGCCTGCGCCCAGCGCGCCAGCAAGCCCTCGTCTAACCCCGTCGCCGCGGCGCAGGCCGCCAGGTCAAATTCAGGCTGGGGACGCGCCGGCGGCGCGGCATAGGCAGCACGCGCCTCGGCCACGCGTGCGGGCGGCCCAGGCGCAGACGGCGCGGCCATCACCGGAGCCTGCGCAGCGCGCGCAAAGCTCGCCCGGTCGATCTCGGCCAACAGTTGGCGCGGCCCAGGCGCATCCTGGCGCGGGGTCAGGTCATCCCACAGCACCGGGCGGCGGTGGCCCAATTCCAACTCCGGCACATAGTAATAGTCGCCCGCTACCGTTCCCACCCCCAGGACCAGCCCGGCGCGGTCGACCACCAGCACGCGATCCCCTTCACCCAGATGGCGCGCAAAGCGCCAGACGGCCTGCGCGCCCGCCTTGGTGCGTTCGGGGAACTGGGCTAGCAGGCTGTCGCGGCGCTGCTCGAACTCGGCGCGGCCCAGCCCGCTCACGTCGCCCAACTCATCCCAGCCCAACGCCACCACTTGGCCTTCGCGCCACTCCGCCCACAGACCCGGATCTTCGTCCACCACCATGCGCCAATAGCGCACGGGCCGGAAGGCAAAGCGCCGGATCGCGCTCAGCCAATGGCTGAACATATCGAACAGGTCGCCGGGCCGCAGCGCCGCCTGCCGTGCGGCCCGCTGCAGCGCAGGCTGCCCTTGAACCAGGTCATGCAGAAGGGCGTTGGCCGCCGGATAGTCGACCAGCGCCGGGCTGACCGGCTGCCCCATAAAGTAGCCGAGCGCGGCCCGGCTCTTGGCGTGGATCAGCGCAAAGTCGTCGGGGCGCAGCGCGTTGAGGATCGGGGAAAGCATCCCCGTCTGAAAGCCTTTGGTGTCGGGGCGCGCCGCAAACTCGGCGCAGGCATCCGCCAACTGGGCCGGGTCCTGCACGCAGCGCTGCACAAAGCGCCAGATGGCCTGCGCCACCGCGGGCCATGCGTGCGGCTGCGTCCAGCCCGCGGCTTCATGCCAGGTGCGCAGGTCGCCGGTGATGGCCGGGGCCAGATGCACCCATGCGCCCTGCGCCCGGTGCTGGGCCGAATCGGTGTAGGGCAGCAGCGCCCACAGCACCGCGTCGGCGATCTCTTCGCCTGCCGCGGCGCGGCCTTGCAGCGCAGTGAACGCGGCCTGCGCCGTGGCGCGCATCACCGCATAGGCTTGGCGGTGCTCCTGGCCCACCGGCGTGGGCACATAGCTCTGCAGGAACTCCGCCAACAGCGCATCGAACTGGCTCTGTCGCTCGCTCTCCACTGCGTGAGTCACGCCCCCCAGATATTCTCCCTGCCCCCACTGCCTACTGCCTACGGCCCACTGCCTCTTGCTCAATTGCCGCCGGGCGCTGCTGCGCGGCGCGGATGCGCGCCATGTCGAACTTCTCCCCACGCGTAAAGGTGTAAATGCCGTTCTGCTCCTGATAGACATCGGTCAACTGGGTATAGCAATAGCCGAACATGACCGGGTCGTCAAGCAGCGCGGCAAAGAGCCGGTCAAAGCGGTCGTAAAACTCCTCGATGCTCTTGGGCCGCTCGCCATAGCCCCAGGAATCCTCGCCCGGCTTGGCGTTGGGGTTCCACCAGATGCCGCCGAACTCGCTGACAAAGAAGGGCTGGCCCGCATAGGGCAGCGACCAAGTCTCGCCCTGCGCGCCGTTATAGTAAGGTTCACCCTGCGCCACGCGGCTGTGATGCTCGCGGAAGCGCTCCGGGTCTTGGGTGTAGTCGTGACAGTCATAGACATCGGTCTCGGCCACGCGGTGCGAATAGCCCGACGCATCCAGCACCGGCCGCGTCAGGTCCATGGCCTTAGTCGCCAAGAACATGCCGCGCGTCACGTCGTCGAGCACGGCCGTGCGGTCGGTCATGTTCTGCCAGGTCTCGTTGAGCGGGCACCAGCCCACAATCGCCGGGTGCGAATAGTCGCGGGCCAACGCCTCCAGCCATTGGGTGATGTAGGTCGCGCCCGGCTGTTGATGATCCTTGCGCGGGCCGTAGCCGCGGCAGCCCCAGTCGCCAAACTCGCCCCAGACCAGATAGCCCAGCCGGTCGGCGTGGTAGAGAAAACGCTCCTCAAAGACCTTCTGATGCAGCCGCGCCCCATTAAAGCCCGCGGCCATGCTCAACTCGATGTCGGCCACCAAGGCCTCATCGCTGGGCGCGGTCATAATGCCGTCGGGGTAATAGCCCTGGTCCAGCACCAGACGCTGAAAGACCGCCTGGCCGTTGATCTTGACCGCCATCCCGTCGAGCGTCACGCTGCGCAGCCCGGCATAGCTCGCCGCCCGGTCGAGCACCGCGCCCGCCGTATCCAGCAGTTCGATCTCCAGGTCATAGAGGTGTGGGTCGCCCGGCTGCCACAAGCGCCGCCGCGCTTCGGGGATCGCCAGCGCCAGTTGCGGCGTAAAATCGGCGGCTGCCGGCCCTTCCGCCCGGCACACCTCGCCCGTGGCGTCGCGCAGCGTCAGCCGCACCCGCTGCCCCCGCCGTGCGCCCTGCACCGGCTGCTCGACCAGGAAGCGCCCATTGCCCACATCGGGCGTGATGCGCGGGCGCTGGAGCGCGCTCGCCGGGACCGGCTCCAGCCAGACCGTCTGCCAGATACCGGTGGTGCGATAGTAGATCGCGCCGTGCGGGCCATAGCTCTGCGCCTGCTTGCCGCGCGGCTGCGGGTCGCGATGCGTATCGCGCGCCCGCACGACGATCGTCGCATCCTCGCCCGGCTGCGCGACGCGGCTCAGGTCACAGCTAAACGGAGTAAAGCCGCCGCGATGACGGCCCACCTCCACGCCGTTAACCCAGACCGTGGCGTCATAATCCACCGCTTGAAAATGCAGCACTACATTGCGCCCCGCCCACTCTGCCGGAAGCGTCAGCGTGCGCCGATACCAGACTGCATCCATATAGTCCTGGCAGTTGACGCCCGACAGCGGCGCTTCGGGGCAGAAGGGCACGGTAATCGTGCAGCTCAGTTCGCGGTCGCGCAGACCGCGCTCCAGCCCGCTGTCGCCGGCGTCGATCTCAAACTGCCACTCCCCGTTGAGGCACAGCCAATCGGCGCGCACAAACTGGGGTCGCGGATATTCTGATCTCGGAATGCGCATCTGTCTGTTCCTTATGCTGATCTTGTACTTGTCTTGTGGTTCGAAACGTTACTTGGCGGTTCAGGCTATCGGCTCGGCGCGCGACTCCAGAGGACGGCTGCGCCCGCCGCGCGCCACTGCCAGCGCGCGCAGCGTCACCGCGCCCAGCACCACAGCCCCGCCTGCCAGCGCCCATGGCCCCGGCGTCTCGCCGATCACCCAAAAGACCCACAGCGGGTTGAGGATCGGCTCCAGGGTTTGGATCAGCACCGCCTCCACCGCATTCAGCCCGCGGATGGCGCGGCTGTAGAGCAAATAGGGAATACCCAACTGAAAAACGCCCATAAAGAGCAGGATCGCCCAACCCTGCGCGCTGGGCAGCGTGCCCGCTTGCCACGAAGCCGCCACAAATGGGATGCCCACCAGCGCGGCCAGCCCATTGCCCAGCAGCGCCGTTGTCTCCGGCGAGCCGTCTTTCTCCTTGCGCATAAAGAGGATCAGCCAGGCAAAACAGACGCCGTTGAGGATCGCCAGCAGATTGCCCCAATAGCCGGCGGTGGTCAGGTCGTCGCCGAAGAAGAGCGCCATGCCCACAAAGATCAGCCCCATCGTCCACCAGTCTACAGCCTTGGCCCGCTCACGCAGATACCAAGTGCCGAAGATCGCCACATAGACCGGAGCGGTGTATTGCAGGAAGATGGCGTTGGCCGCGCTCGTCAACGACGTGGAGACCACAAACAGGCTCTGCGCCGCCAGATAGGCCAGCGCCCCGCCGATCTGCGGAACCGACCAGGTGAGCATGGGGCGGCGGATCGCGCTCCAGATCACCACGGCGGCAATCGCGCTGCGCGTCCCCGAAATGGCCAGCGGATGCCAGCCCAACAGCTTGACCAACAGCCCGCTGGTGCTCCACAACACGACCGTCAACACCAGCAGCAAAACGGCCTTACGCCGCGCCATACCCAGCCTACATTTCTAAGAAAATTGCCGATCCTATCGCTTCATTCTACTCGACGCCGCCCTAATCGACCAGCCAACCAGCATGTTTGACAAGCCATTCCCCCCATGTTAGCCTGCCCTAGAGTCTGATCCAACCATCACCACTATGACCAGCCAACCGGCCCACGCCACACACCCGCCCACCGCTGTCCTCCAATTTTTCGGCGATCTCAACGACTTTCTGTCTGCCGGGCGGCGCGCCCGGCCCATCGTTTACCCGCTCGACGGCGCGCCCGCAGTCAAACACCCCATCGAAGCCTTAGGCGTGCCCCA
>JADLFO010000126.1 GCA_020845455.1 Caldilineaceae bacterium
TCCTACCCCCGCTACTCATGGCCGCCGGGCCTAGGCCCGGCGGCTTCCACTTGGCGACGTAGCTCAGGCGGTTAGAGCGAGGGCTTCATAATCCCTAGGTCGGTGGTTCAAGTCCACCCGTCGCCACCAAACCACAATATGTAGTAGAGTCCCCGCAGGCCAGGTACAGCATATTGTGTATTCGTCTCTAGCCATGAAGGGACGGATCCGGTGAATGACCGAGGGACTCATGATTTTTCCGCTGCGTTTGACATGTTTTTGTTGGACTGCGAAGCCCGCCGTCTGACGCCTGGTACCCGCCAATTTTACACTGCCAAACTCTCCCTCTTTATCCGTTGGTGCGACGAGCAAGGCATCCACACCTTGCAGCAGTTGACCGCCCATGACCTGCGCCGTTATCTGGTTCACCTCTCGCGCCGCAAGCTCTCCAGCCAGTATCAGCACAACCTCGCCCGCGCCATCCGCACCTTTCTCAATTTCTGTGTACGCGATGAGTTGCTCGCCGTCTCCCCCTTCGCCAAGGTACAGATGCCGCGCCTGGAGAAGAAGCTCTTGACCGCGCTCTCACCTACCGAGATCCACACCGTCCTGCGCAGTTGCCATACTGAGCGGGACAAAGCGCTTTGCCTGTTTTTGCTTGATTCCGGCGTGCGTGCCAGCGAGCTGATTGCCCTCAACCTGGCCGATGTCGATATGAAGTCCGGCCTCGTTACCGTGCATTTGGGCAAAGGACAGAAGGCCCGCACCACCTATATCGGCGCGCGCACCCGCAAAGAGCTGCGGCGGTACTTGGCCACGCGGCCAAAGGCCAAGCCCCATGCGCCGCTCTTTCTCTCGGAACTGACCGGTGGCAGGCTCACAGTAGATGGATTGGTGCAAGTGATGGGGCGGCTCCAGGAACGCTCCGGTGTCTCGACCTGTACGTGCCACACGTTTCGGCGCACCTTTGCCTTGAATTGTCTGCGCAACGGCATGAATATCTATGTGCTGGCCCGTCTGATGGGCCACGCCGACATCACCATCCTGCGCCAGTACCTGCCGCTCGTAGAGGACGATTTGCAGGAGGCCCATGCACGCTTTGGTGCCGTGGACAATTTGCTGGGTTAGCTAGATGGCCTATCTAGTCGCTGTGTAACCCCGTCGAGTTCTAAGTCTGCCAGACCGGGCGGTTCTTCAAATGGGGCCATCTCGGCCTGGCGGATGGCCTGGGCCACGCGGCGGTCATCCTGGTTACCATAGATCTGCAAGGTGACTGTGACATCGGCGTGACCCAGCGCTTGGGCCACAATCTGGGCGTTGATGCCCTGGTCCAGCCAGGACTGGGCTACGCGATGGCGAAAGGCATGGAGGTTGTGCCGCCCGGCGATGCCCGCCTGTTTCGCCAGCCGATCAACCAATTGGCGCACGCCGTCGGTTGTCAAGGGCTGACCAAGTGTGTTGAGCCACAGGGCATGTTCCTGGCCGGCTGGGCGTTCACACAGATATTCCTGAATGGCCTGCGCGCCCGCCTTGCCTAAAAAGACCTTGCGCCAGCCGCGTTTGCCCTGTACCCACGTAATCCCTTGTTTGAGGTCCAGTTGACGCAAATTCATGCTCACCAGTTCACCGGCGCGTACACCGGTGGTTGCCATGACGGTAAGGATAGCAAAGTCGCGTGTGTTTGATTGACGCGCCGCTTGCCACAGGGCCCGCAAGTCCTTGTGGGCAATGGCCTTCATTTCGACCGGACGCGTGTCTTTGGGCGAGGTCAGATGATCAAAGGGGTTGAACTCAACGAGTTGCTGGCGTACCATGGCATTCCAAAAGGTGCGCGCCGCACGCAGGTGGTTGTGCAGCGTGGTGGGCGACAAGGGACGCCGCTCCGTTGGCTTGGTCGGATGGTTCTCCCAGCAGGTCTTGCGTGCTTGCACCGCCTGCCAGTAGCGCTCTGCCTCCGCGCGTGTAATCGAGGATAGCGGCCGGCCCGCACCCAGAAATTCAACCATGGGCGCCAGATATTTGGCATACCAGGTACGGGTCTCGTGGTTATGTTTGGTTCCTATAAAGCGTTCGACACATACGCTTAGGCAGTCGCTCTCCATGCGCTTTCCCCTACACTCCACAGCATCTTCTCGACACAACCCATTCCAGATTGTATCCTCTTGTTATAGCGCGCGGATGAGGATTTAGCATCCAAGATTTCAGCCATTTGTCCGAAAATCTGCTCTATACTCCTCTCTATCTTAATCACGATCCTCTTGTGTTTTGATCGCTGCCACCGCGTGTCAAACTTTCTGACATCTTTTGAGGTAGTCTATTTTTTAGACCATCAATAGTATTGATCTTATATTGATATATATTGATAGTCTACTTTTTAGACTACCCCCTCTCCACAATTGCGCGCTGCGACCGTCTGTTGGGGGTAGTCTAGTGATAGATAGACTCTTCTGACAATCTATTTGGCGTAGGGGTAGTCTAGTTATTAGACTACCCCCTTCTCTATTGCCTGGTGGGATAGGACGCACGGGGTAGTCTAGTAAAAAATTAGACAGGGTAGTCTACTGAGTGGACTACCCCCTCTTACTTCGGTTGTAGTCAGTGCGGGTAATCAGCTGATAGAAGTTCATCTTCCTGACGCCATCTTGCGAGGTACCCCGCACCACGCGAATGAGATGGCAGTTTTCTAGTACCTGAATGGCTGAAACGGTTGCCTGGCGCGAGAGACCGGTCCCGTCGATGATCTGCGAGAGCGGAATGCGGTCGCCTCCGATCTTATTAAATCCGAAGGTTTTGCGCGTGATAAAGATCAGAACCTTAATTTCAGAGCCGCCCAGTTCCTTCAGCCAGCCATCGTCTACGACTTCATTGGGCACTTGAAAAGCATTGGGCACAAGAATCCCGCCGATGTCTTTGACTTCTCGTTCTTGCGCCACGCTCAGCCGCTTCTCGTATGACTGCGCGCGGGCGCGTCTGACGACGTCGGCTACACTGGTTGTTTGGATGGATGTACCAAGCTTTTCCATAGCTGTTCAGATTGATAACCACACTCTGCTAGTGTCTTCGCATGCATGCTTGATGTCGTGGTGGCGTGGTATCACGGTACCACGGGTTCACTTATGCAATACCTCAAGCATGCGTGCCAGAACACTTTGCGCTCTACGCTCTTGATAGTCCAGGATCAGCCAGTTGACGGCGATGCGCGTGATCTCGTTTTCGCTCGTTCTATAGCCCTGCCGGGTGTAGGTGTAGACGATGTCGGCGAGCACGTTCTTCTCGTGCGTGGTAAACCGATGCGTCGCGGCTTCTTTGCCGATCTGTTTCACGGACTTACGGATGGTTTCCCAGGTGGCAGCAGTCGTGTCGCCGCTCGTGGCTTCCTGCTCTGATGGACGCTTGTTTTCTATCTTGCCTTCATTCTTTCTTGATCTCGTGGTGTCATGGTGGCGTGGTATCACGGTTGCATTGTCGTTTGATTGTTCGTTCTGTCTCGATTCCGCCGGTGACGGCTCCTGAGGGGAGTCGGGTTGAGTGGACTTTTGGAAAAAGACGGACGAGCCGGCTAGTTCATTGGCGATGGCGGTGGGCAGCTGCTTTTTCATAAATGAAATAGTTCAACGAGTAATCGTTCATAGGCTTGGGCCGACTTCGACTGGGGCGCAAAGGTAAAGATGTCCTTCTTGTGAAAATGGGCGTCGCGGATGTCGGTGTTGCGCGGGATGATTGTCTTGAGCACGGTGTCCGTATAGGTCTGGCGCAGGATCCGCAGCGAGGTCTTGGCATTGACAGTGGGGTCCGACATGGTGTAGAGGAACCCGGCCAGTTCAATCTGCGGGTTAAAGTACTCTCGCACCTCCTGGATCGTCTTGCTGATCTGTACAATCGAGTCCAGCTCAAAATAGCCAGGCGATACGGTGATGAGCACCTTGTCTGAGGCGGTGAACGCATTGATCGTCAACCAGGAAAGCGCTGGCGGGCAGTCGATGATGATGTACTCGTAGTCAGGACGGATGGCCGCCAACTGGGTCTTGAGCCGGGCTTCCCGATGGTCTAGAGCGGTGGTGAGCTTGACATCGGTGTTGGAGAGGAGGATGTGCGAGGGAATGATGTCTAGATTGGTGATGTTTGAAGACCGCACGGCCAGGGGACGCCGGTCGATGATCGTGGTGTAAATGGTCTGTTCGGCCCGCAGTTGTTGAAAGTTGTCGACTAGGACTTTGGAGCTATTGGCTTGGCTGTCGATGTCGATGAGCAGAACTCGCTTACCGCGATGGGCAAGGCCCGCGGCCAGCGAGATGGAGGTGGTCGTCTTACCGACGCCGCCTTTTTGTGATGCGATTGAGAGGACCATGGATAGGTAAACTGCCCCAGAAGCCGGCATGGCGGGTGTCCTGGGCAATTGGTAATTGATCCCTCATTATAGACAGACGGGTAGCACAACAGAATAGGGTGGTCATGAAAGCATACAGGGACAGACAAATTTGGGCGGACGCCCACGTCGCTTGATAGGCTGGAAAGACGTGGGAATCTTGAAGGATAAGAGTTCGCGAACAGA
>JADLFO010000127.1 GCA_020845455.1 Caldilineaceae bacterium
TAGGTGCTCAACAGCGCCAGCAGCGCCCACAGCGCATAGGGCCGCGCTTCCTGTCCATACCATAGAAAGAACGGATGCGCCGCGGCCGGCAGGCTTGCCCACAGCGCAGCGCCGGGCGCAAAGACCCCGCGCCGGGTGAACAGCCGCGCCATCACCCACACGGCGGGTACCAGCAGCGTCACCGCCGCGACCGACACAAAACGCAGCACATACTCGCTGGTCCCGGCCAGGCGCACCAACAGACCCTCCAGCACAAAAAAGAAAAAGGGGTGCTGGTCATAGGTTGTCATAACGCTCAGCCCATCGTAAAGGTCCAGCCGTCCGGTCAGCAGCGGCAGCCAAGGCGATTCAGCGCGCTGCAGGCTCAGGCTTTCGTCCCACCAAAGATTCTTGGCATCTAGTTGCCAGGTGGCGCGGGCCAGGGCCAGCAGGATCAGGGCCAGCAGGAGCAGACGACCCCAGCCGGGTACAGAGTGGCTCTGCTCAAATTGTTCTACTTTTCGCATTGACAGACCGCGCCCCATGCGTCTGACCTCATTGCTCCGGCGCTGCAACTTCCACTTCGCCCAAAACTACATCCTGACCGGCGGGTGTCTCCACCGGCTCCCCTGTCACTGGATCATACAGACGTAGCGTAACGGCATAGCGACCGGGGGCCAAATCCCCCGGCAGACGCAGCGCGCGTTGGTCTGCCCCATCGCTGCCCACTGCCCAAGTAGAAGTAGGCGCGAACCATCCTTGCGGCATATAGTCGTCGGCCAGGATGAGCTGCCCCTGCGGCCCCATGAGGCGTAGGCTGAACTTATAATCGGGCGGCGGCGCAAGCACTTGCCAACGCGTGGTCACGCGCACCAGGTCACCCGGCCGCGCGGCCGGGCCTTCGACCCCTGCTTCAGCCAGCACCAAGGCCGGACCAAAGGGAACGCCCAGGCTGCGCATCGCCGGCGCTCCTCGCTCCAGACCATAGGCCATGACGCGGATGCCGTTGTGGTCGCTGGGTGCGGACGGCCAGCCGTGGGTCGCCAGCCACTGCTGCACCGGCCCAGGCGGATGAAAATAGAGCAGTTCCCAGGCGGTGGACTTGCCCGCGGTTGCCTCGGTCAGGGTGCGGTCTATCTCCTCGGCGCTTGCCCCCTCCAAGCCGCGCAGGTCATGCACCGGCGCAGGGCCGGTGTAGTAGTGGGCAAAGACCAGTTCAGGATTTGGCCCGTCCACCAGCACCACATCGTGCGCGCCGGCAGCGGCGGTGATCGCCTGCGCCGCGCCGCGATAGTCGGGCTTGTGCAGCGCTGTGTCCCCATAGAGCCGCGCCAGCGCCGCGCCATTGGCAACCACCAGCCCGGCCAATACAATCCCGCTGACCACGCCGCTCGCCACCCGCAAGGCTTTGCGCCCATTTGTACGTTGCGCTGCATCTTCGCCCGCTTGCAGGTCAATATCTTCCTTACCCTGCTCTTTGCGTTCTTTGCGACTTTGCGGTGAATCTCTCTGGGATGCAATCGCCTGCGGCGCGATCCCCCCGGCGGCCAGGAGCAGCAGCGGCACGCCGATAAAGATGGGATAGCGCACATGGAAATCAGGGCGGCGCATCACCAACAGCCAGACGACCGCCAAGGCCACGCCCAGCAACGTGCCCAGAAACAGCCCGGCGGCGGCGCGCCGCCGGGTCCACGCGACCAGCCCGATGGCGACCAGCCCCAGATAGACCCACGGCAGCCGTCCATCCCAGGGGGTAGGCATGGTCTCGCCCACCGTGTAGGCACGCAGCAGCAGCCACGGCACCTGCATCGGGTCCAGGGGCGCGCGCCAGCCGCTAAACCCTAGCACATCCCAAGCACGCACCATCCACGGCAGAAAGAGCAGGCCGCTTGCGGCTCCAGCCCCCACCCACCAGACCAGACTGCGACGGTTGCCGCCGCGCAGTCCCCAGAGCAGCGCATACGCCGCATGGCTCAACGGCGCCAGAAAGCCAAAGAAGTGCAGATAGACCGTCGCGGTCATAGACATGACATAGAGCGCCCACACGCCCCAGCTAGGCCGCTGCAGCAACCGCCAGTAGGCGATGGTTGCCAGCAGCCCCATCGCCAGCAGCCAAGAGTACATGCGCGCCTCCTGGGCGTACCAGACCTGAAAGCCATTGGTCGCCAGCAGCAGAGACGCGATCAGCCCGACGCGGCGGCTGCCCAGGTCTGCGGCCAGCCGGTAGATCAAGGCCACGGCCCATACACTGGGCAGCAGCGACAAGAAACGCAGCCCAAAGTCGCTCACGCCGGTCAGCCCGATCCAGCCGTGCAGCAGCACAAAATAGCCCGGCACATGCTCGACCGGCATCTGCGCCTGCATCGTCCCCAGCGGCAGCATGCTGCGTACCAGGCTGATACCCTCATCGCTCCACAAACTCTGAAAGTCCAGATGCACGGCACGCAGCCCAAAGGCCAGCAGCACCAAGGCGCTGCATACCAGGCCCGCTGCGCGCGCGCTAGTCGGCACGGGTCATCACCGTCACAAAGTCTTGGCCCGCGGCGGGCTGGGTCAGCGGCAAGCGCACGCCTTGGGCGTCGTACCAGCCGACCACCACGCGCTGCCACTCCGCCAATTCCATGTCCACGGTGGATGTCAAGGCAGCGGGCGCTAAAACCACAGTCTCCGCGATGCGGTCGCCTGTCACCCAGGTCGAGGTGGGCCACCCTCCGGCCTGGGGAGAACCGTCCATCTGGGCCAGCACTTGGTTCTGCGCGTCCAAGACCTGCACAAAGCGGGTGAAGTCCTGCTGCTGGACAGCATCGCTCTGCCAGAGCAGGGCAACCGCGGCCGGCTCTCCCGCGGCGTTCTGCTGCACTACTGCTTCGGCCAGTCCAATCCCGCCCTGCCACTGGGCAAGCGGCGTGACCACGCGGCCAGGCTCCGGCGCTTGTGCGTGCAGCCGCACCTGCGCCAAGATCACCCGGTCACCTATCGGTACACCTTGCCCATCGCTGACTGCCAGCCGCCGGGTCGTCTCCTCAAACGGATACATCCCCACTGTAAGCGTGGCCGGCCCGTCCTGCAGCGGCAGGCCCATGGGGTCCACGGCGATGGTATACGAATCGGCAAAGATCTCGCCGGGCCGCCATTGGCGGGTAGGGTGCCGTCCTTGGCCGGGCACGCCGTCAAATTGATAGAGCAGCCGGTTCGCGTCATCGGCCAGATGCAAGAACAGCGTGTAATCCTCGTCGAGTTCCTGGGGTGTAGTCCAATAGAGGGTCAACGCCAGCGGCCTGCCAGGGGCAAGCGCCGCGCCGTTGGGGAAGTCCACACCTACCAGCGCAGGCCCGCCTGCAAAATGCGCGTCCAAGGGCCGGTCGGGCGTCACGGCGTCCAGCGCAGGCGGCAGACGAAAGGCGGTATGCAGCACTTGCGCGCCCCACAAGGCCAGCCCGACCATAACCAGCGCTAGGCCGCCATGCAGCGCAGGCCGCCAACGCAGGGGAAGCCAGGCCTGCCAGCCGATCACCCAGAGCAGGGCCAGCGCAGGGGCGGCAATGTTGGCCAGCCGCCCCTGCTCACCATACATGACGGTCCGTGTCCAGTGGAGCACGGCGGCCGCCACCACCAGCGACCAGACCGCAGCCATGACCAGCGTCCACCCCTTGGCCGCATAGGTCGCTCCATCGCGGCGCAGCAGCGCGGGGAGCAGACCGGCAAACCCGACCAGCATCAAGAGCCGTACGGTCTCTAGGAAAGCAGGCGGCGCAATGACGGCGACAAAGATACCCCAATAGGACCAGACCAGCCATGGCACATAGCGCCAGACGACACCCCAAGCCCACGGTTCAGGCCGGTTCAGCGTGGCGATCAGTTCGGCCATGCGCTGGAGGGGGACCAATTCACCATACAGCCACAAGTTGCGGCCATAGAAGCCGCCGGCCACCAGCACGCCGCCCAGAGCCGCCCAGCCGATAGCCGTCAGCGCACTGCGTATCCCTTGGCGTTGGGCGACCAGTCCCAGCATCACCAAGCTCGGCGCGCCGGCGAGAAAACCGCTGTATTTGGCCAACAGCGCCAGCCCGCCCGCGGCTCCGGCCCAGAACCAAGCGCGCGACGGTTCATCCTGCAGCGCGACGCGACAGGCCAGCGCCACGGTCAAGGCGACGGCGCCTGCGGACCAGCCATTGTTGGTGACAGAGACGGCCAAAAACAGGAAGACCGGGTTAAAGGCGACCACACTGGTGACCGCTAGGGCGAAGCTCCAGGAGTTAGGCACGACCGTGCGCGCCAGCACCCAACTTGCGACCACGGCCAGCAGCGCGCCCAGCAGCGAAACCAGCCGCGCCGCGGTCAGCGGGGCACGCGCTCCCCACGGCACATTGGGCAGTGCGACCGTCTGCCGTTGGCTCAAGCCGCCAAAATAGGGGTTCGGGCTAGCCGTCACCAGCGCCAGGGCCGGTTCCACAGGCCACGGCGCAGCCGCCAAACCGGCCAGCGCATGATAGAGCGGCGGCTGGGCAATCAACTCATACGAGGCGTGGAGCGTCGAGGTGTCCAGTGCAGGGAGCCGGCCGGTGGCGCGCAGATGGAGCACAGCTTGGAAATGTGCGACCGCGTCAAAGCCCTCCAGCGGCGGCACGACGCGGAGATAGAGCAGCGCCATGAGCAAAAAGACCCCCAGCAGCCCGGCCGGCCCCCATCGCTCGCCGCGCAGCCGAAAGGTTGCTCCCCCATCAGGAAGCGACGCCCGCTCAGGCGGGCTGGTCGGAACCACCTGGGACGCTCCCTTCGTGCAGGCGCGCCGTCCGCGCCACTCGCGGGCGATAGCCGCGGACGATTCGCTCCCCGCCCACCCCAAGCGCGCGGTCAATCATCGTTAAGTATTGATCCATCGTGATATGCTCACTTGCGGTGGCTGCCGTCATGGGTTGCTATGCGGAGTTTCCGCAATCTCATCATAGAGCCGCATATGCTCGGCGGCGATAGCGTCCCAGGTAAATGCGGCGCTTGCGGTCTGCGCGCCGTCCCGCAGCCGTGCGGCCAAGTTGGGGTCATGCATCAACCGCAGCACGGCGTTTGCCGCGGCTTGGGGGTCATTCGGCGGTATATAGAGCAAGTCGCGCCCGTCCACCAGTTCAGGCAGGGGCGCTTGCGGCGTCGTCGTCACGATAGCACAGCCATGCGCCAGCCCGGCCATCAACGTCCCGCGGCGCAGGCTGGCCCCGTCTACATAGGGCATCAGCAGCACATCGCACGCGGCCAAATCCGCGCTCACCTCGGCGTCGTCCTGGCGTCCTGTCCAGACCACGCTCCCTTGCAACCCACGCTCGGCAATGGCCGCTTCCACCTCCTGCAAATAGGCATAATTGGTGGGGTCGCTTGCGCCGACGCGCTCGCCGATCATCAAGAGCCGCGCGCGGCACCCGCTCTGCACAAGCCGCCGCAGCGTCTCCACCAGCACCAGCCCGCCTTTGCTGCGGTTCAAAAAACCAAAATAGCCCAATACCACCTCATCCGGCCCGACGCCGCGCCTCGCGCGCCGTGCGACGCGTTCTGTCGGGCTGAAACGGCGCGCGGCGATGTTGCTGCCAATGGGGATGCGGGCCAGCCGCCGTGCTTTGGGGGCAAGGTGCAGCCGGTCGCCTTCATTGGTAGCGATGGTCATGTCACAGACTGTCGCGGGCAAATCAGTGACCCAGCGGCGCAGCCGGTCGCCTGCCTTGGGAAAGAGATAGGGAACCAGCACATCATGATAGGTCCACGCTACACGCAGCCCGCGCCGCTGCCAACCGCTCGGCGCGAAATGGATAGCCGGATGCATGGCAAAGGCCGCGGTCTGAAACTGCACATGCACCCAACCCACAGCATGGGCCTGCGCCCATTCGCCCACCATGCGGCCCATGCGCCAGTCCCAACGGGTTATCACAGGGTAGACCGCCACCGGCCCCGGATCGCGGCGCGGGGTCTGGCCTGCTGTGCCGGTCAGCACGCTCACCTGCCGGCCATGCGCGGCCAGCGCCGCGGCCAGTTCAGCCGTATACGCGCCCACACCGCCCTGCAAGGGCGGATATTCACCGGTCACAAAGAGAACGTGGGCAGGATTCCCCGCATAAGCACGATCCGCGCGCGGCATATCAGTGGGTCAATTCCTTGTCCAGCGAATAGCCTCGGTAGCTCAACTCTTGGAAGCCCTGCTGAACAAATAGATTCATGGCTGCGTGGTGATGATGGGCCAGATGGATCACCATCTGGGGATAGCCCTGCATAATAGCATCGTTGATTAGACGACGCAGCAGCCATTTGCCCACATCCTGCCGCCGCCATTTGGGGTCTACAAACAGATCCGGGAGATAGGCCACCGGCTGTACCTCACCCTGGAGTACGGCCTGGCGCACGGCCTCGCTCATCAACAGCGGCGCACGCACCAAACGGCCGCGCGCCACCCATTCCACACGCCGGTGATAGACCTCATAACGTCGGTCAAAGCGCGTGCCGCGGTAGACCAGGCTCAGGTCTGCCGAAGGGGTGACCTCTTCCTGAAGCTCGCCCAGGGGACGATAGAGACAGTAATAGCGTTCGCGCAGACGATAGCCCGCGGTGGTCAGGCCGCGCACCTGTTCACCCCAGTCGCCGGGCAGCAACCCGGCTCCGGCCTGAAATGAGGGATAGCCGGTGCTGAGATGAAAAGCCTTGACATAGCCTACGCCGGTCTGCTGCCAAAACGCCTGGACCGCGTCCAAGAGCGCGGCGGCCACCTCACCGGCCGGCTCGCTGTGGTCGGGCAGGGCCATAAACCGGATCAGCCCCAGCGGTTGATAGGCGGGCAGGTCCAGGCTTTCGGAATCATGGCCCACCGCGGCGTCGAGGAAGCCGATCAGCGCGCCGCCGCGCCATGCGCCTAGCTGCAGATGCTGCTGCCAGCGCACCGCGAAGACCGTGGGCGGCGCGTCCGCCAAGATCTCGCGGCGCACCGCGGCTTCGTCCAGCGGGAGGCTGTAGGGGGTAGCCGCGATTTGCGGGCCGATCAGGCGGGTCAATGCGCCGCATTGGTCTGCCGTCAGGGGCTGAACCGTTACCGTGGGCGAAACGGGGATCATGCGGCAACCTGTCTAGTCAAGAGCGCCATCAATCCCGCCTGGTTCACCAGCGCAGGCAGCGCAAGGCTGCGGATTTCGTCCAGTTCCAGCAGCCCATCGCCGCGCAGCGGATGGTAGTGCAGCAGGATAGACTGACCGAAACGTCCCTCCTCGCCGACCGAGGCCAGTTGGCGAAACTCGACCACGGCATCCGGGACAAAGGGCCGCTGCAGCCGCAGATGCCGCTCCTCCAGCGTGACCTGGCCGGCAAGGTTGCGGCCATACCAGGCCGTTAGCCCCAGCGCAATGAGCAGAAACAGCAGCGTGCCCGTATCCAGGCCGCGGCGAAGCTGCCAGAGGAACAGGACAGCCATCCCAGCCCATAGGCCGGTCAGCAGCCGGTATTTTGGATGCGCAGCATAGCGCGCCGTTTCGATGATGCTGCTCATAGACTCCGCACGAACCGCACATGCGATAGGATCATGGGGATTTGTCTCCAACTGCGGCATGATACACATCCTCTAACTGCGCCAGATGCGCGGCCACGTCCAACGGCGGTCGCGTGCCTGCCGCCAGCCGCGTGACCAACTCCGGCTCCTCGACCAGCCGAGTGATGGCGGCGCGCCATGCCGGCACATCGCCGGGCGCGGCCGTCAGCCCATTGACCCCATTCTGCACCGCTTCGGCTAGAACACCCAAGTTCGACGCAATCACAGGCACGCCCGCGGCCAACGCTTCATGGACAGAATAACAATAGGTCTCATAGGAGAGCGACGGCGCCAGCAGCACATCCGCGTTTTCCAACAGCCGCCACACCCCCGCCCGATCCAACCGTCCCATGAAATGCACATGGCTGCCTGCCGGCGCGGCCAGCCGCTCCCGATAGGCCAGGTCTGTTGGGGGGTCGCCTGCGACCCACAGATCGAGCGCGCCCTCCAGCCCGGCCACGGCTTCCAGCGCGATATGCACACCCTTCAGCCAGGCCAGGCTCCCGATATATACGAACTGCAAGGGCAAGCCAGGGCTGCACCGCGTGCGAGTCAGATTTTCAGGCCGGTCCACGCCCAAGGGCAGAATCCGCAGCCGTTCTGCCGGTGCGCCATGCGCCGCGTACCAATCCGCCACAAAGCGCGTCGCAGCCAACAGCGCGGATGCATCCGCCAGGCCCCTACGCAGGGCAGCCCCGCGCCATGCCAGACTGCCCCACAACGCCGGGGCGAGAAGCGCGGCTTGCGCTCCGCCGCGTGCCACGGCGCAGCGCGTGCAATTCACATAGCCGCGCGGGCCGGCACAGATCTGCTCGCTGTAATTCGTCACCAAAAGGGCGTTGGCGCAGACCCACCAATAGTCATGCAGCGTCACCACATAGGGCAGCCGCGCCCGGCGCAGCCGCGCCAAGATTGCCAAAGGCAGCCCCATCAAATGCTGCACATGCACGACATCGGGCCGGAACTCCGCCATGACTTGGTCAAAGACCGCCAACAGATACCCGCTCTCAAAGCTCGCCGCATAGCGCGCGGCCGGGCTGGGGTCTCCATCCCAGGCGCGAAAGACCGCCAGCGCGCCCTCGCAGTCGGTCGCCAGCCCTTGCCCCTGGCCGCGGCTGCGCGTAAAGACCGCCACCTCATGCCCACGCTCGGCCATGCCCTGCGCCGCAGCCGGCGTATACAGTTCGGTTCCACCCAGAAAGTGCGGCGGAAATTGATGAACCACATGCAGCACACGCATCCGCGGCGGTCACTTCCTCATGGGCGGCAAGCAGGCCGCGCCCTTATCCATCTTGTTCGGTTCATATTCTCCCGATCCAACCCCCATGCTATACTATGTTAGTCTCCTGGGCGCGTCAAATGGACGGGGAAAACGCAAAGCGTCCTATTGCGGGACCATGACAAGAACGAAATGAATGATGACTGACGACATTGACGATATTGACGTGTCCATCGTCGTCCTGAACTGGAACGCCGTCGACGATACCCTGCGCTGCGCTCAAAGCCTGAGCGGTTGGCAGCGGGTGCATGTGCGGCTCTATGTGGTGGACAACGCCTCGCACGACGACAGCCTGGCGCGGCTGCGCGCCGAGCTGCCCCCGCACACGCGCCTGATTGCCAATGAGACAAATCTAGGCTTTTCGGGCGGCGTCAATCGCGGGTTACGCGCCGCCCTGGAAGAAAGCGACGCGCCGCTGCTGCTGCTCAACAACGATGCGACCATTGCGGAAGCCGATCTGCAGCGCCTGCTGACGCTGTTGCACGACGAGCCGTCTATCGGCATCGTCGGGCCGGTGATCTACCAGGCTGCGCCGCCCCATGCCATACTCTCCGCGGGCAACCACAGCCCCGCCCTGCTCCTGAACACGCTGATCACCGAGGCGCCGCCGGGCGCGCCGCCCTATGACGTGGACTATATCTCCGGCTCCGCGGCGCTGATCCGCGCCGAAGTGCTGCACCGGGTTGGATTGTTAGATGAGGACTATTTCTTCCATACCGAAGTCGCCGATCTCTGCCGGCGGGCACGCCAGTTGGACTGGCGCTGCGTGGTGGATGGGCAGGCACGCGCCTACCATGACCTGGCGCGCTCGGGACCACTGCGCGGCACGCTCTATACCTATTACCTGGTGCGCAACCGCTTTATCTATCTGCGTAAATTCTATCGGTGGAGCGGTTGGCTGCTGATTGCGGCTTGGGCGGTCTATGCCCTGCTCTTGGCGGCCA
>JADLFO010000128.1 GCA_020845455.1 Caldilineaceae bacterium
GACTGTGCAACGCAATCAGGCGGGCGTCCGCATTCAGTGGACCTTCACCACCCAGGATGCCCGTCACACATTGCGCCGTCATTATCAAACCCTGTGTTCTAATAACTAACCGGTTAATGTACTAGTGTCACGATTTACCTGCTGTTTTTTAGCGTGAGGTCTTGTCCTGCTGCTGGTCGTCATAGCGTTCCAGCGCAAGCTGCACCAGCCGGTCCACCAGATCGGGATAGGTGATGCCGCTGGCCTCCCACAGCTTGGGATACATGCTGATGCGTGTGAAGCCGGGCATGGTGTTGATCTCGTTGAGATAGATGTCGCCGCGCCGGCCGTCGAGCAAAAAGTCAACGCGTGCAAGGCCTGTGCCCTCCACGGCGCGGAAGGCGCGCACAGCCATGGCGCGCACCTGGGCCGTCTGGCCGGCGTCTAGCTCCGCCGGGATCAGCAGACGGCTGGTGTCGTCGAGATATTTGGCGGCATAGTCATAGAACTCGTTGCCGGGGATGATCTCGCCGGGCACGCTGGCGATAGGGTCGTCGTTGCCCAAGACGCTGACCTCGATCTCGCGCGCGTTGGGCACGGCCTCTTCGACCACCAGCTTGCGGTCATAGTCCGCCGCCAGCGCCAGCGCCACCGCCAGTTCGGCGCGGGTGCGCGCCTTGCTGATGCCGACGCTGCTGCCCAAATTGGCCGGCTTGACAAAGAGCGGGTAGCGCAGCGTCTGCTCCAGCGCGGCGCAGACTGCGTCGGGGTCCTGCTGCCACGCCTTACGGGTCACTACATCATAGGCCGCTTGGGGCAGCCCCTCCACGGCAAAGAGCCGCTTGGCGACGGCCTTATCCATGGCGACCGAGCTGCTCAAGACGCCGCAGCCGACATAGGGCACGTTCGCCATCTCCAACAGCCCTTGGATCGTGCCGTCCTCGCCATAGGGGCCATGCAGCACCGGGAAGATCACATCCACCGCGGGCAGCCGCTGTTCTTTGCCGGCGCTGGGCAGCAGCGCCCAGCGGTCCTGGTCGGGTGGGATAGAGTCGGGCTGGGCATGGCCGTTGGCTGCGCCAAACCGGGTCAAGCCGGGGTTGGCGGCGCTGTCGGCCAACTGCTGCATCGGGCTACCGCCGGTCAGCCAGCGCCCTTGCGGCGTGATGCCGATCGGCACCACGGTGTAGCCGGAGCGGTCGAGGGCCTCCATGACGTTGCGCGCGCTGGCCAGCGAGACTTCATGCTCGCTGCTGCGCCCGCCAAAGATAACCCCGACGCGTACCTGTTTGCGTTCCATCGCTTACCATTCACCTACTAGCTGAACTTCCGGTTCGAGCGCCACACCCAGGCGCGTTTGTACGGTGGTTTGGATCTGCTCCATCAGCCGGATCACATCGCCGGCTGTGGCTTTGCCTACGCCGCCGGGGTTGACCAGGAAATTGGCGTGCAGGCTGCTTACCTCCACGCCGTCGATGCGCGCCCCTTTGAGGCCTGCCAGTTCGATCAGACGGCCGGCGTAGTCGCCGGGGGGATTGACAAAGGTGCTGCCCATGCTCGGCTCTGCCGGCTGGGTGCGGCGGCGGTGCGCCAGATAGCTTTCGGCGCGGGCGCGCACCTCCTGAGGGTCGCCGTGCGCCAGCCGGAAGGTGGCGCTGAGCACCACGGGCAGGAACCCGGCGCGCAGCGGCTTGCGCCGTTTCAGGCTGCTGTCACGATAGGCGTAGGCCAAGTCGGCGAGGTGGAATTCGACTATCTGCCCACCTTCGTTCAAGATCAGGGCTGCCTCCAGGCGGTCTTTGATCTCGCCGCCGTGCGCGCCGGCATTGCCCACCACCGCGCCGCCCAGCGTGCCGGGGATGCTCACGGCCCATTCCAGCCCGGTCAGCCCATCGCGGATGCTCTGACGCGCCACACCTGCCATGGCCGCGCCGCTCTCGGCAAAGAGGTGTGCCTCCGCGGCGCTGCGGGGGGGCTGTTCCAGCCGCACCTGGCGGCAGCGGTTGTGGATCACCAGCCCGCGGATGCCGGCATCGCTGACCAGCATATTGCTGCCGCCGCCCAGGACGAAATAGGGCAGCGCCGCGGCCTGCGCCCAGCGCACTAGGCCGATCATCTGGTCGACGCTGGTGACGGTGGCGAAATAGTCTGCCGGGCCGCCAACCTTCATGGTCGTATAGGGGGCCAGGGCAATATCGCGACGCAGATGCACGCCCAGTTTTTCGGGCGCGGCCAGCGCTTGCGTGATGCCGGTGGGAGGTGTCATGGCGCTGTCTCCGGCGCGCGGGCGGCCAACTGCTCCAGGAGCATCTCCCCTACGCGATAGCTGTCGCCCGCACCCAAGGTGATGACCACATCCCCGGCGGCGACATGAGCCGCCAGGTAGGCCGCGGCGTCCTCCAGCCGGGCGATATGGCGCATGGCGGGGTGGTCGCTGGCCGCGACCACATCGGCGGCGCGGGTCGAGCCGTCGTCCGCCTCGCGCGCGGCATAGATGTCGGTCACGATCACCTGGTCTGCCGCGGCAAAGCTGCCCGCCATCTCGCGCAAGAAATGGCGCGTGCGGCTGAAGGTGTGGGGCTGAAAGACGGCCCAGATGCGCTGCCGCGGGAAGCGCTGCCGCGCTGCCTCCAGCGTGGCAGCGACTTTGATCGGGTGGTGGGCATAGTCATCATAGACCACCACCCCGGCGGCCTCCCCCTTGCGTTCAAAGCGCCGCGCTACGCCTCGATAGCGCGCCAAGCCGGCGAAGGCATCGGCGATGGGGACGTCGCACCAGACTGCGGCGGCGGCCGCGGCCAGCGCATTGCGTAGATTGTGGACGCCCGGCACTTGCAGTTCGAGCCGTCCGCAGGGCATCTCCCAGCATTCGATCTCCGACGTGGAGCCGCCGCCTTCGATCAGGCTGACATCGTTTGCCTTGAGGTCGGCTTCGGGCGACAGCCCATAGGTGATCCATTCCGGCCCGCGCGAAAGCGCATAGGCGCGCAGTTGCTCGGCCCCTTCGTCGTCGCGGCACGAGACTACCAGACCATGGCGGTCGACGGTATCGACAAACTGCATAAAGGCGCGGCGGAAACTGGCCGGGGTGGGATAGCAGTCTGGGTGATCCCATTCCACGTTGGTGATGATGGCGGCGGCGGGGTTCAGCCCCAGAAACATGCGGTCATATTCGTCGGCTTCGATCACAAAATAGTCACTTTGGCCGGCGGCAGCGTTGCCCAGCCCCGGCAGGTCCGCGCCGACAATATAGCCGGGGGCCAGCCCCGCGTCGCTCAGGATAGAGATCAACATAGCGGTGGTGGTGCTTTTGCCGGCGCTGCCGGCCACGGCGATCACACGCCGGTCGGCAAGCAGCACGGGTAAAAAGTCCAGCCGTTTGACCACGGGGATGCCCAACGCCTCGGCGGCGCGGCGCTCTGGGTTGGCCTCGTCGATGGCGCTGCTGATCAGCACCACGTCGGGATAGTGAGCCTTGGGGCGCGCCGCTAGGTTGGCCGCGCTCTGCGTTGGGAAGATCGCGGCCCCGGCTGCGGCCAGCCGCGCCGTGGCCGGGCTGGGCCGCCGGTCGCTGCCGGAGACTTGGACCCCCATCTCCAGCAGCACTTGGGCGATGGCGCTGAGTCCTGCGCCGCCGATGCCCAGGAGGTGGACACGCAGGGCCGGGTCGCGCGCCAGCAGCCGTGCTTGCCAGGCGCCGGCAAGGGCGGGCTGGGTGGGTGATGAATGGGTTTGACCGGCGCGTTCTGCATCCATGTTTGGCTCTCAGCCCCGCACGCGAATGATGAGCAAGACGGCCACCGGCACGATCCAGTAAACCGGGTTTTCAAACAGTGTCGGCGGCAGATATTCGACCAATGTTTGTGCCGTGGGCGTAAGCTGGTCTTGAAAAGTCACCCATTGTCCCAACGGATAGCCGTAGACATGCTGGTAATACCAGAGCGTGCCCGCAATTAGATAGCCGTTGAGCAGGCCCACCATGAGACTGATCAGCGTGCCTTGGGGCGGGGGGGCGGGCGTGCCCGTAAACGGCAGCGTGCGCCCGGAATAGCCCCCAAAGACCAAGATGATAAAGACGACCGAATAGAAGACGCTGAGCACGGCGTTGACTTCGGTCTCGGTTTCGGCCCCAAAGATCTGCTCGCCGATGATGCTGATCACACCGCTGAGTTGATCTTCAAAAAAGGTCAGGATGAAGATCGCCACCAGGATGATCAGCGTGCTGCCCAGTTCTTTTACATAGCCGCGCGCCAAGCCGACCAAGGTCACCGTCAGGGCAATGCCAATATACAGGATTTCAATCGGTCCCATGCCGCGCTACATTCTATGGGCCTGTGGCCGCGTGTGGCCGTCAACGGCCAAGGCTAGGATTTGGCTTTGGCGCCGCGGATCGAACTGGCCGCCAGCACCAGAAGCAGGGTCAACAGGATCAACAGCCCCAACGAGCCAAGGGACTCCACCAACGTCCACATGCCTGAGATGCCGTCCCACAGCAGACGCAGCCCTCCGCTCAAGATCGTGCCCAGGTCGACCTCTACATTGTCAGCGGCCACCGTGGTCGAACCGTCGGGCACAAACATGGCGATCATGCTGGGCAAGAAGGCCAGGGCAAAAAACAGCCCGTTTAAGACGCCAAACAGGACAGCCCAACCGTTGCGTTTGCTGTTTTTGTCCTGGACCATCGTATTGGTCAGGATGTAAGTCAGCACAAAGACCGCCAGCCAGAGCATAAAGAGATAGGCCTGGCGTGTGGCGTCGGTGACCAGCCTGTCGGCGCCGCCAATGGCGGCCAGGGCTTCTTCGGCGCTGCCGCTAAAGCCGCCGGCGCGGGCAAAGGCAAAGGCCGCCACGCCCAGATTGGCGATGTTGACAAAGACATCGCCCTGCTCCTGCATGAGCAGCCAGGCGAGCAGCGCTACGCAAAAGACGATGATCTCGCGCCGTGCGCCGCGCCGCCAACCCAACCAACCAAAGAAGGTCAGGTAGATGATAAACGACAGGATGATTACAGCGTCGCCGGTCATGATCCCTCTGCGCCACACGGCGTGCGGCAGGTTCGGTTAGGCAGCGCATGCTGCGCCCAGCCGCAGCAGTTCGAGCGCAATCTGGCGGGCGGCATCGGGACGGGCCAGCCGCAGAGCCGCTTCGCCCATGCGGCGGCGGGCGGCATCGTCGGTCAGCAGATCGACCACAGCAGGCCCCAGTTGGGTCGCCAGCCCGGCGTCGTCCACGATCCGCGCCGCGCCGTGGCGCGCCAACTGCTCGGCGTTGCGCTCTTGGTTGACACCGGCAATCGGCAGCGGCGCCAGAATCGAGGCCAGCCCGGCGACGGGAAATTCGCCCAGGGTGCTGGCCCCGGCGCGCGCCACGGCCAGATCGGCGGCGGCAAGGGCCAAGGGCATGGTGTCATGCAGGTAGTCGACCGGGTGGTAGCGCCCGCGCCAGGCGGCCCATTCCGGTTCCAAGCCCTGAATCGTGGTCTGCGCTGTTGCCCAATCGCGTTGGCCGATCACATGCAGCACATGGGCGAGGGGCAGAATTGCTGGCAGCGCTCGCCAAACAGCCTGGTTGATGCTGCGTGAGCCGAGGCTGCCGCCAAAGACCAAGAGCAGCGGCACGCCGGTTTCGTCCAGGCTGCGGCCCAGCCGTGCGGCCAGTTCGTGCCGAGCCGCAGCGCGATCCTGCGCGGCGTCCACCAATTCCTGGCGCACTGGATAGCCGGTCACCACCGCCTTGCCCTGGGGGGCGGCGCCCCCAAAATAGCGTGCCGCCTCCGGAAAGCTCACCGCCACGCGCTGCGCCAGCTTGCTCAAGCTGCGGATCGCCCACCCCGGCGTCATGTCGGGCAGATAGATCAGTACCGGGATGCGGCGCAGCCGGCAGGCCGCCACCACCGGCGCACAGACATAGCCCCCCGTGACCAGACAGACCGCCGGACGAAACTCACTCAGGATGGCCTGGCTTTGGCGGATGCCCACGAGCATTTTGCCGGCATTCGCCAGGGCCGTCAACGGATTCCTGCCGCGTAACTGGCCCGTGTCGATGGCGCGATAGGCGATGCCCGCGTGTTCGACCAGCGCCTGCTCCATGCCGCCTTTGCTGCCCACCCAGAGCAGGGCATGGCGCTCAGGGGTTGGGGTGGGGCCGCCCGCCGGATCGAGCACTGCGGCGCGGCGGGCTGCTCCGTCCGGCGGGATGAACTGCGCTGCGACTGCCAGCGCCGGATAGACGTGACCGCCGGTTCCTCCACCCGAAATCAAAACGTGCATAGGCCGTCCGTAGATCTGTGTTGGGGCTGCTGCGCGCTGCGCTCCGGCTCCGGCCGCGACTGATGTTGAGCAAGATACCGATCGCGCCCATGATGGTGACCAGCGAACTGCCGCCATAGGTGATGAAGGGCAGCGTGACGCCCGTCGCCGGGGCCACCGCCGTCACCACGGCGATGTTGAGAATGGCCTGCAGGACGAGCAGTGAGGTGATGCCCGTCGCCAGCAACATGCCAAAGGTGTCGGGCGCACGCAGCGCCGTGCGCAGCCCGCGGAAGGCCAGCAGCGAAAAGAGCAGGATGACCAGCAGCGCGCCGAGCAGCCCCAGTTCTTCGCCGATGACGGCGAAGATGTTGTCGCTCCAGGGCAGCGGCACGCCGCCGGGCAGTTTATAGTCGCCGCCGCCCAAGCCTTGACCAAAGACGCCGCCGTTGAGCAGGGCGCGGATCGTGCGTGTGGTCTGCCATTCGCTGCTTTGCAGCGGGTTCCAGATGGCTTCAAGATAGCGTTCGACGCGACCGCCGGCATAGGCGGAATATTCGATGATCACCCAGAAGGTGACCGTCCCGCCCAGGGCGACGATCAACAACTGGCGCAGTTCGGCTCCGGCGATAAAGAACATGATAAAGGCCGTCGCCACGATCAAGATCGAGGTGCTGATGTTGGGCTGGGCCACGATCAAGACCGTGATGATCCCCATCAGGATGCTGAAGGGGATCAGCCCTACCTGCACGTCGCGGATGCGCGCGCCTTTACTGGCGAGCCAGGCGCTGATGTAAATGATGATGATGATCTTGGCCGGTTCGCTGGGCTGGACGCTGCCGGAGAAGAAGGTGCGGGTTGCGCCCAGGGTCTCCCCGCCAATCGCGATCACGGCGATCAGCGCGATCAGCACCGCCAGCATCATGGGGATGCTCCAGCGTTCCCAAACCTGATAGGGGATGCGCATGGCGATGACCATCACGATCAACCCGATCGCCATCCAGGCCAACTGTCGCAAGAAGAAATAAAAAGGGTTGGGAGGGTCGAAGCCGTTGATGCCCTGGGCGTAGCTGGCCGTGAAGACCATGAGCGCGCCAAAGGCGAGCAGCGTCATGACGACCGTGAGCAGACCCCAATCATATCCTCCGGCACTGTCGGCCCGCGGCTTGGCGGGCGGGTTCTTGGCGGCCATCATGCGGTTTCCTGATCGGCCTTCTCGCTATTGATCTTTTCGCCGAGCGATTTGCCTTCGATGTGGCGCTGGACGAGCCGGCGGAAATGTTCGCCGCGCTGTTCAAAGTCCTTATAGCCGTCGAAGCTGGTGCCGCCTGGCGAGAGCAGCACAATGCTGTTGGGTCCGGCGACACGCGCCGCCAGCTCCACGGCTTCTTCCAATCGCTGCACCACGGCGCAGTTGGGCGCTTTGTGCTGGCAGAAGCGCGCCCGCTCTTGCACGACATCGACGATCATGGGGCCGCTGTGCCCAAAGCCGATCAGAAAGCTAACACGCGCCAGGGCTTCATTGGCAAAGGCGTCCCAGGGCAGGTTCTTGTCTTTGCCGCCTGCCAGCAGGATCAGGGTCTGCTTACCCGCCTCAAAACTGCGCAGCCCGGCCATGGCGCGTTCGGGCGAGGTAGCGATGCTGTCGTTGATCCAGATGACGCCGTCATGCTCGGCGACGATCTCCAGGCGGTGGGCTACACCGGTGAAGGTGCGCGCCACCTGGGCCATGGCCGCGATGCCTGCGCCCGCCGCGTCGCTGATGGCGCAGGCCGCCAGCAGGTTACCGACGTTGTGGTCGCCGCGCAGCCGGATCTCCTGGCGAGCCGCGACCGGTTCTCCCTGGCAGACCAGCATCTCGCCTTCCAGCCAGGCCCCGCGCGCCAACGGCGTGCGGCTGCTAAAGGGGATCACCTCCAGCCCGCGCGCGTCGATCAGCGTGCGCGTGCGCTCCAGCAGGTCGTCCAGCCCCCAGTTGGCGGGCAGCTTTTTGCGCTTGCCGCCCAGGCCGGGCGGGGCCAAGCGCGCCGTCACCGGGTCGTCAAGGTTGATAATTACCTTGCCGCCGGGCCGCATGTGGCGCAGCAGGTTGAGCTTGGCGTCGGCATAGGCCGCCATGTCGGGGTGGCGGTCCAGGTGGTTGGGCGTGATGTTGAGGATCGCCGCCACGTCCGGCCCCAGGCCGTCGAGCGGCCCCCAGGCCAGCAGCGGGTCAAAGAGTTCGAGTTGGAAGCTGCTCAGTTCTAAGACCAGCGGCGCGCCCGGTTGGATCGTCGCCAGCCGGTCGAGCAGGGGGGCGCCGATGTTGCCGCCGACATGGACGGCGGGCAGGCCTGCGGCCAGGATCTTGCCGGTCAGGGTGGTGGTGGTGGTTTTGCCGCTGCTGCCGGTGATGGCCAGGGCAGGGCCTAGCCCCAAGAGCCGCGCCATCTGCAGCGTGAGCAGGCTGTCATTGGTCAAGGGGATGCCGCGTTCGACGGCGCTGCGTACCAGCGCGCTTTGCGGCGGGACGCCGCCGCTGAGACAGAGCAGGGCGCAGTCGTCGAGCAGTGAGGCCGGATGGCCGCCCAGGACCAGTTCGACCGGCAGGTCGCCCAGGGCCGCCCGTTCGTTCTGGAGCTTTTCCGCCGGGGCTAAGTCGCTGACGACGACACGGGCCTGCACCGCGGCAAAGAAGCGGGCCAGGGCCGTTCCCTGGCGCGCCAACCCCAGGATCACCACCTTTTTGCCCGCAAAGCTCCGTCCGACGAAGTCTTGGTCCAACACCGGTGTGACGCTGTAGACGCCGTTTTTACCCACATTTGGTTCACTCACTGCGCTCTGTCGCTCCGTGAACGGTTGCTCCGTGTTCGGTCGTTCTGGGGCCGCGTTCTCTGGGGCCGGTCGTCTGGCTATGTCTGGGAAACGGCCCCAGACCGGGCCGGCAGGCCGGCTTGCCGCCTCGCGCAGCGGGCTGTCTGTGCCCGGCGTCCGCGGAGGCTGTGGCCTGTTTGCCCTCTGTCCGTTTGCGCCCTGACCTTTGCCGTGTACGCCTCGCATCGTCTACCCCGCTTCCTGCGCTCATCTCGCCTGCGTCTCGCTGTTGAGACTCCGGCTAAGCTCTGCACCGAGCCTAAATGAGCGCCAACGCCACGCCCAACATGCCACACAGCACGCCCACCAGCCAGAACCGTTCTTTGACCTGCATCTCGCTCCACCCCAGCAGTTCAAAATGATAGTGGAGCGGGGACATCTTAAAGATACGCCGGCCCTCGCCGTAGAGCCGTTTGGTCCATTTGAAATAGCTGACCTGTAAAATGACGCTGCCCGCTTCGGCCATAAAGACAAACCCCACCACCGGCAAGAGCAGCCATTGCCCGGTCATGATCGCCACCAGCCCCAGGGTCGCGCCCAGGGCCAGGCTGCCGGTGTCGCCCATAAACAACTGGGCCGGATGGGCGTTGTACCACAGAAAGGCCAGCAGCGCGCCCACCACTGTGAAACAAAAGGCCATCAGATAGACCTGGTTCTGCAGATAGGCGATCGTGCCGTAGCAGGCAAAGGCGATGCTGCTGATGCTCCCGGCGAGACTGTCTAGGCCGTCGGTCAAGTTGACGGCGTTGCTCATCAGCACGATGACCAGCACGGTGACCGGGATGATCCACGGGCCGATGCGAAAGAATCCGCCCTCATAGGGGCCTTTCAAACCAGGGATGCCCACAAAATCCCAATGCGGCGGGCCATAGTAGAGGATCAGCGCCAAGGTGGTGGCAAAGAGCAGTTGAAAGCCGCTCTTCATGCGGGCGCTCATGCCTTCGCCTCGCCCCCGGATGCCCTTGATCCCCTGCCAGTCGTCGATCGCGCCCAAGATGGCGTGCGAACCCAGACAGAAAAACAGGATCAGCGTGCTCTGACCGATATAGTTGAGACCCCACAGGTTGGCGATGTTCAGCACCCCTGTGATCAACAGCACCGGCACGACGATCAGAATGCCCCCCATGGTCGGGGTGCCGGTCTTGAGTTGATGGACATCCGGCTCTTCCACCCGGATCTGTTTGCCGATCCCCCAGCGTTTGAGCAGCCCGATCAGCGGCTTGCCCCAGATGACCGCGATAAAAAAGCTGACGGTCCCCAGCGTCAACGCATATGCCATGTGCGACCTTTTTGATCCGTGTGCTTGCTTGACCCGTGTGCTTGACCCGTGTGACCCTGATCAGTGATGGCGCAAGGTTGGATGGTTGGCGTCGTCGTGGCTGATGGCAAGCACAATGCTGTCCATCCCCACGGCACGGCTGCCCTTGACCAACACCAGGTCGCCGGGTCCCAGCTCGCGTCGCAGCAGGTCAACGGCCTCCTCAAAGGTAGCGGTCATAAAAAGCCGGTCGGGCGCAAAACCGGCATCGCGTGCTTCCTCGCCAATCGCGCGCCCCAGTTCGCCTACGGTCACCAATGTGTGAACCACGTCCGCCGCGCGCCGGCCCACAATTTTGTGGCCCTCGCCGGTGTAATTGCCCAGCTCGCGCATATCGCCCAACACGGCGATGCGGCGTCCGCCGCCGTTTGGCTCCAGGTCGTTGAGCAGGTTGAGCGCCGCCACCATGCTTGCCGGGCTGGCGTTATAGGTGTCGTCGATCAACGTAGAGCCGTTGATGCCCGGCACGACCACCAGGCGAAGCTGCCCCGGCATGCTCTGGATGCCGGCGACGATCTCTTCCCAACTCAGCCCTTCGACCAGCCCCACTGCTGCGGCGCGCAGCGCCGTATGCACGCTGTGACGCCCCAGCAGCGGCACGCGCACATGCAGCGAATCAATGCGCTCGCCGCCATGTCGCTCGCCGCTGTGACGCTCATCGGCGGGCCGGCGATAGTGAAAGCGGAAGCGGATGCCCTCCATGCCCGCGCCCACGATCTCGTCGGCCCAGAGGTCGGCTTCGGGCGTCAGCCCATAGCGAAAGATGCGCGCCGCGGTCAGCCCGGCCATGGCCTGCACCCGTTCGTCATCCCAGTTGAGGATGGCGACGCCGCCATCGTCGGCGCTGGGCAAGGCGCGTACCAGTTCCGCCTTGGCCTGGGCGATGTTCTCGATCGTGCCCAGACGGCTCAGATGCACGGGGCCGACGTTGGTGATCACGCCCAGGCGCGGCCGCGCCAGTTCACACATGGCCTGAATCTCGCCCAAGGCATACATCCCCATCTCCAGCACAGCGCGTTCGTGGTCTGCGCTCAGTTCGAGCAAGGTCAGCGGCAGCCCTTGCTCGCTGTTGAGGTTGCCCTTGTTGTGCAGCGTCCGAAAACGCTGGGCGACCACCGCCGCGGTCAGTTCTTTGGTGCTGGTCTTGCCCACGCTGCCCGTGATGCCGATCACCCCTAGGTCGGGGTTGCTGCGGTGTACCCGGTGAAAGCCGCCCACCTGCTGCAGCGCGCCCACGCTGTCGTCGACCAGATAGACAAGGGCTGCGCCGGCGAGCGAGTTGGTGGCGGCCCCAGCCCAGACCCGGTCGGGGCGTTGGGCGGCGGCGCGGCAGTCGACCAGGGTGGCCCCGGCGGCGCGTGCCTGCTCTTCGCCCTGGGCCTCGCAGATCACGACCTTGGCCCCGCGGCGCAGCGCATCGCCCACAAAGCGGTGGCCGTCGGTGTTCTGACCCTGACAGGCGATAAAAAGATCGCCTTGGCCCAAGTCCCGGCTGTCGAGACCGGCATGGGGCACAGGGGTGGGCGGCAGGGCCAGCGGCGGCAGCACACCGGTCAACGCCTGCCAGAGCGTGTGCTGCGTGATCTGGGTTGCTAAAACGGGCGGCACGCGCTACTCCTCTACCTGTGCGACCTGTAGCGTCTGCGGCGGAACGCCAAAATGGTCGAGGAGACGCTTGGTCACACGGCTAAAGACGGGCGCTGCCGTCTGGCCGGCCCACTGGTTGACGGTCGGGTCGGGCCGGTCCATCTTGACCAGCACGACAAACTGCGGGTCATCCGCCGGGGCAAAGCCGACATAGCTCACGATCGTCTCGTCCAGCACATAGCCTTCGGGGGAAGGGATCTGCGCTGTGCCGCTTTTGCCTGCCACGCGATAGCCTTCGACGCGTGCGGTGGAGTTGGGCGACTCAACTACCTCGGTCATCATCTCGGCCATTGTGGCGGCGGTTTGGGGCTGCAAGACTTGGCGCACCACGACGGGTTCGGTCAGCAGGGCTTGGTCGCCGGCGACGCGCGCCTGCACAATGTAGGGGCGCATCAGCTTGCCGCCGTTGGCGATCACCGCAGTGGCGTTGGCCATCTGTAAGGGGGTCACTGCCAAGCCTTGCCCAAAGCTGTTGGTGCCCAGGTCGGCTAGACTCCATAGCGGGCTGGCGGGGGTCTTGAGCTGTCCGGCGATCTCGCCCGACAGGTCGACTTTGGTGGTGTCGCCAAAGCCGAAGAGCCGGACATAGCGATAGAACTCCTCCGGCCCCATCCTGTCGGCGATCATAGCGGTGACCACGTTGAGCGACTGTGCCAGGGCATAGGTGACGGTCACTTCGCCGTGGGCGATGCGCGTGCTGTTGAAGATCACGCGCTGGCCGATGGTGAAGCTGCCGGTGTCGGTAAAGGTCATGCTGGGGGTGATGGTCTGCGCGTCGAGGGCAGCGGCCATGGTGATGATCTTAAAGACCGACCCCGGCTCGTATTGCAGGCTGATGGCCGGGTTGACAAAGCGTTCGTACTCGGCCTGGTCATAGCGGTTGGGGTCATAGTCGGGCAGGTTGACCATCCCCAGGATCGCGCCGCTGTGCGGGTCCATGACGATGATCGTGCCTGCGATTGCGCCGTATTGCTCCAGGCCGCGCTGCAACTCGTCGTGGATGATCCACTGGACGGTGCGGTCGAGCGTCAGCACCAGGTCTTTGCCTACGGTGGAGGGCACAAAGCGGCGCACGTCGACATCCAGCTGGTCGAGTGAGGCCAGGTGGTTGCTGAGCAGGCCGGGGCCGTCGCGCAGCAGAAACTCGTTATAATATTCCTCGACGCCGCTGACGCCGCCCTGTTCCAGATGCACAAAGCCGAGCAGATGGGAGGTCAATTCGGCCTGTGGGTAGTAGCGTTTGGTCAGCGGCACGGCATGCACTGATTGAAGCGGAAAGGTGCCGCGGCTGGCGGTCAACTCGGCTTGCAGTTGGGCCAGTTTCTCGGCGGCCTCTAGGGGGATGGCATCGGCCAACTCGGCGTACCAGCTATCCGCCGACTCGGTGAGGATGGCGAAGGTCTGGGCATAGGGCAAGCCGATCGTCTGTTCTAGTTGGCGGGCGACTTCATCACGCTCGGCGGCGTTTCTGAAGTGGGCAGGCGTAGCGGTCAACTGGAAATAGTAGCGGTTGACGACCAGCGGCGTGCCGTGGCGGTCGACGATCATGCCGCGCGGGCTGGGGCCGGTCTGCGCCGGCGCGCCGGAGTCGGGCAGGGCGGGTTCAAAGATCTGATAGCGCACCAGTTGGGCGACGAGCACCAGGACCAGGATGCAAAACACGGTCACCAGCGCGGCAAAGCGGCGGCGCGAGCGCCCGCCGGCCAGAGCGGTCGTGACGGGGTCGATAGA
>JADLFO010000129.1 GCA_020845455.1 Caldilineaceae bacterium
GACTGTGCAACGCAATCAGGCGGGCGTCCGCATTCAGTGGACCTTCACCACCCAGGATGCCCGTCACACATTGCGCCGTCATTATCAAACCCTGTGTTCTAATAACTAACCGGTTAATGTACTAGAAACCATCGCTTTTGAAATATTAACAGAGTCATCTACCCCATCGAACGTCCCTCCATTTCCAAACTTGCCCCCGCTCGGCCCGGCATCGCCAGCGCCCGTCCCATTGTTCCCATTGCCACTCGAATCAAGAACAGTCCAGCTCGCCCCAGTCGCGCCCACAGCCTCATCCATCTTCCAATACCCAACCAACCCATCCGAAAGAAATGACAAATCGGCAGCCCCGAGAACCGCAGCGGACCCATGTGCGCCTGCACCTTTCACATAATCCGTCTTGACCTGCTCCGCCGTCCGGGCGTAGGAGTAGAGTTTCAGTTCATCGATAAACACCTGGCCGTGATTTGCCCCAACCTGGCCTATCTTGATAGCTGATCCTGATATGCCGCTCTCCGTCGTGATCGTGACATATTGCCAGGCATTTGCCGTAAGAGTTGATGACAGGACGCCATTCACATACGCCGTCGGCGACGAAAAGCCTGCGACAGAAATTGTTCCCGACGATATCTCTATATTTGCACTGCCGTTCAAATCGATAAGTTGTTCAGAGGCGGTCATGGGACGAACCCAGAACGAGACAGTCTTAATGCCGGAGACCGTAGCGGATACGGTGACTACATCATCACTCCCATCAAACCGCAGACACTTGCCACTAATACACTGGTCCTCGGTGACCCACATTGGTGCCGCTGTTCCTTCTCCCAGGGTACCGGAGAGGGTGGTAGTGAGAACACCACTGTACAGACTCACATCATCGACAACGACAATCTTCCCTGCTTTGACGAGAACTCCGGTGTCCACGGCTGAGGCAACGCCTGTCACCGTGCCGGTGAGCTTGTACCAGCCGGTCTCTCCGGCCACTTCCTCATACGCGGCATTTGAGATGCTGTTTCCGCCGTAGTAGAGAGAGGCTACCGTGTTGTCAACCACGCCACCCGTACAGCCTGCGGAGCATTTGACGTAGGCAGAGATATTGTACGAAGCGGTGTCTCCGACATTGACCGATTGATAGAGCTTGCCATCGGCAACAGAACCTATCGTAATAGTGTCTCCACCTCCTGACGATCGCCCCGATGTAGATGAATAGGATTGAGAGATTGCTACGGTATCACTGGCGCAACGAAAGCCAAAACTGCTGCTCTGATAGGTAGGAGTGTTAAACAAATAGAGAACAAAGACTCCCGCATCTGACGTCCTATCCCAACTACCGCCCCGTAGGAAAGCGTACGGACCACCCGTATGTGATCCCTCGTAATAACGTCCCATCCCATAGTTGGCATTATAACTAGAATCTGATGGTCTCGTCAGATCATAACTCAGAGTACCGTAGGTACTGGCACCAGGAGGAGCAAAGGCAGTCCATTCAACAAAGGCTCCAGTATTGTTATGTGGTTTATCTGCACCCATAATCATGTCGTTGTTCCACTCATAGACGTTTCCAGATAAGTCCCAGAGTTCACCGCCGTTGGAAAGCACTAGTTTGGCTTTGGTGTCACGACCGGTACCTTGCTCTGGGTCAGCGCCGTTGTACCCCACACTGTCAACGTTACCGACATTCCCTCGTTTGAGTCCGCCTCCGCCTGATACGGTTGAACCTATCGTTCCATTTGCCCAGTTACTACTTTGTGCCTCAACATTCCGGGCAATCGTCATCCATTCGTTATTGGTAATGAGGTGGTAGCCAGTGGGGCAGGCGTTAGTTGCCTGTTGTTGAGTGATGTGAACGATTGGAGCACCATTGGCAGTAGAAACGACGTTATCTTTGTTAAATGAACTAAGATCACGGTAATCCACACCTGCTCCTGAAACAGCCGGAGCGCTACAGGTAGCGGCAGTATCACCATCATCGTCACCGGTACAGTCATACTTTGCCTCATACTGCATAACGAAAAAATTCGACTTTGATGGCTGAGTTGCATCGTATGTTATGGGATCGACATATAACGCATTACTGGGTACTTCAACATAACCTGCGGGAGGAACAGAAGTCGTTGCAGTGCTCCAGTTATTGGCAACGCCTCCCTCTGTGCCGCTTGCGAAATCGGGATTGGCTAGCAGATTATCCGGTTCGGTACTCGTATACGTAGAGAAGTTGTAAGCCGTTCCTCCCTGCCCCTCATCAAATTTCCAGTAGGCCACCGGCCCTGGCGACTGCTCCTCCGAGGCAATCGTCGGCCCGGAGGTGGGGGTAAATGTCGTCTGCAACAGCTGATTTGCCTTTGTCCCATTCTCTGCAGAAGTATCCCCATAGTAGACGTAGATGGCGGTTTCACCCGAGTAAACCGTCGGTATCCGCACCCAGAAATCAGTCGAGTCCGTGCTACACGCCCCACCAGATGAGTCAAGGTAATAGTCCAGGGCCTGGCCGTTTAAGGTAGTGAACCGTACATCACCGCAATCACCCTGCATCTTCCCCGCAGAGATAAGTGTGGCTGTATCAACGTCCACCTTGACCTTCCGGTCCGATTCAGCCGAGCCGGAATTGCCAAACGAGATGGATTTTCGGTACAGCCAGTCGTCGTTGTACCAGTCAGAGCTGGCCGACGCCGACCGCCGGTTCAAGAACTGTATGAGGAAGAAGGTACTGACTACGAGGAGAGAAACACCGAGGACAACAAAAAGACGACCAGACGGACGAAAGAAACGAAGGAGATTACGGACTACACCCATATCCCCTCATGATACACGCCCACCCGCACCACTTCAAGAGTAGCCCTACCAGGAACTCTGGACGGTCCGGATCAGGCTTGAGGCCAAAGCCGGCAAACGCACCTTCGGTCCCGGGATGCCAGAGGCCATAGAGATCGCATCCGCCAGCTACTTGCGCAGACGTACACTCACACATACAATGCTCCTTACAGAACAAGCATACAGACGCGCACAGGCCGGTTGCTGTCAGGGCAGTCGGCCTGTGTTTAGTGGAACCGCTATTCAGTTGTGGTATTCAGTTGCGTTCGGACGTAGGTGGGAAGTGGGTCAGGGTGTCAAGGTGCAAGTGGGACTTTCATTGTAGCAAACCAGGATAGCGGTTGCAGGCAGTGAACAGATAGCATTATTCTTGTTCCCCGCGCCGTCGGGTTCGCGAATCCGTGGGCGCACCCAGCAGACGGATTCGCCCAAAGACACATGCGGTATGTTTTTTAGTAAGTTGCTTAGTTGGACGCTTAAAGAAGTAGACGCTGGCGAGTTTGGGAAATACACAATTTTTCAAAAGGACGGACAAGATGTCGCAGGCATGATGAACCTAACACCAGAATCGCCTGCTAGACAATCTCGTTGGCAAACCTATATAATGCAGTAGATGATGTTGATGAGAGGGCCAAGCAAGTTGCTGAGTTAGGAGGTAAGGTATTAGTGCCACCGCACGAAGTACCTGATTTTGGCCGTGTTTGCCTGATAGCTGATCCAACCGGCGCAACGGTGCCCTTGGTTACACCAATTAAATGAGCAAGATTTCTCGTATGCCAAAAGAGGTCGATCCAGCACACCCGGAAATAGCAACCAGTGAGGCTTTAGCTCTCCGATTAAGTCGGCAGTACCTAGACCGACGAGCTCCACGGGATAAACTTGTGTATGTTGCACGCGAGATAGGTGGTGTCCAAGCACAGTCCACGAGCGAAGCATACATAGGGTTGTTGGCCCGTATGGAGGGACTTTCTGCTAGTGATATTGACAGGGCGCTTCTGGACGAACGAGTGCTAATTAGAACATGGGCAATGCGCCAGACCGTTCATCTCTTACCATCAGATGAATTCCCATCGTACATGGCTGCCCTAAATCCAGTCTATCTACGCCATCATCAAACATTAATTCGGAAGGGCCTCGATGAGCAGACTATTGAGAAAGCTGTAGATGCTGCTCAAGAAGAATTAGCCTCCGGACCTCTCACTCGCAAAGAACTGATAGATCGAATTCCTTCGGTGTTAATCAAAAAGGTTCTAGAATTACCATACCCCTGGAACGATTTACTTGGTCTATTTAAAGATCCCTATGCGCTCGGTAAATTCTGTTTTGGGCCACCACATGGACAAGAAACTACCTTTGTCCGGGTGGATAAATGGCTTCCTTCTCTTCCTCATGCCCCAGCTCCACATAAAGCAGAAGAACATCTTCTGCAACGTTATCTGTGCTCATTTGGTCCTGCCACTATTTCGGATTTCGCTCACTGGTCCGGTTTCACTGAAAGCTACGCACAAACCATTCTAAGTCGTATAAAGAATAGGGCCTCAGAGGTTTCGGTAGGGAGTACAAAGATGCTAATACATGAGAGTGACCTTGACGACCTACGGAGACCTACCTTCTCCCCTCCAGTCCGTCTTCTACCCAGTTTCGATGCCTATCTACTTGGCTATCAGGATAAATCACCTTTGCTTGATAAAGAGCACTACCAAGCAGTGTTTAGGAAATCTGCTCAAGTGGCTCGAACCATTATTGAAGACGGAAGAGTAACAGCTACCTGGAGTGGCCATAGAAAAGGGAAGACTTTAATGGTTCATGTAGCACCTTTCGGGTCTCTGTCAAGAAGTGGCACAGATGGCATTACAATCGAGGCTGACACTCTAGCACGTTTCCTTGGTATGCAAAAGGCAGAAGTACAGATTGAGTAGTTCACCTATTAACGGATCATAGAATAGTTCCAATATTGTTACAAAGAAATGCCACGCATGAAGATCCTGGTTGTCGGACAGATCTTGCGCCATTTTGGTGATGTGAGTCGGTGGACCACTCGTGCTTTGACGTACGAACGCAGCCACGAGGGCACCTGATGAAAACCGCTTCATGCACCAGTTGGTCAGCCCTGTGCTCCCTGTCCGAATGAACTCCAACTCGACTCGATTTCGTAGACGATACACAGATTACCAAAGAGCCCGCGTCGCGGATTGCTGCGGTGCGGGATCGTGATGCGGATGCCATGCATACGAGCATAGCGGCGGATGAAGCGATAGCTGTAGCCATTGTCGCCGACGATGCGCTGAGGATGCAGCCCCAGGCGTCCGCGGCCGGCATGCTTGCTCGCCCCCTGCTCCTTTGGGCAATAAAGACGGTCGACTCATGGCGTTGACCCGGCGTGAGCAGATTGACTTCGCCGTCCCCTTCGGCACGCAGATAGGCCTTGGTCGAGGAGCTCCCTTGGCTGTAGCCGAGCGCTTCTGTTGCAGGGTCCCATTTTTCCTCGGCAGCATGGGGTGCCTGAACCAAGGTGTTGTCAACATAGTAGACTTTGCAGTCAATGCGCCCTTCCCTGTCGGCCTGCTACTGGACCTGGGCGAAGATGCGCTCCCACAGCCCATTCTTGCGTCAGCTGTAGAAGCGGCTGGAGACCGTACCCGGCGGGCCATAGCGTTCGGGTAAGTCTTGCCACGGTGCTCCGGTGCGCAAGATCCACAAATTTTCGTGGTGGCAAGAGTAGCCCGATCTTCGCCCACTGTTGATCGGTTGGCTCGAATCGTGCTCTCATGCCGACCAGTATACCCATTCAGTCCAGTTCGCGGATAGAACCTGGCCCACTCAGGAGGAATGCTTGAGCCCATGACCGGTCAGCACCGCAACGATGGTCTCCTGGGGTCGGATCAAAGGCCGGATCTTATCAAGGGCGGCGGCCACGACGGCGCTGGTGGGTTCCACATAGAGACCTCGTTCCGCCAGGCGCGCGTGGTAAGATTGCACTTCACCATCGGTCACAGACACGCCCGTACCCTGTGAGTCGCGCAGGGCGGCCAGCAACGCCGCCAAACGCACAGGGCGCTGGATCGCAATCCCATCGGCGCGGATCTTCTCCGGCCGCGGGCCAGGGGCCAGCTTGCCCTCGGGGCCATACAGTGCTTGGAGAAGGGGCGTGTAGGGCTCGGCCTGGACTGCTACCAGCTTGGGTAGTTTCGCGGTTACCCCCGAAGCCCGTAGGTGTTGAAAGCCGCGCCAGGCCCCGAGCAGCGCGCCGCCTTGCCCCACCGGTGCCACAAACCAATCCGGCACGCGCCGTCCCAACTGCTCCCAGATCTCCCAGGCGACGGTCATCTGACCCAACAAAAACGCCGGGTGCCAGGCATGCGAGGCATATTCAACCGACTGGGCCTGCTGGCTGGCCGTCACCGCCGCCTGAGTGGCCGCGTCTCGCGGGCCCGGCACCTCGACCAGCTCAGCGCCGTAGATGGCGATCTGGTTTTTCTTCGGCATCGGCGCACTCTCCGGCACAAAGATGCGTGCCTGAAGGTGAGCGCGCGCGGCGTAGCAGGCCAGGCTGGCGCCGGCATTGCCGCTGGAATCCTCCACCACAGTCTTCACCCCCCGGCCGGTCAACCAGTTGACCATGACGCTGACGCCGCGGTCCTTAAAGCTGCCCGTGGGCATCAGCGCATCCAGCTTCCACCAGAGGGCCAGATCGTCCCAACGGTCGTGGATCAAGGGCGTCCACCCTTCGCCCAGGCTGACACGCGCCTGATCCGCCGCCACAACGGGCAACATGGCCGCATAGCGCCAGAGCCCCGCCTGAGTCCCATCGATGGCGCTGGGGTCAAAGGGGGGGATCTCGGTATATTCGAGGGGGGCGGCACTGTCAGGACACTGCAAAGGGCTCACTTCCGCCGGAGACCGAAAGGTGCTGGTCGGACAATACGCGATCATGGAGGAGTGCTCCTTTCCCTGCCGACAGGCATTGCCTACCTAACCGCGCTCGGGGCGGTATGACCGGGTAACCCGTTGGCAAATTCATTGACATCCGGACATAACTCAGCATAAGGCGAGAAGGCGCTTGACAAAGGGCGGCAGGTCGCCGTGCTGGGCTTGGTGGTCTTGGAGAATCGCATCCGTTGCCATCATGTCCAACAAGCGGCGC
>JADLFO010000130.1 GCA_020845455.1 Caldilineaceae bacterium
GGCGACCTCGCCTTCCAGGATGATGCGCTGCGAGCGCAGCCGCGGGTTGGGTTTGGGTACGGCAGAGAGCAGCGCTTCGGTGTAGGGATGGCGCGGCCGGTTAAAGAGTTCCTCGGTGGGCGCGACTTCGACGAGTTTGCCGACATACATCACGGCCACGCGGTCGCTGACATGCTTGACGACGCTCAGGTCATGCGCCACGAAGAGGAAGGAAACGTCGAGTTCGTCTTGCAGCTCCAGCAGCAGGTTGACGATCTGCGCCTGGACGGAGACATCTAGCGCCGAGACCGGTTCGTCGGCGACGATCAACTTGGGGTTGAGCGCCAGGGCGCGGGCAATGCCGATGCGCTGGCGCTGGCCGCCGCTGAAGGCGTGCGGGTAGCGGTTGAGATAGGCGGCGGGGAGGCGGACTACGTCCAGGAGTTCACGCACGCGGTTGCGGCGCTGTTCCACATCGCGCATGCCGTTGACCAGCAGCGGTTCGCCGATGATGTCAAAGAAGGTCATACGCGGGTTGAGCGACGAATAGGGGTCTTGGAAGATCATCTGCATCTCGCGGCGCAGCGGGCGCAGTTCGCCTTTGGAGAGATGCGCCATGTTGATCGGCCCGCTGCCGTTGGGCCGAAAACGGATCTCGCCCGCCGTGGGGTGTACGGCGCGCAGGATACAGCGCGAGGTGGTGGTCTTGCCGCAGCCGCTTTCGCCGACAAGCGAGAGCGTTTCGCCGCGATAGATCGAGAAGCTCACGTCGTCCACGGCGCGCACTTGGCCGACGACACGGCGCAGCAGCCCCTTGCGGATGGGGAAGTATTTCTTCAGGTTCTTGACTTCGAGGATCGGCGCGCCGTTGGTTTGGTCAGTCATAGGGTATACAGGGTCAGTCGCGATACGCGTCAGTCGTGATAGAGAAAGCAGCTTACTTGGTGATCCGGCGCGACGGGCAGCAGCGCAGGCTCGCGCACATCGCAGGTCCCGGCCATAAACTCCGGGCAGCGCGTGTGAAAGGGGCAGCCTTCGGGCCGGTTATAGGGGTGCGGGATCGAGCCGGTGATGGTGGCGAGCTTGGTGCGCGGTTTGGCAAGGATGCTTGGGATCGAGCGCAGAAGGGCACGCGTGTAGGGATGCTTTGGCTCATGAAAGATGGCATCCACCGGCCCCCGCTCGACGACGCGGCCCAGGTACATCACCACCACGTCGTCGGCCATCTCGGCGATCACGCCCATGTCATGCGTGATCAGGATGATGGCAAGGCCCTTTTCCTCCTGCAGCTTCTGCATCAGCTCGAGGATTTGGGCCTGGGTGGTCACGTCGAGCGCGGTGGTCGGCTCGTCGGCGATCAGCACCCTGGGGTCGCTGGAGAGCGCCATGGCGATCATGACACGCTGGCGCAGCCCGCCGCTGAGTTGAAACGAATATTCGTCGATGCGCCGCTCCGGCCTGGGGATGCCGACCATGCGCAGCAGTTCGATGGCGCGGTCGCGGGCTGCTTGGCGGTTGAGGTCGCTGTGCAGCCGGATCGTCTCGATGATCTGGTTGCCCACGGTGTGATAGGCGCTGAAGGAGGTCATCGGCTCTTGGAAGATCAGGGCGATCTCGCCGCCGCGAATATCGCGCATGGCCGGGCTGTTGGCGTCGAGCTTGGTCAAGTCCGTCTCGTCCACCTGCCCGCGGCCGTTGGCGCGGCGCAGCCAGACCTCGCCGGACTCGATGCGCCCGGTCTGTTCGACGATGCGCAGGATCGAGCGCGCGGTGACGCTCTTGCCGCAGCCGCTTTCGCCCACAATGCCCAGCGTCTTGCCGGCATAGACGTCGAAACTGGCTCCGTCCACGGCGCGCACAATGCCTTCGTCCTGATAGTAGTAGGTACGCAGGTCTTGGACTGAGAGAATGGGTGGTGTAGTAGGTGCTGTTGCTGTCGTCATGCGTTGGCGTATCACCCGTAAGGGTCGGCGGCATCGCGCAGCCCGTCGCCCAGGAAGTTGAAGGCGAGCACGGCCACGATCACCGGAATGGCCGGGTAGAGCAGCCAGGGAGTGATGGCGACCGCCTGGATGTTGGAGGCCTGCTGGAGCAGCACACCCCAACTGACCGCCGGGGCGCGCAAGCCCAGCCCCAGAAAGCTCAACGACGTCTCGGCGATGATCATGGCGGGCAGCGCCAGGGTGGTGGCGGCGATGATATGGCTGAGAAACGAGGGAACCATATGGCGGAAGATGATGCGCATTTGGCCGGCCCCGGCCAAATCGGCGGCAGTGACAAAATCCTCCTGACGCAGGGACAGAAAGCGCCCGCGCACCACGCGCGCCATCGTCGTCCAGCCGATGAGCGCGATGATGATCGTGATAAAGAAATAGATGCGCGTGATCGGCCACTGTGAGGGCATGGCCGCAGCCAGCGCCATCCACAGCGGGATCGTTGGAATGGAGCGCACGATCTCGATAATACGTTGGATCACTGCATCTAGCGCGCCACCATACAGGCCGGAAAGTCCGCCGAGCAGGATGCCCAGGAAGAGGCTGAGCGCTACGCCGAACAGGCCGATGGTGAGCGATGTGCGCGTGGCGATCATCAACCGCGAGAAAAGGTCGCGCCCTTGCACGTCGGTGCCCAGCAGGAAGATGGATTCTTCCGCTTTGCCCTCTTTGACGCCAAACAGATGGCGGTTGGTTGGAATAAATCCAAACAACTCGTATTCAAATCCTTCCGCAAAGAGCGTCAGAAAGATTTTGTTGTTCGGGTCGGGTTGATAGACGCGCTTAAAGGTCTTGGGGTCACGTTTGCCGGTTAGCCCCCAGACGTGGGGTCGGAACGACCCTTCGTCTATCCAGTGGATCGGCTGCGGGGGGAGCAGCGAGATCTGGGCATTGGAGACGTTGGGGTCGGAATAGGCCAGAAAGTCGGCAAAAAGCACGATGGAATAGAACATCAAGACGACGATGGCGGCGACCATGGCAAGCCGGTGTTTGCGAAAACGCCACCACATCAACTGCCACTGCGTCGCCATCGAAATGCGGTCGGCGGTAGCGCGCTCCGCTTCTAGATCGCGTTGAGGCGGCAGGGTTTGCCCGGAAAGAGTCTCGACGGCTTCGGCCATCAATTCCCCCCTTCCATGCCCAGGCGAATGCGCGGGTCAATCCACATCAAGATCAAGTCGGAGACCAGCGTGCCGGCCACGGTCAACACGGCCAGCAGCAGCAGGATCGTACCTGCCAAGAAGAGGTCTTGAGCGAGCAGCGCTTTGAAGAGCAGCGGGCCGACCGTGGGCAGACTCAACACCAGTGAGACAATGATGCTGCCGGAGACGATGAAGGGGAAGATATAGCCGATGGTGCTGGCGAAGGGGTTGAGCGCGGCGCGCACCGGGTATTTGAGGATCACGCGGTGCTCGGCCAGCCCCTTGGCGCGGGCGGTGACAACATAGGGCTTACGCAGCTCGTCGAGCAGGTTGGCGCGCAGGATGCGCACCACTTCGGCCATGCCGGCCAGCCCCAGAATGATGGCCGGCAGCGGCAGATGTTTGAGCATGTCCACGAACTTGGGCCACCCCCAGGGCGCGGTCGCCATCTGGGGCGAGAAGAGGCCGCCGACGCTTTCGGCCCCCAGATATTTGAAGCTGATATACATCACGATCAGCGCCAACATAAAGTTGGGTACGGCGATGCCGATAAAGCTGATAAAGGTAAAGACATAATCCAACAATGAGTACTGGCGGACGGCGGAATAGATACCAATCGGCAGCGCCAGCGCCCAGATAAAGACCACGGCGGCCAGCGAAACGATGATGGTCAGCGTCATGCGGTCGCCGATCACCTCGGAGACGGGGCGGTTATACTCCATCGCCATGCCGAAGTTGCCTTTGAGCATCAGCCCGGCCCATTTGAGATATTGAACGTAGATCGGCCGGTCGAGGCCGTATTGCGTGCGCAGCGCGGCGGCTTCTTCGGCGCTGACAACGCTGCCGCTCGCCTGGAGGCGTGAGATATAGGCGGTGACATAATCGCCGGGCGGAGCCTGGATCACGACAAACGAAATGATTGAGGCAACCCAGATGGTGAGCAGACCGGCCAGGATGCGGCGGATGATGTAGCTTGCCATAGAGCATTATCTAAGCGTAGAGGGGATGGAACGAGCATGAAAGTTAGGAATTTGGTCGCGTACTGTCATTCCGATCACGCAGTGCGGGCGCAGCCCCACGAGTCTGCGAGGAGGAATCTCTCTGTCTGAATGCGCGTCAGAGAGATTCCTCGCTATGCTCGGAACGACAAATTACCGTCCCATTTTCCAGTCGCCCATCATGTGTTCCATCCCCGCAAGGCGAAATCCGTGAGACTACTCGCTAATGTCCGTGAAGAAGAAGGTGGACGGGCGCGAAATGTTGGGTGTCTGCCCGGCCTGGATGTTGAACTGGCGCGACGGGATGTTGCCCATGTTGTTCTTGACCACGCGCACGCCCATGAACGCGCCGGACTGGCCGACGGTACCCATCGTCCACACCTCGTCGGTGATGGTCGCCCAAATCTGCTTGCCAATTTCGATGCGTTCCTCTGGGCCTGCCTGCAGTCCTTGGCTAAACAGGTCGAGCACGGCCTTGACATTGTCCGGCGGTTCAATGCCCGAAGTACCGCCGGAGGCATACCAATCGCCAAAGGCCGGGCCGGTGCCGGAGGTGTTGGCGACGGGCAACGCATGGTATGGATAGAGGTACAACTCATCGGTGCCGTCATTCTGCCACAGGAAGATCGGCAGGTCGTTGGCGGCGCGGCGCTGTTCGACCAGGCTGCGCTCGGACTCGACCACGTTGGCGAAGATGCCGACCTCGGCCCAGTCTTCTTTGACCAGTTCGGCCAGGGCGGTGAAGTTGATGAAGGCCGGGATCGACGGGATTTCCAGCACCAGGCGTTCGCCGTTGTCGGTGCGCAGGCGGTAGCCTTCGCTGTCCTTTTCGGTCAGGCCGATCTCGTCCAACATCTGATTGGCCTTTTCCGGGTCATAGGTGGACCACAACGTGCGGTACTCGGGGCCGGGGTTGAAGACCGAGCTTTCGGCCACGACCGCCGAGCCGGGCACGCCGATGCCCAGGAAGATGATCTCGTTGATCGAGTCGCGGTCGACCGCCAGCGAGAGGGCGCGGCGGAAGTCCACATTCTTGATCCACTTGGCGACCTCAGGGTCGGCTTCATAGCTCTGGTTGAACATGAATGCGCCGTCGGCGCCGTGCTGCGCCGGGTCCAGATACAGGGTATAATTGCCCTGCTCCTGGTTTTCCAGGAAGACCGGGACGTTGGCGATTGCCAGGTGACGGGCCTGGTAGTCCAGCTCGCCGTTGATGGCGCGCAGGTTGAGGACCTCCAGATTTTCGGCCAGACTCATCGAGATGGTGTCGATGTAGGGCAGTTGGTTGCCGGCGGTGTCGACACCGTAGTAGTAGGGGTTGCGCTCCAGCACCCAGGTATCGGTGGTGGCCGGGTTGACTGTCTTCCACGGCGTCATGACCGGCAGGTCAGGATTGACACTCCACGAATTGCGGTCCTTAAACAGATTGACCCAGTTGTCAAAGCCCGCTTCGGCGACTTTGGCGTCCAGCTCAGCCTGTTCGACAAAATCAGGATGGAACTGCTCCAGGTAGTGGGCTGGTGCGAACCCACCCAAGCCAAAGTCGCCCTGGATGACATGGCCCGCAAATACATTGACCGAACTCGCCAGCACTTCCAGGAAGAGGGTGTTGGCCTCGGGGAAGTTGAACTGAATGGTGTAGTCGTCGACCATTTCCAGCGACGCGCCTTTGTCAATGTTGAAGAAGGCATCGCGCACCGGCACTAGATCTTCGTTCTGATACATGTGTTCGTACCAGAACATGATATCGTTGGCGGTGAACGGTTCGCCGTCCGACCACTTGGCGCCGTTGCGCAGGAAGATGGTGATGGTCTTGCCGTCTTCGCTGACCTCCCAGCCCTTGGCGAGATTGGGGGTCAGTTTGGGGAACTCGTCGGCATCCCAGAAGAGCAGCCGGTCGCCGCCGGCGACGCGCTCGCCGTTCTGTTGGTCGCCCGGACCGGTGAAGCCGCGCCGCCAAACACCGCCGTACTTGCCGATCTCGTCGAGCGGCTGGATGACCAACAGGTCCTCGCGCACGGGCAGGCGTTCCTCGACCGGGGGCAGCCCACCGGCCGCCACCTTTTCGGCCAGTATCGGCGCTTCGGCGAACGCGGTGGGATAGCTGTTGACGTCGGTAATAATCGTCGGGCCTTCGATTTCGCCGATCAGCGTAGCGCCGAGCCGTTCCTCTTCGGCGGGAGCCGCGGCCTCTTCTGCAGCTGCTTCTTCGGCAGCGGGTTCGGTGGCTTCAGCTTCAGCGGCGGGGGCCTCAGCCGCAGGCGCTTCGGCAGCCGGAGCCGGTGCGCCGCCGCCACAGGCTGCGACCAGCATGGCGACCGCTGCCAAAAGCGCGGCGACCCAGACAATCCGTTTGGACAACATTGATTTCCTCCTGGTGTGGTATGGTCGCGGCCTGCACCTTGGTTGCAAGGCCGGCGACAGGGATCTTTGATGCTGACCACAGGGGAGCATGACGCTCTTGTGGGGAGTGCGCCCAGGCGTGAATCGGGGCCGGTCGGCGACGGGAGACAGGACCGGCGAAGGCCAAACCATGAACTCAAAACGGGAATAGGCGTCCGGCGCAAAGGAGATGCAGGGCCGGCGGTTCGTTATCATAAAGTAGGACTGTGCGCGAGCTTACCATAGCGGCGGCGCAAAGTCAATTTGCCGAATTCCGCCGGATCAGCCGCTGCTGCGCTGTGCGAACGGGTATTTTGCGTACTTGACAGGCGTTGGTATCTATGGGATACTCTTGCCAGCTAGGTAAGGTGGCTCATATGTTCTGGTGAGTTGTCTGGAATGTGAGACTGCCGGATTGGGGCCTGTACCCTTGCCCAGCCTGACATCGCTATCCCATAAAGAAGGAGGTGGTGCTAATGGATTACAGTATCCGTAGCCGTCCGGTAGCGTCACCTCGAGGGGTAACTCTCTAGTCTGAGCTACCGGACACAGTAAGAGAACGCCCTGGCCGCAAGGTCAGGGCGTTCTCTTTTATCCAAGCCGCTCGCCCGCCGGCGGGTCGCCCAGAGGTCAAGCGCCGCAGATTTGACGGGGGCTGGGTTGTGGGATATAAGTCAGCGAGGGGCAGCACGCCTCGACCATGCTTTTCAGACAGGAGGGGAACCGCACATGGCCGTGCCGGTTGGGTTGAACATTTATTCGGGTTTGGTGGGGCAGACTACGCCCTATCTGGATCAAACTGCGGCGGCGTTTGAATCGCTCTGGTTCCCCGACCATGTGCAGTACGGCGGCAAGAATGTGGCCGAGGGGTGGAGTCTGTTTGTCTATGCGCTGGCGCGCTATCCCGACAAGCTGTGCGGCCATCAAGTGCTGTGCAACAGCTTTCGCAACCCGGCGCACCTGGCGAAGATGGCCGCGACCTGCCAAATTCTGTCCGGCGGGCGTGTGGTGCTGGGGATCGGCGCGGGCTGGAACGAGGAGGAGTACCACGCCTATGGCTGGCCCTTCCCCAGCGCCAAGGCGCGGATCGCACAACTGGCCGAGGCGATCCAGATCATGCGCCTGATGTGGACGGCGACGCCGGTCACCTTCCACGGCGCGTATTATCAGGTGGAGAACGCCTACTGCGAGCCGTACCCTGAGCCTGTGCCGCCGGTGATGGTGGGCGGCGCGGGTGAGCGGTTTTTGCTGCGCGCGGTGGCGCAGCACGCCGATTGGTGGAACTATATCTATCTCGACCCGGCGAGCTATGCCCAAAAGCAAGAGGCGCTCAAGGCGCACTGCCGCGCCGTGGGCCGAGACTATGACGAGATCGTGCAGGTGATCGCGTCGCAGATTTTGATCGCCGAGAGCGAAGCCGAACTGGAGCGGCTGCGGGCGCGGCCCGACGTGCGCCCGGTGACTTCGAACGGCATTGCGGGCACGCCCGACCAGGTGGCGGAGGCGCTCTTGGCGGGGGTGGCGCAAGGGGCGCGGCGTGTGCATGTGAGCTTTGCCGATTCGCCGCGCGGCGACGGCACGCAACTCTTTGTCGAACGTGTCTTGCCGCATCTGACCGCTTAAGCGACGGCGACCAGACGCGTTTGTCTGCTCTAGAATCCGGATAGGGTCCGGCCATGGTTGCCAACTATGTGGGCACATTGCGGCGCTTCAACCGCAATGTGCGTTTTTATTTGCTTGCTACGGCGTTGTTGGGGTTTGCCATCGACGGCGGCGTCTATTCGGTGATCTTCAACCTCTATCTGCTGCGTCTGGGGTTTGGGCCGGAGTTTATCGGCCAGGTGAATTCGGTGGGGTTGCTCACCTTTGCCCTGAGCAGCCTGCCTTCGGGGGCAGTGGGCGCGCGCTTTGGCAACCGGCGCATGATGGTGGTAGGGCTGGTGTGCATGGTCGTGGGCGGCTTTGGGCTTCCTCTGGCGCAGCTTGCGCCGCCGGGGCTGATCGGGCCGGTGATCATGGGGGCCTATGCGCTGCTCTATTTGGGATTGGCGCTCTACTTTGTCAATTCGGTGCCGCTGGTGATGGATATCGCTGCCCCAGAAGAGCGCACCCACGCCTTTTCGATGCAGACGGCGCTGCTGGCGCTGGCCGCGTTCAGCGGCGCGTTGATCGGCGGTTTCTTGCCGCGCCTCTTTGCGGCGCTGATGGGGATGACGCTGCATCAGCCGGCGCCCTACCGGCTGCCGCTGGTCTTTGCTGCGGTGTTGATGGCGCCCGCGGTCTGGGCGATCCTGAGCATCCGCCAGGATGCGGCCCCTGAAGAGAGCGCGCCGCCGGCCGCGGCACGTGCCGGCGAGTTGCGCGGTGCGGGGACGGGCGTGATCCTGACGCTGGCGCTGCTCTCAACCGTGCGTTTTTTCCAGGTGGGCGGGATCGGCAGCGCCTCGACCTTTTTCAATGTCTATATGGATACCGAACTCAACGTGGCGACGGGACAGATCGGGGTGCTGGCCGCGGTGGCGCGGCTGATGGGCGTGCCGGCGGCGCTGCTCACGCCGGTCTTGGTGGCGCGCTGGGGCGCGCCGCGCTCGGTGTTGGGCGCGTCGACGATGACGGCGCTCAGTATGCTGCCGCTGGCGTTGATCCCGCATTGGGGCGCGGCGGGCCTCGGCTATGTGGGGGTGACGGCGCTGTCGTCGATCCGTTACCCGGCCTATTTGATCTACTCGATGGAGTTGGTGCCGCCTACCTGGCGTGGGACGCTGGCCGGCGCAGGCGAGATGTCCGGCGGGCTATCCTTTGCCTTGATGGCGTTTGTGGGTGGCTATCTGATCGAGGCGCAGGGCTTTAGCGCGCTCTTCCTGACCGGGGCCGTGCTGGCGACGGTGGGCACGCTGCTTTTTTATCTCTGGTTTATGCTGCCGCGCGCCCGGCGCGCCGTCGTGCCGACGGCCTAGACGGTGATCTCGCCAAGCCGCACGGGGCGGTGTTCGCGATAGGATTTGGCCGCGGCCAACCCCATGACGACCGGCACACGGCCATCCGCGCCGCTCACCGGCACAGGCCGGTCGTGCAGAACGGCGTCGACAAAGTCGCTCAACTCCCGTACATAGCTCTCGGTATAACGTTCCATAAAGAAGTTATAGGGCAGGTCGCGGCAGATGGCGCCGGCGGTGCTGACCACGGCGCTGTTGGGGTAGTTGTTGCCGGTGGCGATGCTGCCCAGGCTGCCCAAGATTTCGACGCGCTGGTCATAGCCATAGGCGGCGCGGCGGCTGTTGTCAATTACCCCGTATGCGCCGTTTTCAAAGGTCAGCGTGATCAGCGCCGTGTCCAGGTCGCCCGCTTCGCCGATCTGCGGGTCTACCAGCACGCCGCCCACAGCGTAGACCTCGGTCGCCTCACAGCCCATCAGAAAGCGCGCCATGTCGAAGTCGTGAATGGTCATATCGAGGAAGATGCCGCCCGACACTTTGATATAGTCCAGCGGCGGCGGCGCGGGGTCGCGGCTGATGATGTGCATCAGGTGGGGCGCGCCGATCTCGCCTTCGGCGATGGCCCGGCGCACGCGCGCATAGTTGGCGTCGAAACGGCGGTTGAAGCCGATCTGGAGTTTGACGCCCGCCTGCTCGACCGCGGCCAGGGCTTGGTCGATCTTGGCTAGGGTATGGTCGATCGGTTTTTCGCAGAAGATGTGCTTGCCCGCCGCGGCGGCATTGACGATGATCGGCGCATGGGTGTCGGTGGCAGAGCAGATCACCACCGCGTCGATGGCGGGGTCGGCCAGGAGGGTGTGATAGTCGCTGCCGGAAGATGGGATGTGGTACTGCTCGGCTAGAAGCTCCGCCGCCGACTCGACGACGTCGACGATGGCCGCCAGCCGTGCAGCGGGGATGCGATGGACGATATTGGCGGCGTGGACACGGCCAATGCGGCCTGCGCCGATGAGACCGAGATTGAGTACGTTGGCGGCCATAGAAAGCCCCTTGGTGCGGCGATAGGAAACGGCGAATAAATGGCGTTGTGAAGCGATCTTCTGCTACAGGCCTATGCCGGCGAGATAGTCGCGGTTGCGCTGGGCGCTCTGTTTGGGCGTGCCCATGCCGGGCAGTACATCCTGCTCGACGGTGACGAAGCCGGCATAGGCGCGCCGGCGCAGCCAGGCAGTCACCGTGGAAAAGTCCACACAGCCCTGGCCTAGCTCGCAAAAGATGCCTTGGCGCACAGATTCAAAATAGTCCCACTGCTGCGCGCGCGCCGCTTGCAGCACGCCGGGCGTGCAGTCCTTGTAGTGGACATACCAGATACGATCGGCGTAGCGTTCCAGTGCGGGGAGGATGTCCTCACAGCCGCCTGCGCCAAAGGCGTAGTGCCCGGTGTCGAAGACCAGCCCCAGGACTTGCGGGTCGGTCAGGTCGAGCAGCCGGATAATTTCGGCGGGTGTCTCGACATAGCCGCCGCAGTGGTGATGAAAGACCGCGCGCAGGCCGGTCTCGGCATGGACGGCGCGGGCGATCTGGTTTGCGCCTTGGGCGAAGGTCTGCCACTCGGCGTCGCTCAGCCCCAGGTCGGGGGTGATGCGCCCGGCGTTGAGCGTGCGCACCGGGTCGGTGCAGTTGGCATCGGCCAGGACGAGAAACGGGGCCACGGTCTGGTTGAGATGGACGGCTGTCTCGGCCAGCAGCCGCGCCGTTTTCAGGACGATCTCCTGCCCTGGTGCGTGGGCGGCGGGGTCTTTGAGCGCCACGCCGACGAATGCGCCGGTGAGCGCAAGCCCGCGGCTGCGGAATTCGGGGGAGAGCGCTTCCGGGGCGGTGGGCATAAAACCCCAATCGCCTAGTTCGGAGCCGGTATAGCCGGTCTCGACCAATTCGTCGAGCATATGGCGAAAGGTAAAGCGTTCGGCCTGATTGCCTTCAAACTCCAGCGTTCCCCAAGAGCAGGGCGCGTTGCCCACAGGGATGGTGGTCATGATGATTGTCCTCGATGATTCGGCGAAAGTGACCGGCACTTCAGAAAGCGCCGGTCACTGGTCGGCTAAACTTCCCGGCGCAGGCTGGTGACCGGCTCCCAGGTGTTGGACTCCCATGAGCGCGCCATGGCCTGCTGCACATTGGCGAGCGCCAGCGCATCGGCAAAGCTGGGCGCGGCCTGCTGCCCGTCGACGATGGATTGTAGAAACTGATAGGCTTCGATGGCTTTCAAGTCTTCATAGCCGATGCCGATGCCGTCGCCGGGAATAAAGCGGCCATGCATGCCATAGGCGGGGCCGGCCAGGAGGCGTGTATAGCCATCGCGCGCCGGCGTGCCGTCGGGGAGGTAAAGCTCTAGTTCGTTCATGCGCTCGAAGTTCCAGCGCAGCGCGCCTTCCGTGCCGTTGGCTTCAAAAGACATTTCGCACTTGGGGCCGAAGATGGCGCGGCAGCTTTCGAATGTCCCCTGCACGCCGTTTTCAAACTGCACGAGGGCGCTGGCGTAGTCCTCGTTAGTGACCGGGCCGGTCGGGTCGTCTGGGTGGCCCAACGAGAAGTGCGTGCCTTGGCCGGGGATGGGCAGCGGGCGCTCGCGGATAAAGGTGTGGCGATGGCCGGCGACGCGCGCGATTGGGCCTGCCAGCATGTGGGCCATGTCGATTACATGCGACATGATGTCGCCCAGCACGCCCATGCCCGCATATTCGGTTTGATAGCGCCAGGTGAGCATGCCCAGCGGGTTGCTGCCATACATGGCAAAGAACCGCCCACGATAGTGAGTCAGCTTGCCCAGCCTGCCTTCCTCGATCAGTTGGCGGGCATATTGCACCATGGGCGCCCAGCGGTAGTTGAAGCCGACAAAGCTCATGACGCCCGCCTGGCGCGCCAGATACTCGATCTCGGCGGTCTCCTGGGGGGAGCGGCCCACGGGTTTTTCACAGAAGATATGTTTGCCCGCGGCTGCGGCGGCGCGCACCATCTCCAGGTGAAGATAGTTGGGGGTGGCGATGTTGACGACCTCCACGTCGGGGTGGGTCAGCACGGCGTGCCAGTCGGTGGTGGCTTCGCTAAAGCCCAACGCGGCTTGGGCATGGTGGGTGCGCGCCGGCACATCGTCGGCGCAGATGACCAGCCGCGGCCGGATACCGCTGTCGGCGAAGCGATCTGCCACTTGGCGATAGGCGCGGCTGTGGACCGTGCCCATCCAGCCCATGCCGATGACGCCGACCCCGATCGTGTGTGTCATACGAACCTTGTCCTATGCTGTGCGGTGAGTTCCTGTGTTCCTTTTAGAACTGGCGGCTCCACTCGCGCGGCCAGCGTTCGATGACGACCTTGGTCTGCGTGTAGAACTCCACGCCGTGATGCGCCTGGGCGTGGAGGTCGCCGAAGAAGCTTTCATTCCATCCGCTGAAGGGGAAGTAGGCCATGGGCGCGGCCACGCCGATGTTGATGCCGACGTTGCCGGCGTCGGCGGCGTAGCGGAACTGGCGGGCGACCGCACCGCTGGTGGTGAAGATACAGGCCATGTTGCCATAGGCCCGGTTGTTGACCATCTCGATGGCCTCTTCCACGCCGCCGGCGTGCATGAGGCTGAGCACCGGCCCAAAGATCTCGGTGCGCGCAATCTCGCCGCCGGGGTTCACCCCGTCGAGAATGGTGGGGAAGACCCAGTAGCCGTCTTCAAAGCCGCCGGCGGCGCGGTGGCGTCCATCCACCAGCACGGTTGCGCCTTCCTGCTCGCCTTTGCCGATCAGCCCTTCGATGCGCTGCTTGCTCTCGGCGGTGATCACCGGCCCCATCTGCACGCCTTCGTCCAGCCCGTAGCCGACCTTGCGGTTGGCGGCCTGGTCGGCCATCAGTTCGGTGAAGGGATGGCGCGCCTCGCCGACGGTGATGGCGACCGAGGCGGCCAGACAGCGCTGACCGGCGCAGCCAAAGGCCGAGTCGGCCATGATGCGCGCCGCGGTTGCCATATCGGCGTCGGGCATGATGACGACCGGGTTTTTAGCCCCGCCTTGGCACTGGGCGCGCTTGCCGTTGGCCGTGGCGCGGCTGTAGACATACTTGGCGACCGGCGTGGAGCCGACAAAGCTGATGGCGCGCACCTGCGGATGGTCGAGCAGGGCGTCGACCGTCTCTTTGCCGCCGTTGACCAGTTGCACCACGCCGGGCGGGAACCCTGCCTGGTCGAGCAACTCGAAGAGCCGCTGGCTGGTCATCGAGACCTTTTCGCTTGGCTTGAGGATAAAGCAGTTGCCGGTGGCGAGCGCATAGGGCATAAACCAGAGCGGGATCATGCCCGGAAAGTTAAAGGGCGTGATCGCCGCTACCACGCCCAACGGCTGGCGGATCATGTGCTCGTCGATGCCGCGCGCGATGTCTTCATTGTTGCGCCCCTGCATGAGGATCGGCGCGCCGCATGCTACCTCGACGTTTTCAATGCCGCGGCGCATTTCGCCGGCGCTTTCGGCATAGGTCTTGCCGCACTCGTCGGTGATGATGCGGGCGATTTCGTCCAGATGCTCTTCGAGCAGGTTCTTGAAGCGGAAGAGCGGCTGGATGCGGTCGCCGACCGGGGTCATGCGCCACTCGCCAAAGGCCTTCGCTGCGGTTTGGACGGCGGCGTCGACCTCTGCGGCGGGCGAAATGGGCACCGTGGCCAGCGCCTGGGCCGTGGCCGGGTTGTTGATCTGGAGGGCGTGGCCGGCGCTGGAACGCTGCCATTGCCCCCCAACATAGTTCAGCAGTTGTACAGGTTGGCTCATGCTCTTTCTCCTTGCTCTGTCCTTGCGCATTTTGCTTGCGCTGGTCTCTCTTGTGCGGCGATCCGGCTATGCCAGCCGGTGTTCGATCCAAACGTTTGGCTCGACGCAGACACACTCGTCGGCCTCGCGGTCCACTTGCAGCGTAGATAGCAGCCCCGGCACGACATAGGTCCCGCTAGCCGGGAGCGGCAGGTTGCCCCATTCTTCCCATTCGGCGACTGTGCCGGCCATCACCATCGAGCGCGCGCAGGGTTTGACGATGCGCGCGCCCAAGCGGACATGCACGCGCAGCCATGGGTCGAAGGGCAGGCCGTCGTGGGTCGTCCAGCGGATGTATTCCTGGATAGGGGTGAGCGGGTAGCGGTGTTTCCAGGTGGGGCGCACGGGCGCGATCAGGCGTGTATAGCCGGCGCGCTGGGCGAGGTCGCGCATCGCCAGCACCGCATTGCGGCTCAGGTTTTGGCCGCGGCGGTTGGGGTCGAGCGTGATCGAGAGGGCGCAGGCGATGGTGGGTGCGCGCCCCGCCCGGTGATCTTGTGCGGCCTGATGCATGGCCCAGTTCCAGCCTTCGTCGGGTAACTCCTCGGCGTCGCCGTCCCAGGCAAGCGCCAGACAGTTGCCCTCGGCCACGAGGTTGCGGCCGTCGCCGTCGCATAGGCCGAACTGGAGATGGGGCCAGCGGTCGTAGATGGCCATCCAGTCGTAGGGCAGGGGATGGCCTTTGGGCCAGGTGGATTCGGTCACATAGGTGGGCCAGACATCGCGGATCAGGGTCTGGATGCGGTAGCGCAGGTCTGGGCGCTCCTCCACCGTTTGCAGCATCAGGGTTTCGATCATACTAACCATAGCGACACCTTTGGCCTTTTGTTTGAGGCTGTCCCCTGGCTTGAGTCTGTACTCTTGCTTGAGACAGCATGTGAGCGCCCGCAGCTAGAGGAAATAGCGTTCTTGGGCGCGCATCTCCTCCCATTCTTCGCGGGCGGCGTTGACAGAGTCCATTTCGCTGACCTGGGCGACCGGCACATCCCACCAGGAATGATAGCCGGGCACGCCCAGATAGCGGTCATTCTGAATATAGAGCACCGTGGTGTGGTCGATGGTTTTGGCTGTGTTGAGTGCGGCGACCAGATCGTCATAGGTGCGGCACTCGATGACATGCGCGCCCAGGCTGCGGGCGTTCATGATGAGATCGACCTCGATTGTCTGCACGGCTTGACCGGAGCGGTCGTCGGGCCAGACGCCATCTTCGGGGTGGACAAAGCGCGTGCCGAAGCCGTGCTGGCCGAGCGAGCGTGAAAGCGAACCGATGCTCTTGTGGCCGAAGTTATCCATCAGGATGATGGTCAGTTTGTAGCCCTCTTGCACCGAGGTCATGATCTCGTTGGAAAGCATGAGATAGCTGCCGTCGCCCACCATAATATAGACCTCGCGGCTGGGGTCGGCCATTTTGATGCCCAGGCCGCCGGCGATCTCATAGCCCATACAGCTATAGCCGTATTCTAGGTGATACTGTTTCGGGTGGCGAGTGCGCCAGAGCTTGTGCAGGTCGCCGGGCAGGCTGCCCGCGGCGCAGACCATGACGGCCTCGGGGTCGCCGTGGTCGTTGACCGCACCGATCAGCTCGCCCTGGCTGGGCAGCGGCTCATGGCGGATGGCGTAGATGCGGTCAACCTCGGCTTCCCAGGCATCGTGCAGTTCTTGGGCATGGCGGCGCGTGGCGTCGTCCAGCCGATAGCCGGTGAGCAGGGCCGTGAGTTCTTCCAGCGTGGCGCGGGCGTCGCCCGCCAGCGGCAGCGCGGCATGTTTGTGGGCGTCGAACTCGGCCACGTTGATGTTGACAAAGCGCACGTCGGGGTGGCGGAACTGAGTCTTGCTGGCGGTGGTGAAGTCGCTGTAGCGTGTACCGATGCCGATCACCAGGTCAGCCTGTTCGGCATAGAGGTTGGCGGCGGAGGTCCCGGTGACGCCGATGGCGCCCAGGCAGAGCGGGTGGTCATAGCGCAGGCTGCCCTTGCCCGCCATGGTCTCACCCACCGGGATGCCGGTCTGCTCGACGAAGCGGCGCAGGGTTTCGGTCGCCTCGCTGTAGATCACGCCGCCGCCGGCGACGATCAGCGGGCGCTGGGCGGCGCGGATCCAGTCGGCGGCGCGCTGGAGAGCATCGAGGTCAGGCCGGTTGCGCGCGATGTGCCAGACGCGCGGCTCAAAGAGCGCGGCGGGGAAGTCGTAGGCTTCGGCCTGGACATCTTGGGGCAAGGCCAGGGTGACCGCGCCGGTGTCTGCCGGGCTGGTGAGGACGCGCATGGCTTCGGGCAGCGCCAGGATCAACTGGTCGGGCCGGTTGATGCGGTCCCAATAGCGGCTGACAGGCCGGAAGCAGTCGTTGACCGAGATGTCCTGGCTGTGTTCGGACTCTAACTGCTGGAGCACCGGCGCGACATTGCGCCGCGCAAAGATGTCGCCGGGCAGGAGCAGGACGGGGATGCGGTTGACGGTGGCCGTGGCCGCGCCGGTGATCATATTCGTCGCGCCCGGCCCGATGGAGGTCGTGCAGGCTAGGGTCTGCAGGCGGTTGCGCTGCTTGGCATAGGCGATGGCGGTATGCACCATGGCCTGTTCGTTGCGCGTCTGATAGAAGCGGAACTGCGGATACTGCTGCAGCGCCTGACCGATACCGGCCACGTTGCCGTGACCAAAGATGCCGAAACAGCCGGCAAAGAAGGGCTGCTGCTGCCCGTCACGCGCCACCTGCTGGGCCACCAGAAAGCGGATAATCGCCTGGGCAGTGGTCAGGCGCACGGTGGATGCATTGCTCATACCTGCCTCCTTCAGTGGAGTGGCGGATGCCAAGAGATGGGACAGTAGGTGTATTGTACCACGGCAGGCGAGGGCGCGCTGCGCCAACCCTACTTCTGTACGGACACGAACTATCGTGTCCGTACAGCATATTTCCTCGCTTCTCTGGGCTTTGCGTTCTTTGCGGTTGATCTCTTACTCCAGCCCGCCGCGCTCGGCCACAAATGCCATGACCTCGTCATAGGTGGGCATGAAGTTGGCGCAGCCGTGTTTGGTCACCACAATCGCGCCGCAGGCGTTGCCCAGCCGCGCCGATTTGCGCCAGCCCCAGCCGTGGATATGACCGTAGAGAAACCCCGCGCCAAAGGCATCGCCCGCACCAAGGATGTTATAGATTTCCACCGGGTAGCCGGGCGCGTCGATCACTTCGCCGCCCGTCAGGTGAATGCGCGCCCCCTGGCTGCCAACCTTCTCCACCACGGCCTTGGGGCCGAGCGCAAGCAGCGTGGCGATGGCGCGTTCGGTGTCGCCTTCCACCTTGGTGTCGGAGACTTGCGAATGGGTAAGCTGCATCTGCTCGGCGTGGGTGAGCATCGAGGCGTTGATCTCGTCGCGCGTGCCGATCACAATGTCGACCAGGGGCAGTACGGAACGCACGACCACGCCAAAGGCACGCGGGTCATGCCACTGGTCGGGGCGGAAGTCGACGTCGAAGACGACTTCGGCGCCGGCGCGGCGCGCCTGTTCGGCGGCGAACATGGTGGCGCTGCGGCTCGGTTCTTTGCTCAGGTTGGTTCCGGCGAACTGAAGTATCTTGCTGTCGGCCACAGGCGCGGCCAGCACATCGTCGATGGTCAGTTCGATGTCGGCGCAGTTGTCGCGGTAGTAGACCAGGGGGAACTTGTCGGGCGGCTCGATGCCCAGCACCACGGCGCTGGTGCGGTGGCCGGGCTTGCGCGGGGAATACTTGGTCTCCACGCCCTCATTGTTCAGAAAGTGCAGGATGAAGTCGCCCACTGGGTCCACGCCCAGGCCAGTGAGCAGCGCGGTCTTGAGGCCAAGCCGCCGTCCGCCGACGCTGATGTTGGTGGGGGAGCCGCCGACATAGGCGGCGAAGCTGGTGATCTCGACAAAGGGCGCGCCCACATCATTGCTGTAGAGGTCGATGGACGAACGGCCCATGTGGAGCGAATCGTAGGTACGGCCGGAAATATCGCTCATGTGTTGCTGCGCTTTCGTGCGAGGCTGCGCTCAGTAGAGCGGCAGCCGGGGGTCGA
>JADLFO010000131.1 GCA_020845455.1 Caldilineaceae bacterium
CTCTGGATCAGATAGTTGGGGTTCGAATCCCTGTCCCCCAGCCTAGCCCATCCACAACCAAAGTGCGAGGGCAATCCTACCCAAATCACCAAGACGGGTAGGCGCGAGGAGTGTCAGTTGTTAATGTACTTGCAGTAACGGCGGTCCGACGCTTGGCAGGCTGTGGGACCGTCGTTACGCGTCTGGGGCCAGGCGCCGCGTGCCCCGCCAAAGATCCTCAGCCAAAGGTAATCACATTGCGCAGGGCCTCTCCTGCTTCGACCGCTGCAATTGCTTCGTTGATGCGCGCCAACGGATAGCGCGCTGTGATCAGTTCGTCCAACTTGAGACGGCCCTGTTGATAGAGCTGGACTAGGCGCGGGACATCCACCTGCAGCCGGGTGGAACCCATGCTGCTGCCGAGGATACGCCACTGATTCCAGACCGTGTGCGCCGCAGGCAGCGCCACGCTCGCCGTCTGTTCGGGGATGCCAACCAGCACCAAGACGCCCTCGCGCCGCCGCAGCGACAGCCCTTGGTTGATGGCCGCAGTGCTGCCTACCGTCACAAAGACATAGTCGGCCCCGCGGCCCCACGTCCATTGGCGTACCGCCTCGACAACGTTGTCGTCATCGGCGCGGAGTGTGTGGGTCGCACCAAAGAGACGGGCTGCCGTTAACTTGTTCTCCAACTTGTCCAGGGCGATGATAGGATAGGCGCCCGACAAGACTGCACCCTGTACGGCGTTCAGCCCCACGCCGCCGACGCCAATGACGACGACGCTGCTGCGTGGGGGGACTTTGGCCGTGTTGGTCACCGCTGCCACTCGGCCACAAATCCATCGCCCCAGGCCGGGTGAACCGTCTGTTCTATGACGCCGCCCTTGCCGTTGGCCGCCGTGAGGTGGAGCGTGATCGGCAGGTGGCGCACATAGGGCGTGTCATACTGCACCTTGAGCACGCGATCATCGCCGAACACCTCGATACAGGCGTCATCGGCAAGTTGGTAGAGGCCGGGCAGGTGGCTGTACGCAAAATGCCCCAGGTTTGGGCCTGGGGCGGAAGGGGATCGGAACGACTTGATTGGGTAGGCTGCCCTGGGGTAGCAACGGGCCTGATGCAGAGCGGCAGGGGGCCAACCGTGCCTGTTCGCCCCTGCCGGCTACGGCAGCCCGCCGATGATGCGTTCCATCTCCTCTTCGCTGAAGGCGCGCATCGACGTGGTCCTGACATTGCCCTGCATCCCGGTCGCGATCAGCAGCCGGGTGGCGGTCTCTTCGTCGGGCGCTTCGACGATGACGATGCCGTCATATTGGCCCAACAGCCACCAGACGCCGATGAAGCGGCCCCCCGCGCCTTTGGCCGCGTCGCCGGCGGCGCGGGCGCGTTTGACGGTATTCTTGATGTCTTTGAGTCCCTGCTCGGTGAAATTGAACAACGTGACATAGGCGGGCATGTTCTCCTGCTTTCTCCCCTTGGGGCTGACAAAGTGCTGCCGAAGGCGGACAGAAAACGGCTGATTCCCGAACAACCGGCGCGGACGGCAGTCAGATGCATCCAGCGCGATCAACGAGCGCGCAGCGCTATTTCCGGCAGGCGCGGGGATCCTTGCGCCCCATTGGCCGATCTCATTGGCCGATCTCCGACTGTTGTGTATGCTTAGTCCACAGCGAAGTCCAGCGCACACGGGGCACGGGCTGCCGGGGATGTATGAAGGAGTTCAACCATGACACTGTATCGTCCGGAGGCGTTGGCAGACCTAAGCGGGCGGCGCGCAGCGGGTGACGCTATCCCTGCCGAGCGCAGCGATCATTTCAGCACCCTAGGCGGCATCCCGGTGGCGCGCGTCTATACGCCGTTGGAGCGAGCCGGGCTAGACCGCGCGGCGGAGTTGGAACTGCCCGGCGAGTACCCTTTTACGCGTGGCCTGCACGCCACAGGCTACCGGGGCAAGCTCTGGACCATGCGCATGTTTGCGGGGTTTGGCACTGCCGAAGAGACCAACCGGCGCTTCAAGTATCTGCTGACACAGGGGCAGACCGGTCTGTCGGTCGCCTTTGATCTGCCCACGCTCTATGGCTATGACACCGACAGCGCCGAGGCCGAAGGCGAGTTCGGCAAGTGCGGCGTCGCCGTCTCCAGCCTGCGCGATATGGAGATTTTGCTAGACGACCTGCCCCTGGGCTGCATCACGACCTCGATGACCATCAACGGGCCGGCGGCGGTGATCTGGGCGATGCTGATCGTCGCCGCGCAGAAGCAGGGCATCCCACGCCAGGCGCTGGGCGGCACGCTTCAGAACGATATTTTGAAGGAGTATATTGCCCAGAAGGAGTTCATCTTCCCGCCGCGGCCCTCGATGCGGCTGGTGACGGATACGGTGGAGTTCGCCACTGCCGAGATGCCGCGCTGGAACCCGATCTCGGTCAGCGGTTACCACATCCGCGAGGCCGGCGCCACAGCGGCCCAGGAACTGGCGTTTACGCTGGCCGATGGGTTGGAATATGTGCGCTGGGCGCTGGATCGCGGGCTGGCGGTCGACGATTTTGCGCCGCGCATCTCCTTCTTTTTCAACGCGCACAACGACCTGTTTGAGGAGATCGCCAAATATCGGGCGGCGCGGCGCATCTGGGCCAGGGAGATGCGCGAGCAGTTTGGCGCGGCCCAGCCGCGCGCTTGGCAGATGCGTTTCCATGCCCAGACCGCGGGCGTCAGCCTGACGGCCCAGCAGCCGCTCAATAACGTGGCACGGGTGGCGCTGCAGGCGCTGGCCGCGGTGTTGGGCGGGGCGCAGAGCTTGCACACCAATTCACTGGACGAGGCGCTGGCCCTGCCCAGCGAAGAGGCGGTAACCGTGGCCCTGCGCACGCAGCAGATCCTCGCGCATGAGAGCGGCGTCGCCAATACGGTCGACCCATTGGGCGGGTCGTTTTTTGTCGAGGCGCTGACCGACGAGATGGAACGCCAAGCGTACCGCTACTTCAAACAGATCGAGGAGCTTGGGGGAGTGCTGCCGAGCATCGAAGCCGGCTTTTTCCAGCATGAGATCGTGGAGGCGGCGCTGCATTTTCAGCGCGAGGTCGAAAGCGGCCGCCGCATCATCGTGGGCGTCAACGACTTTGGCTCGAAAGAAAAGAGTGCTGTGCCGACCCTAGAGATGGACGGGGAGGGCTATCAGCGCCAGGTGGCGCGCTTGCGCGCGGTAAAGGCTGGGCGTGACCAACGCGCCGTCGCCGCGCGGCTGCGCGCGGTGGAGCAGGCGGCGCAGCGCGAAGACGGCAACCTGATGGGGCCGCTGCTCGACGCCGTTGCCGAATACGCCACGCTGCAAGAGATTATGGACGTGCTGCGCGGCGTCTGGGGTGAATATCACGAACCGGCGATCCTGTAGACCGACCACGCTCACGGCGTGTCTGAATCGCCGTAGCGCGCGGTGAGATAGGCCTGCCAGCCGGCCTCGAACTTCTCGGTGGAGACGCCGAAGACGGCGGGGAGGAGCGTACGCCAACTCGCCTGCTCGCCCAGCGCCGTCAGCAGGCGCGGCAGCGTCGCGCGGCCATAGGTCGCCACGGCATACTCGACGACCGTCTCCATCCGCACCCTGGCGACGACCCGCGAGCAGCTTGACAAAGACACCTTCGCCGCGCTGTGGGCCGAGGGCCATGCGTGGTCGTTGGAGCAGGCCGTCGCCTATACGCTTGCGGATGAAGGTTGACGGTGCGGTGCGATGAGCTTTCGGCAAGGCCCTTTGCCTTGCGTATCCCCGCGTCAGCGGCTACACTGACAGCCAGACTACCCCGCGCCACTGCGCGGCCGGAAGCGTCCGGTCGTGGTTAGCCGCGCAGGTCTTTGTTAGGTACTATGCTGCCGCCGCGTTGGTATAAGGTCATTTCGGATCTGTGGAGCAACCGTACTCGCACCGTGATCGTGGCGCTGGCGGTCGCCGTCGGCGTCTATGCGGTGGGCAGCGTGCTGTCGGTGCAGACGGTGATGCTGCGCGAGTTTCACGCTGACCGCGACGCCGCCGCCATCGCTCACGCCATCATCCGCACCCAGCCCTTTGACGAGAAATTGGCAGAGCGGATAAGCGAACTGCCCGGCGTCGCCGCCGCTGAGGGACGCCGGACGCTGTTCGCCCGTATCCTCACCGGCCCCACCTCTACGCGCGATATCCTGTTTGAGGCCATGGCCGACTTCGACGACCAGCAGGTGGACCGCTATGTGCGCGTCGCCGGCGAGTGGCCTACCCGCAAGGATGAGGTCATGCTGGAGTGGATGGGGCCGGCCTATCTCAACGCCGAGATCGGCGATACGATCACGGTCGAACTCAGCGATAACTCGCGCAAGACGCTGACGATCACCGGCACGGCTCACAACGCGCGCTACCCAAGCCCCGACGTGCTGGGCTTTACGCAGGGGGTGATCGCGCCGGAGACGCTGACCTATTTGGGCCAGAATAACCAGTTCACGGAACTGCGTTTGCGCGTCGTGGGCGATGGGGGCGAGGACCCTGACGACGATACGGTGCGAAGCGTGGCGCGCACGGTGGAAAAGCAGTTTGAAAATACGGGCCGCACCATCCTCGACACGACCATTGTCGGCGAATCGATCATCGAGTCGATTGTCAACACGGCGGTGCTGATCCTCTCTGCATTTGGCTGGGTCATTCTCTTGCTTTCGGCATTTCTGGTGGTCAACACCATCACCGCGCTAATCGGCCAGCAGATCAATCAGATCGGCATCATGAAGCTGGTGGGGGCCGGCCGCAGCCAGATCGCGGGGATGTATCTGGTGCTGGTGCTGGTCTATGGCCTCATCGCCATCGCTCTGGGCATCCCGCTTTCGGTGGGGACCATGTATCTGCTTATGACGCGCCTGGTCGAGGGGTTGGTCAATCTCCGCACCGACAGCTATGCCGTGCCTCTCTGGGCCTACGCCACGATGGTCGGCGTGGGGCTTTTGATCCCGGTGGCGGCGGGGCTGCTGCCCGTCTGGCAGGGGACGCGCGTCACCTGTTTTGCGGCGCTCAACGACGTGGGCATTCGTAGCGGCGGCCAGGGCGGGTTGGAACGTACGCTGCTGCGCGTGCCGCAGGGCCGGGTCGAACGCCCGCTGATCCTGGCGATACGCAATGCGCTGCGGCACAAAAGCCGCCTGCTGCGCACCGTCATAGTCTTGACGCTGGGCACGACGCTCTATATCGCCGTCATTTCCGTGCGGGCGTCGGTCGATACCACGCTGCACGATTTCTTGCGCTATCATCAGTACGATGTCCAGGTCGAGATGACCGGGCCGCAGCGCATTGCGCGCCTGGAGGCGGTGGCGACCGGCTACCCCGATGTTCAGACCGTCGAAGCCTGGGGTATGGCTTCGGCCACGCGCCTGCGGCCCGACGGCAGCGAGAGCAACCGCTATCAGGTCATCGGGCTGCCGGAGGATACCGAGTTGGTCACGCCTGTGCTTCAGTCGGGGCGCTGGCTGACGCCCGCCGACGGCGACGCCGTGGCGATCAACGCCACGGTCGCCGACCAGGAGCGCGATCTGCGCCCCGGCGACCCGATTGTACTCGACATGGCCGGGCATGAGCGCACCTACACGATAGTGGGCATCGTCACGACGGATGCGCAGGGGGCCAAGCTCTATATGAACCTCCGCCCCTTTGGCGAGGCCAGCCGGTCGACCGGCAAGGCGATGGCCGTCCAGGTCGTCACCCATGACCCCGACGGCCAGACGCAACTGGCCGAGCAACTGCTGCGCGATTATGAAACGGCAGGGATGGACGTCTATACCACGCGCACGACGCAGACCCTGAACGCGCAGAACCAACTGATGTTTGACACGATCATCGGCTTTCTGATCTTGATGGCGAGCCTGTTGGGCGCGGTGGGCACGCTGGGGTTGTCCACGACGATGAGCATCAACATGACGGAGCGGGTGCGCGAGATCGGCGTGATGCGCGCCATCGGCGCGTCCAACCGCGCTATCCGACGGGTTGTTTTGGTGGAGGGGGTCGCCATTGCCCTGCTCAGTTGGGCAATGGGGTTTGTGCTTTCGTTTCCCGCCGCGCGCCTGATCAGCGCCCAGATCGGGATTGCGCTGCTCGACATGCCGCTCTCCTATACCTATTCGATGGGCGCGGCGGTCTTCTGGCTGGGGGTGCTGCTGCTGCTGGCGGTGGTCGCCAGCCTGGGGCCGGCGCAGCGGGCGGTGCGGTTGACCGTGCGTGAAGTGCTGGCCTATGAGTGATCGCAGTTCGGGTGCGTTGATCTGTCTGCGCCAGGTGACGAAGGTCTATCGCACGTTTGCCGGTGCGGTCGAGGCGCTGCGCGGGGCCGATTTGACCATCGAGACGGGGGAGTTTGTGGCGCTCTTCGGGCGGTCGGGCGCGGGTAAGTCTACGCTGATCAACCTGGTCACCGGGATTGACCGCCCCAGCGGCGGCAGCATCGAGATCGGGGGGCAGCGGCTCGAAGCGCTCAGCGAAGAGCAATTGACACGCTGGCGCGGGCGCAAGGCCGGCGTCGTTTTTCAGTCATTCCAACTGATGCCTACGCTCACCTGCGCCCAGAATGTCATGCTGCCGATGGATTTTGCCGGGCGCTATGTGACTCCCCAAGCCCAATATGCGCGGGCGCGCAGCCTGCTGGAGGCCCTGGAGATCGAGGAGCAGGCGGACAAGCGCCCGGCGGATGTATCGGGGGGGCAGCGCCAGCGCGTGGCCATCGCCCGCGCCCTGGCCAATGATCCTATTTTCATTGCCGCCGACGAACCGACGGGCAGCCTCGATTCCGTCACGGCCCAGGCGATTGTGGCGCACTTTGTGAAGCTGGCTGCCGCGGGCACGACGATCTTGCTGGCGACCCACGACCCCGAACTGGCGGCACGCGCCACGCGCATCGTTCGCATCGAGGATGGGCGGATCGTCGAGCCGGAACGGCCCTGATCGGCGCGCCGACCTGTGGGATATGAACGATCCTGGAGGGGAAGCCCCGGCCTGCGCCGCTGTGTTGGCAGACGCAGGCCGGGATCAACGTGGCGCGTCTACTCCGCCAAGCAAACGGCGAGGGCCTGGGCGAGGGCGAGGGGGGAGTGTTGGTGGGGGACAAGCTGGACGCGCAAGCCCAACGCCTGCGCCATCTGCGCCGTCTGCGGTTCGAGACAGGCCACGCA
>JADLFO010000132.1 GCA_020845455.1 Caldilineaceae bacterium
AGTCCTGACCCTTTCCAGGAACTACCCCAATGACGTGCTGCCGCAACTGGGGCTGTGGGTGCAGGGATTGGTTCAGGCGTTGGCCGATCTGTGCGAGATACGCGTTGTCTCGCCTGTGCCCTATGCGCCGCCACTCCCAGGGCTGCCGGAGAGCTTTGCGCGCTTCCGGCGCATCCCGCCGCGCATCGCCGGCGACGGCGTTCCCACCTACTATCCGCGCTTTCTGGTCGGCCCCGGTTCGACCGCGTATGCCGTGGAAGCGCGCACCTACACTTGGGGGGTGCGCGGGCTGGTCGACCGGCTGCACGCCGAGTTTCCGTTCGACCTGATCCACGCCCATTTTATCTACCCGGATGGCGTGGCCGCGGCGCGGCTGGCCGAACGCTATGGCGTGCCGGTGGTCACGACCGAACATTCACTGTGGCAGCCGTGGATGGATACGCACGCCCATGTGCGCCGCTTGGCGATCCAGGCCGTGCGGCGCTGTTCGCTCCAAATGGCCGCCAGCCGCCAGTTAGCCGCCTCGATCACACAGGTGACAGGTCAGCCCGACAAGATTCGCCTTGTCCCCATCGGTTTGGATCGCGCGGTCTTCAAGCTGCCGGCGCCGGGGGTCGAGCGGCGTCCGCACCAGATCGTCTATGTGGGCCGGCTGCAGTTTGTCAAAGGCGTAGATGTGCTGCTGCGCGCTGTCCACCTGGCAGCACAGCGCGTGCCGGCGATCAAGCTTGTTTTGGTAGGTGGCGGTCTCTACCATCAGCGGAGTGTGGAGGAGCAGCAGTTGCGCGCCCTGGCCCATGAACTGGGGATAGATGAGCAGGTGGAGTTCACCGGCCCCAAGTCGCCGGCAGAAGTGGCCCAGGTGATGCAGCAGAGCGCGGCGACGGTCTTGCCCAGCCGCCGCGAGAGCTTTGGCACGGTGTTGGTTGAATCGCTGGCCTGCGGCACGCCCGTGATTGCCACACGCTGCGGCGGCCCGGAGGATATTGTCAACGAGCAGGTGGGGCTGCTGGCGCCGGTCGAGGACCCGGCAGCGCTGGCGTCCGCCATCGGGAGAATGCTCTGCCAATATGACAGGTATCCGCGCGAATTCCTGTCGAGCTATGCCACACAGCGCTATGCTTGGGAGGTTGTGGCAGAGCAGACAGTCGCCGTTTACCAAGAAGCGCTGGAGAGTTTTTCGGCCTAGGTAATTTCGCCCATGTAAGTTGTCATTCCGAGACCCCTGTCGAGAAATCTCTCTGCTCCAGGCGCATCCCAGAGAGATTCCTCGCTCCGCTCGGAATGACATCGCGCTACTTTTTGAGGAGGCACGCATGCAACGGTTCTCCAAGGTTCTTGTCATTAATCCACCCAGCCCCCCAGGCTTTGTCTCGAATAAGGACTCGATGGGTGGCTTTGGGCAGCTATTTCCGGTCGGCGCAACCTATCTGCCTCCGCTAGATATGGTCTATCTAGCCAGCTATCTCACCGAACATCAGGTCCAGGTCGAAGTCTTGGAATGCCTGGGCATGGAGCTCGACAAAGAGCAGTTGGCAGCCGCGGCGGCGCGGGCCTGCCGGAGTGAACCTGCCGGCGGCGTGCTGGCTGTGGTGCGCACGTCGACGCCGACGTTGGACTGGGACCTGTCGGTGTGCGCTGCGCTGAAGACACAAGCGCCCACCCTCTGCATCGCCCTGTGCGGCGCGGTGGTCACGCATGTCGCCAAACGCATCCAGGATGCGGGATCGGTTGACTACATGGTGCGCGGCGAACCCGACGAGGTCATTCACGAATTGGTGGTGGGCCGCGCGCCAAGCGAGATCACGGGGTTGAGCTATCCCCAGGGAAAGGTCTGGGCGACAAATCCAGATCGAGTATTTGGCCGCGACCTCGACAGACTGCCATTTCCGAAATGGGAACTCTTTCCCTATCAGCAGTACCAACTCCCGCGCTCCTCTACTCATGCCGTCATCCCGTTTCTGCCGATGCAATCGTCGCGCGGCTGTCCCGCCGGGTGTCATTATTGTCCCTATCCTGTTGGACAGGGCGCTGTCTTCCGCTATCGGTCGCCTGCCAATGTCGTCGACGAGATGGAACATCTCGTCAAGGACCTGGGCATCCAGTACATTCTCTTCCGTGACCCGATCTTCTCTCTGAATCAGAAACGCGCCATGGAGATCTGTAACGAGATTACACGCCGAGGTCTGAAGGTGCAGTGGAAATGCGAGACACGGGTGGATTGTCTGCGCGAAGAGACGGTGCGCGCCATGGCGAACGCGGGATGCATTGGCATCAACTTCGGCATTGAGAGCGCCGAAGTCGAAATCCAGGCGAATGTAGGGCGCAAACCGATCACCCAAGAACAGTTTATCAAGACTGTGAAACTCTGCCATGAACTCGGCATCAGCACCTATGGGTTCTTTATCATCGGGCTGCCGGGCGACACGCTCTATACGATCCTCGATTCGATCAAGTTTGCGATCGACGTGCGCACCAACTGGATTCAGTTCACGGCTGCGTCTCCGCTGATCGGCACCAAACTGCGGGATTGGGCAATCTCGAATGCATTGGTGACGCCGGAGGATCAGGCCTATATCAACAGCTATAGCGTCATGATCGCGACCGAGAGTCTGACCAAAGAGCAGATCAAGGAACTGCTGCGCTTTGCGCAGTTCATCGGCGCCTATCTTGTCAACCGCAAAGGCATCCTGAAGCACAGCCGTGACACGGGGCCGATCTATCGGGCGCTCCAGGCTGCTGCCGACAGCTTGGCCTATCGCACCGCACACGCCGTCTATGCGTTGGGGCGATGGTACTTTACGAGACGCATCGAACAGGTTGCGCAGCCCGCACAATGAACATCCTTGTTACGGGAGGGACCGGCTTTCTCGGCTCTCATCTGTGCCGCGGGTTGGCCGGCCAAGGCCACCGCATCACCGTCCTCAAGCGGCTCACGTCGGATGTCTCGCATCTGCGCGGTATAGAGGTGCAGTTTCGGGACGGCGATATCACCGACGTCGACGCGGTGCGCCAAGCCGTCAAAGGACAGGATGTCGTCGTCCACGCCGCAGCCCACGGCGCATACTGGCGCAGGCTGGGGCACATCCAGTCTGAGACAAACGTCCAAGGCACACGCAACGTGGCGGCGGCCTGTCTCCACCATGCGGTACGGCGGCTCGTCCACATCAGCAGCATTGTAGCCATTGGGGTGCCGTCCGACGACCGCCCAGCCGACGAGTCGTTTCAGTTCAACTTACAGAACAGCCGGTTGAACTACCCAAGGTCGAAGCGCCTTGCGGAACTCGAAGTGTTGCGCGCGGTAGATGAGGGGCTGGATGCCGTCATCGTCAACCCGGCCTCGATCTTCGGGCCGCACGGGGACAAGTTTCGCGGCGGCGAGATGATCGAGAAGGTGCGCCATGGCCGGGCGATCACCTACTTCCAGGGGGGGCGCAACATCGTCCATGTCGACGATGTCGTGGACGGGACTGTGCGCGCCCTGCACAAAGGCCGGCGCGGCGAACGCTATATCCTGGGCGGCGACAATCTCTCATACCGGCAGATCGCCGAAAGTGCGGCGCTGGCATTGGGGATGGACAAACCCCGCCTTGCCGTCACCTACCCGATGACCTGGTTGGCTGCGGCGCTGCTGGAGCCGGTCGGGCTGTTGACGGGCAAACGCCCGCGCTTTACCTACGATGTGCATTTCTTTGCCAACCACTTCCAATATTACAGTTCGGCCAAGGCAAAGCAGGAGCTGGGCTACTCTCCTCGGCCCTTCGGCGACATTGTGCGGGAATACCTAGCGTGGAGGCCGGCGCCGGTATGATCCGCCCGGCAGTGGTCAGATATCCAATAACTGACACGGAGTACGCACATCTTGACAACACCTAGCATCTTTGAGCGGGACTACTATCAACGGCTCTATGAGATTGAGGAGCAGCACGGCTGGTCGCAGGGTATGCGCGACGCCATGAACGCGCTGCTGCGCGGCCCGCTCGCCGAGCGCAAGCCGCTGCGCGTCCTGGATGTTGGCTGTGGGACCGGCTATCTGCTGGAATATCTGCGCGAGCATCTGCCGCTGGCGGCGGAGCCGGTGGGCATCGACCTCTCGGCCCACGCCTTGGCATTTTGTCAACAGCGCGGCGCAGGCGCATTGGCGCAGGCCAGCGCGCTGGAACTGCCGTTTGCGCCGGCCTCGTTTGACCTGATCCTCTGCATCGACACGCTGCAGCATCTATCCCCGCGCGGCGCGGACCGCGCCGCGCTGACCGCCTTCGCCCGGCTGTTGCGTCCGGGCGGGCTGCTCTATCTGCGCACCAACTCGGCGCGCGGCCATGCGCGGCTGGTCGGCGCAGACCCGGCGCACTACCGGCGCTATCGCACCGAAGAAGTGGCGGCCATGCTGCGCGAGGCGGGGTTGGCCGTGCGCCGCGCCACCTATGTCAACGTCGTGCCCGGCATGTGGGGCATGCTGCGTGAATCGGTCAAGCTCCGGCCTGCGCGCCCTCTACATGTGGTCGAGTTGGGTCCAGGGTTGGCGATCCGCCCCTATAGCCCAACCATGGCGTGGGTCAACCCGGTCATGCACGCCCTGTTGGCGCTGGAAGCGCGCCTGCTGGCGCGCGGGGTCGATTATCCCTTTGGGCATTCGACCGCGTTTGTGGCGCAGCGCCCGGCGCAACGTACAGTATATAATGATGCGGTGTACGATGATGCGACGTATGCAGATAAGGTCTATGACGCTTCGCGCCATTGACAGACAGCGGGGGCGCGGCCTATTGGCCGCTGCCCTGCTGGCGTCAATGCTGCTCTTGCTCACCTCCTGCGGCGGGTCTGCCGCCCGCGACCTAGGGCCTGCGGGCCAAGACGCTGTGCCGTCGCTGCCGCCCACGGCGACCCCCGCAGCGCACACGCCAAAGGCCCCGGAAGACATTCTCCCCACCGTCACCCCCGCCACTATTTCCACTGCCATCCCCGCTGCCATCCCTACCGTCATCCTCGTGACCCCACAAGGCACAGCAGAGACGGCGCATTCATCCCAGACCGTGACCGCTGCGCACGCCGTAAGCGACGCGTCGCATCTGCCGGAGGCTGCGCCGGCTGCACATGCGACGGCAGATGCAGGCCAACTCCCGGCAGCCCACACGCCGGAAACCGCAGCCGTGTCGCACGCCCCCGCAACGGCCGTCTCCGTGACTGTTCCGGCGGCTGCCCCGGCGGGGCCGGTCATCGTCGTGGTCGATGCGGCGCTGGAGCATCAGCGTATGGACGGCTTTGGGGCCGGCCATACGTCGCTGGTCTATGCAGGCACGCTGGGCGATGTCTTGAACCCCGACCTGCGCCGCCAGGCGATTGCCGCGGTCTATGGGCAGGTGGGGCTGCACATCGGTAACCTGGAGGCGGCGCTGCTGGAGAGTCCGGGCGGGTGGGAGGCGCTCGCCAACGACAACGACGACCCGACCCGGATCAACTGGGCGGGCTTCGACACGTCGAGCATCGACGCCATGAAAAGCGCAGTCGTCGATCTGGCGCAGCCCTACGGCTTTGACGGCTACTGCTTGGCGCAAAAGGTCAACATCCGCTGGGCCAGCCCCTGGCTCAAAGAACTGCGCACGGCCAACTATCCCCGCTATTTGGCCGAGGTCGCCGAACAGGTGACGGCGGGCGCGGTCTACTGGCGCGATACCTATGGCATCGTGCCGCGCTATCTGATGCTCTTTAACGAGCCGCTCAGCGGCAACGGCGAACTGGACGGCGGCACAACTCAGGAGGTCGTCGACATCATCAAAGCGGCGGGCAGCAGGCTGCGCGCCGCGGGCTTTGGCGAGATGACCTTTGTGGCGCCAAACGAGGAGACCGAACGGCAGACGCTGGAGACTACACGGGCGATTTTGGCAGACGCCGAGGCGCGGCCATATGTCGGCGTGATCGGCTATCACACCTACCCCTATGGCTCGACCTATGCGGACATCAACCGCATCTTGGCAACATCGGGCAGCGGCCGGCCCGACGCGCAGGCGCTTGCCGTCCGCGACGAACTGGCGGCCCTGGCACAGCAGGCGGGCCTGCCGCTGTGGATGACCGAAGTTTCTCACGGCGCGGTCGACCCGCTCAGTTTCGATGCGCTGCGCGGGCGCGCCATCCACATCCATGATGAACTGGTCTATGCCGGCGCTTCGGGCTATTTCGGCATGTTCAGCATGTGGGACCGGGCATCGCAGCGCGAGCATTTTGGCAACGACGATCTGGGGCAAATTGAGGGACATATCGCGCTGATCGACAATGCAAGCAGCACAGTTGCGATCACCGGCATGGGCTATGCCATCGGCCACTACGCACGCTGGATCGGGGCCGGCGCGGTGCGCGTCGAGGCGACCAGCAGCGACCCCTTGCTGTTGGTGACGGCCTTCCATGACAAACAGGCGGGCCGCGTGGCGCTGGTGCTGATCAACAACGCGCAGAACGGGCGAACCGTCGAGGTCAAGCTCCAGGGGCTAACGCCGGGCGATACGATCACGGGGGAACAATCCACGGCGGATCGCCCCTGGCAGCCGCTGGTCTTGGCGGGAGCCGCCGCGGGAGAAGGCTGGACGCTGACCGTCCCCGCAGCCAGCGTTACGACGCTGGCCGCTTCGACCGATAGCGCAGCAGCGGCCAACTAACCATACCCCATCCCAGGGCTGTGATGCTCCCGATGGAAAGACAAACAAAGGGCCTGCCGGTTGTGTGAGGCGCATCAGCGCATCCTCATTCAACCGGCAGGCCCTTTGCGCGTTGTGGGCGTGTCGGCAGCGCCCTTCTGCCCGGCTGTCCCGCCCGGCTAGGTGGCGTGATCCTCTGCGTCGAGGGGTTGGGAGCGAGCCGTGACCGGCGGCAATGGCTGCTCCGGGCAGGAGGTCACCAGAAAGGCGATCAGGGCCTGCAGGCTGGCGAAGGTCCGCCGCTCACCGCTGTGTACCTCTTCCAGGGCAGCGCACCAGAGCCGGCCGCCGTCTTGTTCCCTGCGCCAAAGACGCAGGAGATAGGCCGCATAACGCTGCTCGCCCGCGTCCATGGCCGCTCTCCATCTGACCCCAGCGGGGAGCGCTCCAGACATCAAAGCGCTTCCCCTTGGCGTATCGGCTGACCTGTCCTTCACTCCGCCCTACTCTGTACCTGCCGCTCACGGGCCAATGCGCAGGAGTTGATTCGCGCCGCTCCCGGCGACATAGATGGCTCCCGAAGGCCCGACAGCCACCCCTTGCAGCGCGGGCGGCAGGTTGGTCGTCGCTTCGGCCACAGACACATGCTCCGCCAGCGTCGTACGCGTCCCGGTCGCAGGGTCGAGGGATAGCAACTGCCCCGTGCCCGTCTCAAGCACAAGCAACTGACCCTCGGCAGTCACTGCCATGCCGCTGGGCGCGGCCAGGCCGGTAGCGATGGCGACCGGCTCGGCCAGCATCTCGCCCTCGGCGATGAGCTGCCAGAGGGCGCCGGTGGCCTGGTCACCCACCCAGAGCGCCTGCTCGGTCGCCGCCAACCCCATAGGCAAGGAGAGTCCACTCGCCAGCACTGTACGCTTGGCGGGGTCATCTCCCGCCATCCGTACCACGCTCCCCGTGCCCAGTTCTGCCACGATCAAATCCCCTTGGAACTCGACCGCATTGGTAGGGGCCGCGAAGTCGGGATAGGCTGCCAGCACCTCACCCGTCGCCGGGTCGAAGATGCTTACCAAGTTGGCAAACAGGGAGGTCAACACCAGCTTATCCCCCGCCGGCGCAACGCTCATAGTGTTCGTGTGCCAGGGGTCTCGCAGCGCGTCGCCTGTCTTTCCTACAAAGCTATGCAGCGCGAAGACCGTGCTGACATAGACTACGTCTGCGGCGGGGGCGCTCTCTGCAACAAGCGGCAACGCCGCAAGCCCCATCACACCGGTCATCTTGCCTGGGCAGAGCGTGCGCGCCGCGCCGTCGGGCAGGATTTCCCACACATCCCCCAGGTCATTGCTGGAGACAAAGAGCCGGCCATCGGGCGCAAAGGCCAGGTTGTCAAGCCCCGGCGGCAACTGAACCACTTGCGCCTTCTCGCCATTGCTCAGGTCGACCCGCCACACGATACCCGCGCCTTGGTCTGCCACATGCAGCCGGCCCTCCGGGTCGAACTTAACGGCGGCAGGCACCACCAAGTCGTCCACGACCGTCTCGATCTGGATCGGCGCTGCGTCCACATCGATGCGTACTACCCGGCCCTGCGTATAGATCGGTCCGTAGAGCAGCCCGTCCGGCCCAAAGTCAAAGGCATTGAGAAAGCCTAACGACTCTGCCAGCAGCCGCGGCGGGGTCTGAAGCTCAGGGTCGAGTTCATACAGCGCGTCACCCAAGAAGTCGAGGGCGACAAAGAGCCGCCCATCGTCGGAGAAGGTGATGGGGTTGACCCCCGGCGCGACCTGCTGCCGGGTAATCGTGCCGTTAGGCCGCATCCGGCCAACATTGCCGGAAAAAAGCTCGGTCCAGTAGAGCGAGCCGTCCGGCCCAAAGACCACGTCATCGGCCCCCGCCGCGCCCATCGCTTGGGTCAGATGCTTGACGATCTCCCCCGTCGCCGGGTCGATCACGGCGATCTCGTTGCTGCCCAAACTGCCCACATAGAGATAGCCGTCGGGGCCGACGGTCAGCCCGTTGGCCCCCTTCAGCGGCCCGCCCTGCACCAGCACTGACAGGCTGGGGGTGGTTTCCACGGGCAGGGCGGGGTCTGCCCCCCACTCCATCCAGGAGGCGTCATAGAGGCGGACGTCCTCATATCCCAGTTGGTACAGCACAAAAAGGTTCAGCGCCCCGGCATAGCCTGCGCCGCAATAGGTGATGACCGGCTGGCCCGGTTGCAGGCCGGTCTGCTGCCAGAGTTGGGCAAGCTCGCCCGCCGCGAGCAGCGTCTGATCTGCCGGGTTGAGGTTATCGCCTGCAAACAGATTGAGAGCCGTGGGGATATGCCCGGCGCGCAGCCCGGGGAAGCTCTGCGACCCGTTGTAGAACGCCGCCGGCAGCGAGTCGATCAAGATGACATCGGGGTCGTCGATGGCCTGCTGCACATCCGCTAATGTCGCCAGCAGTTCAGGGCGAACCTGTGCGCCGTAGCCGGCGGGCTGGGGCGTGTTCGTGCCCGCCTCCAGGGCGCGCCCTTCCAAGGTCCATTTCGTCAGGCCGCCGTTGAGCAGTTTTACATTGTCGTGGCCGTAGTAGCGCAAGGCCCACCACAGCCGCGCCGCCGATGTGCTGTCTGTGTCGTCATAGACGACGACCGTCGTCTCGTTGCCGATCCCCAACCGGCCCATCAGCGCTTCAAAATCGTCCTGGGCCAGGATCAACAGGGGAACAGCGCCATTGGGGTCTGAGATGTCGTCGCTGGCGTCCACATAGACCGCGCCGGGGATATGCCCTGCTTGGTAGTTGGTTAACCGGGCTGCCGGATCCCCTTCCAGGAGAAAATTCCGGGTGTCCAAAATCCGCACAGCCGGATCAGACAGGTGAGCGGCCAGCCACTCCGTGCTGGCCAGCGCCTCTGGGTGGGCATACTCAGGCTCAACGACGGGCGGCGGCAGCGCGGCCAGGGCATTGAGCAGCGCCGTCTTGGACTCCTGGGTGAGCACCCAGGTCACGGAGGCAATCTTGTCCTCCTCGACCACATAGACCTCGGTAGCGACCATCGGTGCAACGCCGAGCCGGCGCGTGAAGTCCACCCAGGTCTGGGTGCGCGTGGTGACAATGTTGCCCTGCACGTTAACTACCTCAACCTCAAGTGCAAAGCCCTGCGCCCCCAACTCGTTCATCCACGCCCGCAACGTCTCCTTTCCGGCGTGGACCTCCGGGCCGGTGGGCATGCCGACGATCGTGTAGGCGGCATCGTCGGCAAAGTAGGCCAGCGACGCCTCAATCCCGTTCTCTTGAAACGCGCGGGCGCTGTCGACGACGACCTGCGCCGGCCCCCACGCCATGGGCGTCGACGGCTGGATCGGCCGGCAGCCGCCTAAGATCAACGCGCCGATGAGCAACAGGCTCACGCCGGCGCCGAATAGAGTATGTAACGGAGTATGTAACATCGTGCCATCTCCTCTCTTCCTCAAAGACCCTCCTCCAAAATCTCTGCCAAAAACTCGGCAACAGACTCATCTGTCGCGGTGATAGGTGTCGTGGTGACAGGGGTGCGGTCTTTGTCTTGAGTGTAGCAGGCGATCGTGGGGAAAACGTGGGGAAGAGATAGGCGGATACAGATCACACCGTTGCGGGGTATAATACAGACAGCAGACTGCCGGCCCCGTTCCCCGGAGCGTAGCCCATGCCGCACCTGTCCCTTTCGGTCTTGGGATCTTTGACAGCTACTCTGGATGGCAGGCCGCTGACCGGGCTGGAATCCAACAAGGTGCGCGCCTTGCTGGTCTATCTGGCGCTGGAGGCTGACCGCCCCCACCTGCGAACGCTGTTGGCCTCCCTGCTCTGGCCCAACCACAGCGATACGGCGGCGCTTGCCAACCTGCGCTATGCGCTCGCCAACTTGCGCGCCCAGTTGGGCGACCGCACAGCAGCCCAGACGCCCCATCTGCTGGTGACACGCACCACCCTCCAGTTCAATCGGGCCAGTGACTACTGGATCGACGCCGCCGCCTTTCTGGCCCTCACACAGGCTGCGCCGGGCGCTGTGCCGGATGTGGCCCGCCTGGAAGAGTCCGTCGCGATCTACCGCGCCGAATTTCTGGAGGGGTTTGCCCTGGACGATGCAGCCCCCTTTGAGGAATGGGCGCTGGTCAAACGCGAGCAGTTGGCCCGCCGGCTTGGCACGGCGCTGCAGCAACTGGCCGATGTCCACGAACAGCAAGGGGACTTTGCTCAGGCCGAGGTCTATGCCCGCCGGCTTGTGGCGAGCGAACCCTATCTAGAAGAGACACACCGCCAGTTGATGCGCATCCTGGCCTTCAGCGGGCAGCGCAGCGCCGCCCTGGCCCAGTATGACACCTGCTGCGCGCTCCTGGCCCGAGAGTTGGGCGTAGCGCCCTCGCAGTCCACGACCCGGCTTTACACGGCGATCCGCGAGGAGCGGTTGACGCCCGAACCTCCCGCCCCAAGCAAGCCGCCCGCGCTGCCGCCGCGTTTTGTGGGCCGCACCCAGGAACTGGACCGGCTGGATCGATGCCTGCAGCAAGCCAGAGCCGGGCAAGGCCAGATCCTCTTGATTGCCGGTACGCCGGGCAGCGGTAAGTCGGCCCTGGCAGCGGCCTTTGTCCGGCGTGCGCTGCAGCGCCAGGATGTGATAGCGGCTTGGGGCAGCGCCAACGCCTACACCGGCATTGGCGATCCCTATCTGCCCTTCCGCCAGATCCTGCAGATGTTGACCGGCGACCTGGACAGCCAGCGCGCCGCAGAACTCCTCTCGCCCCGCCTGGCCCAGCGGCTTTGGGAGGCGGCGCCGGCGGCGATTCAACTGCTGGTCGAGGCGGCGCCGGACTTGATCGGCCGCTTTGTGCCAGGAACGGCGCTGCTGGAGCGAGCCTTAGCGGCCGCCGATGCACGCCCCGGCCGGCTGGCGCGGCTCGAACAACGGCTGGCACAACAGCCGGACGTAGGCAACCCGTCGACCTGGACAGAAGTCCGGCAGACAGACCTGTTCGATCAGACTGCCAAGCTGCTGTTGGCCCTGGCCCGACATCGCCCGCTGCTCCTAGTAGTGGACGACCTGCAGTGGGCCGACCCCGGCTCGCTCAGCCTGCTCTTTCATATCGGACGACGGCTCGACACGGGCCGCATTCTCTTGCTCGGCGCCTATCGACCGGAAGAACTCCTGCCCGATGCGGACGGGCGGCCCCATCCGTTGGAGCTGATCGTGGGCGAGTTCCGCCGGACCTACGGCGACATCGTGCTCAACCTGGACCAAAGCCCTGGCCGTCTCTTTGTGGATGCACTCCTGGACGCCGAGCCGAACCAACTCGGCACGGACTTTCGCCGGCGTCTAGTCCAACATACCGACGGTCATGCCTTGTTCACAGTGGAGTTATTGCGCGGGCTGCAGGAACGCGGCGACCTGATGCGCGACCAAGCGGGGCGCTGGAGCGAAGCGCCTGACGTGATCTGGAATGCATTGCCGGCGCGCGTGGATGCCGCCGTCGCCGATCGCCTCCACCGGCTGCCGCCAGAGTGGCAGGAGATGCTGCGCGTTGCCAGCGTGGAGGGCGAACAGTTTACAGCCGAGGTCGTGGCGCGCGTGCTGGGCTTGCCGGTCGCCACGGTGGTCCAGGTGCTCAGCCACGAACTGAGCAAGCACCATCCCCTCGTCCTGGCCGAAGGCACGCAGTGGACCGGAACCAGCCGCTTGTCTCAATACCGCTTCCGGCACTTCCTCTTTCAGAAACACTTGTACCAGACCCTCGACCTTGTGGAGCGCCCCCATCTACATGCAGCTGTGGGCGAGGCCCTGGAAGCCAGTGCGGGCGACCAGACAGAGACGCTTGCCGCCGCACTGGCGCGCCACTTCGAAATGGCGGGGTTGCCGGAGAAGGCCGCCCATTATCTGCTGGCGGCCGGCAACCACGCCGCCCGGCTGCTGGCCCACGATATGGCCTTGACCCACCTGCGCCACGGGCTGGCCCTACTGGCCGCGCTGCCTGCTACCCCGGCCCGCGCCAAGCTGGAACTGCAGCTTCGCCTGGCGCTCGGCGCGCCGCTGCTGGCCCGGCGCAGCTATATCCACGAAGAGGTGGCGGAAAACTACCGGCGGGCGCAGGCGTTGGCGCGCACCGCCGGCGACTCGGTCGAGCTGTTTCATGCGCTGGCCGGGCTGAAAAGCTATCACGATCTACGCCTCGACCTTGACTTGGCGCGTGCGCTGGGCGAGGAGTGTATGCGCATCGCCCAAGGGCTGGGCGACCCGGCCCTCCAGGCGCTGGCGGCTTTCAAGCTCGGCGGCGCCCACTCCTACAGGGGCGATCTGGCGCTGGCCCTGCCCGCCCTGCGTCCGCTGCAGGAGCTAGACGACGCCCCATGGCAGCAGGCGATGCGCCAGGTCTATGGCTATGACCAGCAGGTGGCCGCCCTAGGGATCGGGGCCATCGTGCTGTGCATGATGGGCTACCCGGACCAGGCCGAGACAATGAGTGCGCGCGCCTTGGCGCTGGCCGAGGCGATTGACCACCCCTTCTCCTTGGCCCATGCTCGCTTCCATGCGGCGATGCTGCGCCAATACCGTCTAGAGCCGGTCCAGGCGCAGCGGCTGGCCGAGGCGACGATCACCGTGGCGCAGGCGAACGCGATGGCGATGTGGCTTGGGGGCGGCATGACGATACTGGGGTGGGCGCTGGCCGCCCAAGGCGATCCGGATGCAGCGATCCCCCTGCTGGAAGAGACGCAGGAGCGGTTGATCGCCCTACACATGAAGATAGGGCAGATGCAAGCCCTGCGCACGTTGGCCGAGGTCTATGCCCAGGTGGGCCGTACGGACGAGGCGCTGGCGCTGCTGGCCGAAGCGGAGCGCTGCACTGCGGCCACAGGGTTTTTACAAGAAGCGCCGGAGGTCTACCGGCTCCAGGGCGACGTGCTCCTGCAGCAGGGCGCACCCCAAGATCAGGTCGAGGCGTGCTATCGACGGGCGATTGCTACGGCGCAGCACATGCAGGCCAAGCTGTGGGAACTGCGCGCCGGCGTCAGCCTGTGCCGGCTCTGGCAGCAGCGGGGCGAGATCGACGCCGCCTATCGCCGGCTGGAGCCGGTCTATCGTTGGTTCGGCGAGGGCTTGCAGACCCCAGACCTGCGGGCGGCCTGCCGCTTGCTCGACGAGCTACGGCGCTAACCAACGGATGAAATTGCCGAAATCAAGGGGATGGCTGCTACAATAGATCACTAGCATAGACCCGATCGGGCACCCTGAAGATGAAACGCAGGACCATAACCCTGCTTGAATATCTGGATAGACCTGGAAGACGCGGTGAGGAACGATGTCTGAGAGTTCAACGCAATCGATCGCCCACCCTAATATTGAGGGAGATCGTCGAGAATCTGCCCAGATCTCAGACGATGATTTCCGCTTTGTGGTGCTCCATAACGACGAGGTGACACCCTATCCCTATGTCATCGAGATTTTAGGCGGGATCTTCCTGCTCTCCGAGGAGATCGCCGACCACATCGCCTGGACGGCGCACACCAAGGGCACGGCGGTCGTAGTCGTGCGCCCGCGCGCCGAGGCCGAAAAGCTGATGATGGCCGCACGCGGGCGCGCTCAACGCCAAGGCTTTCCTCTGACTTTTTCGCTGGAGCAGGCATGACGTCCGCCCAGGTGAGCGCGGACGAACCGGCTTGGCGGCGCGGCCATGCGCATGAGCCAAACCCCGCGCCGCCCCACGCCGACCCCGCTCTCGTCTGCTGCCTGCCCGACGGCCGCACGCTCACACTGACGCCCGATGACCTGGCACGGCTGCCCCAAACCAGCGTGATAGGCTGTATGATCGCCAGCACAGGGCATCCGCCCAGCGGCCCCTTTACCTTTGGCGGCGTGCGGCTGGTCGATCTGCTCCACGCCCACGGCATCGACGAGAGCGGCGGCTGGGCATTTGCCGACGTGGTCAGCGACGACGGCTTTGGCACGCGCATCGACGCCCGCGAAACCCAGGCTGCCGCCCGCCCGATCCTCTTGGCGACGGCGCTGGACGGCACACCACTGCGCCGCGACCAAGGCTTGGTGCGGCTGATCGTCCCCGGCGAGACAGACGACGCCCTGCGCCAAGTAAAGTGGGTGGCGCGCGTCGAGGTGCGCTAGCCATGCCCGCGCAGCCGTCAAATCAACAGCCGCCTACCCTCCAGCCCTGGCGCACGCTGGCGCGGCGGCCTGTGCTGCAGGCCGGCGACGGGCGCTTCCTCACAGTCGAATATCACACCGTGCAACTGCCCAACGGGCAGGTGATCGAAGAGTGGCCCTGGCTGCGCACGCCCGATTTTGTCAACATCGTGGTGGAGACGGCGCAGGGCCGTTTTGTCTGCTTCCGCCAGACCAAATATGCAGCGCCGAGGGTCACGCTGGCGGTCGCGGGCGGCTATATCGAACCCGGCGAGGAACCGCTGGCCGCAGCACAGCGCGAACTGCTGGAGGAGACAGGCTATGCCGCGCCCGACTGGACCGCGCTGGGCGAGTTCGTGGTCGACGGCAACCGCGGCGCGGGCCGCGCCTATCTCTTCCTGGCGCGCCAAGCTGTGCCGCTGCAGCCCATCGCCGCCGACGACCTGGAGGAGCAGGAGTTGCTGCTCCTCACCCGGCAGGAGATGGCGCACGCGCTGGTTGCAGGCGAATTCAGCGTTCTGCCGTGGGCCGCGGCGGTGGCGCTGGCGTTGCTACGGCTGGGGTAAAAACCGCACCTACAAAGCAACTGCAACGGGGCTGCCGGATCGATTTCCGGCAGCCCCGTTTTTTATTCACCTTCGTCGATGCCGCCGGCAGGCATTTGGATGTCGACCACCTCGCCGTGGTGGTCGACCACAATGCGAAAGCCGAGCATCCCCAGCCACTGGCGCGCCTCTTCGGGGATGGGCTGGCCCACAGCCTCTTCCATGCGGTTGATCGAGGATTCGACCGCGGCCTTGGTAAAGACATCGTCCTGGCCCATCATGTCGAGCATGGCCTCAACCGCCATGTCACGCTGGCCTTCAACCTGCCGGCGCAAAAATCGCAGCACGGCGCGGTCGATCTGGGCGGCGGCGACGTGGCGGCGAAAGCCGTCGTCGTCGACCACATAGAACGCCTCTGCGCCCACCCAGGCGACCTCAGCGGGACGGCCCGTCTCGTCGAAGACCAGACCGGCGAACATTGCGCTTTGTGCCATGCATGCCCCTTTGCTCAATCAACATATGCCATCCCGGAGTTTAGACGGGACAGGTTGTGTCTGCTTGTCCGCTCACAGCCCCCGGCGGCGCGCCCCGTATGTACGGACACGGTATACCGTGTCCGTACGGGCGTCGGGAGAGCAACCCCTGGCGAACGCGCGATTCCGGGATGACTCATGTTGGTCAACGGCTCAACTGGTCGCGCAGAAAGTCGAAACTGCGGCGGATGGTGCGCAGCGGGTCGCTCGGCCAGTCGTGCTCGACAATAAACCATTCACCGCCTGCCGCCTTGGCCGCGGGCAGCAGCGCCGCCCAATCCAGCGTGCCGTGCCCGACATCGGCAAAGCCCTTCTCCTCCTCGTTCTGCCCTTCGGGGGAGAGGTCTTTGACATGGATACGCGGGCAGCGTCCCGTGTAGCGCGCCAGCATCGCCAGCGGGTCGGCCCCGCCGCGCACGACCCAGGCTAAATCCGGCTCCCATTGCAGATGGGCCGAACCGGCGCTTTCCATCATCCAGTCCAACGCCCGCTTGCCGTCGATCAGTTCCATCTCCCAGGCATGGTTGTGATAGAGAAGCTGCATGCCGTTGTCCGCCAGGCGCGCGCCGAGCTTATCGAGTCGGCGGCCCAGCGCCTGCCAACTGGCGGCGTCGGTGGGGCGCTCTTTGGGCGGCACAGGCAGCGTCAAGGCGCTGTTGCCGATCGCCTGGTTAAAGGCGATAACCCCGTCGAAATTGTCCTCCAGCGTCTGTAGCTGCACATGGGTAGAGACGGCCTGAAGACCATGTTTGTTGAGCAGATCGAGAAAGGCGTCGGCGCTCATGCCGTGGTCGCCCAGGGTTTCGATGCCGCGATAGCCGATGGCCGCGACCTGGGCCAAGACTTGGTCCAATGGGTCGGTCAGGTGGCGCAGCGTATACATCTGCACGGCAAGCGGCAGGACAGCTTGGGTAGTGGACATCGGAAACTCCTTTAAGAGTCTTTGCAGTTGATGTTTTAGAGGTTGATTGGATGCCGGTTAGATGGCTTCTTGCACCAGCCGTTCACGCAGGCCGGTGTAGCGGGCGGCGACCTGGTTGTTGCGCACGGCCATGGCAATGGCTTTGGGCTGGCCGACCAGAACGACCAGCCGCCGCGCCCGCGTGATCGCCGTATAGAGCAAATTGCGCTGCAGCATCATGTAATGGCTGGTGAGCAGCGGGATCACCACCGCCGGAAATTCGGACCCCTGGCTCTTGTGGACGCTGACGGCAAAGGCGTGCGTCAGTTCGTCCAGTTCCAGGAAATCATACTCAATGGCGCGCCCTTCCATGATAACGGTCAGTTGCTGCATTTCCAAGTCGATTGCGCCGACGACGCCGGTGTCGCCGTTGTAGACATCCTTGTCATAGTTGTTGCGGATCTGCATGACGCGGTCGCCCACGCGATAGACGCGGCTGCCCACCTGACGCTGCGCTTTGCTGGGGGCGGCGGGGTTGAGCGCGTTCTGCAGCGCCTCGTTGAGCGCGGCCACGCCCGCCACGCCGCGGTGCATGGGGCTGAGCACTTGGATATCGGCAGAGGGAATGGCAAAGCGCCGCGGGATACGCTCCCGCACCAGTTCGATGCAAAGCTGCGCGGCGCGTTCCGGCTCCTGCGTCTTAAAGAAAAAGAAATCGGCGTCGCCGGCGTTGGTGATGATAGGCGTCTCGCCGTGGTTGATGCGGTGGGCGTTGGTGATGATCAGGCTGTCGGCAGCCTGGCGAAAGATGGTCTCCAGGCGGACGACGGCCATCTGCGCCGCGGCAGGGCGACCGGCGGCGCGCAGTTCTTCGATGGCGGCGATGATGTCTTTGAGCACATTGCCCGCGCCCACGCTGGGCAACTGGTCGATATCGCCCACCAGCAGCAGGTGCATTCCCGGCGGCGCCGCCCGCAGCAAGTGGTTGGTCAGCACTAGGTCGAGCATCGAGGCTTCGTCCACGATCAGCAGGTCACCCTCCAGCGGCATCTCCTCGTTGCGTTTAAAGCTCATGCCCTCAGCGGGCTGAAATTCGAGCAGCCGGTGGAGCGTCTTGGCCTCTTGGCCGGTGGTTTCGGCCAGCCGTTTGGCGGCGCGGCCGGTGGGCGCGGCCAACAGCACCCGATAGCCCGCGGCGCGGCACAGGTCGATCAGCGTGCGCACGGTGGTGGTCTTGCCCGTGCCCGGCCCACCGGTGAGCACGGTCAGCCGGTGGGTCAGCGCCACCTGGACGGCGCGCTGCTGCTGGGGGGCGAGCATGACATTGGCGGTCAGCGCGGCCTGGGCAAAGAGCGCCTCCCAATCCACGCTGTGGCCCGCGAAGCGCGGCAGACGGCTGTTGCCGTCGCGGCTCAGCCGCTGCAGCCGCCCGGCGACGCCCTTCTCGCTGAAATAGAGCGGGCTGAGATAGACGGCGTGCGGCGTGGTCACCAACTCGGCGGCGCGCGCCGCGGGCGCGGCATAGGGGTCATGCGCCTCGGCGAGCAGATGCAGCCGCGGGTCGGCGGGCGCGGGTGTGCGCGGCAGCAGTTCCATCGGCTCGGCGCCGGGCGTGGGCGCGACCTTGACCTGCTCATCCTGCCACAGCCGCAGGACGCCGACCGCAGCCTGGTCGGGGGGGACGGCAAGCAGCGCCGCCGCCTGTTCGATCAACTCGGGCGCGGGTAAGAAAACGTGCCCCTCGTCGCTGGCCTGGTTGAGCGCATAGGCCACCCCGGCGGCGACGCGGCCCGGCGAGTCGGGCGGGATGCCGAGCGCCTGGGCGATCTTGTCGGCGGTAAGAAAGCCGATGCCGTAAATATCTTGGGCCAGGCGGTAAGGGTTGCTGCGCACGATGTCGATGGCGGCGTCGCCATAGGCTTTGTAAATCTTGGTCGCCAGCGACGTGCTGACGCCATGGCTCTGCAGGAAGATCATCACTTCCTTGATGGCGCGCTGTTCGGCCCAGGCCTGCACGATCATGCGCAGGCGTTTGTCGCCCACACCGGGGACTTCCACCAGCCGTTCGGGCGTTTGTTCAATGATATCCAGGGTGGCGACGCCAAAACGGCGCACGATGCGTCGCGCCGTCACCGGGCCGACGCCTTTGACCAGCCCGCTGCCCAGATATTTCTCGATCCCGGCAGCCGTGGCCGGCAGCACCGTGCGCATCTGCTCGACCTGGAACTGCTTACCGTAGTCAGCGTGGACGGTCCAGCGCCCGCTGAGTTCGACAAACTCGCCGACGTTGATCCCGGCCATGTTGCCGACGATGGTCACTTCGCGGTTGGGGAATGGGCTGTTGTCGCGGCTCTCGGGCATCAGCCGGGCCACGGTATAACCGGTTTCTTCGCTGTGGAAGGTGAGGCGTTCGACGACGCCGCGCAGGGTATCCATACCGTTCAGAGTAGCACAAGGCGGCGGCCAAGGCAGGGGTCTGCGTTACGGTCCGCCCCCAGCCGGGGCCAACCCGGTCCCAGGCCAGATGTAGGTCAGGGAATCTAGCCTGGGAAATTGGACAAAAAGCTGAAATGATGATATACTAGTTCGAACGATTGTGCTAGATCACACGCCCGGCACAGCGGTGATCTGGCCGTGGGGCCTCACAGTGGGTTGCACTGTGGCTTGAACCAGGACCGGCTAGGGCGGCACGGCCTGGAGTGCTGTAGAATCTAGGAGAGACAAATGAGCATAAGCAAGGCGCAGAAGACCCAGCTTATCAGCGACTACCGGCTGGCCGACAACGACACCGGCTCACCGGAAGTCCAGGTCGCGTTGTTGACAACGCGTATCGACGCCCTCATCGATCATCTGAACACGCATAAGCATGATGAGAGTTCGCGTAGGGGGCTGCTGAAGCTGGTCGGCCAGCGACGGCGCCAGTTGGCTTATTTGAAAAAGACCGATAGCCGCCGCTATCAACAGTTGATTCAACGTTTGGGCCTGCGTAAGTAAAAAGAAACGATCAGGGGCGAGCGTCGAAGAAATCACGACCATCGCCCCTCATTATTTTTGCCGGGTTGACTTGCTTTAGCGCCGGCATATACTTAAGCAGTTTTTGTTTCGTTCGGTTGCAAGCCGAGCAGCGATTCACCGGAGACAGACCGCTCCTAGGAGGCTGTCGCAAAGTCGGGGTCCGGCATTGGAGAGTGCGGCGAGGGCGACGTCGCCGCACTCTCCAGTTCCGCACCTCGTCTTTCAGCCCCGCCGCCAAGTCGGTTCGTCCCCTGCTGAGGTTGCTGCGCCAGCGGCTTGCGCATTCTCACAAGGAGTAAAGATCAATGCGCATATTTGAAGGCGCAGAAGTAGTCTCCACCCAGGTCGGTGGACGTGAACTGAGTCTCGAAACCGGCATACTGGGCCATCAGGCCGGCGGCGCGGTGACCGTGCGCTACGGCGACACGGTGCTGTTTGCCACGGCCACGATGAGCAAAGACGTGCGCGCCGGGATCAATTTCTTCCCCCTGACCGTAGACTTTGAAGAAAAGCTCTACGCCGCGGGGCGCATCCCCGGCAGCTTCTTCCGCCGCGAAGGCCGCCCCACCGAGCAGGCGATCCTGCTGTCACGCCTGATCGACCGCCCGCTGCGCCCGCTCTTCCCCAAAGGGATGCGCAACGAGGTGCAGGTGATCGTCACGGCGCTGAGCATCGACGGCGAAAACCTGATGGACCCGTTGGGCATCATTGCGGCGTCGGCGGCGCTGCACATCAGCGACATCCCCTGGAACGGGCCAATCGCCGCCAGCATGATCGGCTTTGTCGACGGCGAGTTTGTGGTCAACCCGACCAACACTCAGATTGCCAACAGCAGCCTAGAGTTGGTAGCCGCCGGCACCGGCGACAACATCCTCATGGTCGAAGCGGGCGCCAACGAGTTCCCCGAAGACATGATGTTGGAGGCGCTCAAGCTGGCCTATGACTCGATGCAGCCCGCAATCAACCTGATCGAAGAGCTGCGCCAGAAGGTAGGCAAGCCCAAGAGCGAGGTCAAGTACTATCTGCCCTCCGCCGAGTTCCAGGAGCAGGTGTCGGGGCTGGCGCACACACGCGTCAGCGACCTGTTGGCCGCCGGGCTGGACAAGCACGCGCTCAAGGACAGCCTCAACGAGGTGCGCGTCGACGTCGAAGAATCGCTGGTCGACGACTCCACGCCGGAGGACCTGGCCGGATATGACTTCTCCGAGGCGATGGAGGGCGTGATCAAAGAGGCGACCCGCCGCCGCATCTTGGAGGAAGGTCTGCGCCCGGATGGCCGTGACACCACCGCCATCCGCCCGATCCGCATCCAGGTGGGCAAGGTGCCGCGCGTGCATGGCTCCGGCCTGTTTATGCGCGGCGAGACGCATGTCCTGACGATCGCCACCTTGGGCACGCCAGGCGACGCCCAGCGGCTGGACACGCTGCAGCCCGAAGACGAAAAGCGCTATATCCACCATTACAACTTCCCGCCCTTCAGCACGGGTGAAGCCTATCCGCTGCGCGGGCCAAAGCGCCGCGAGATCGGCCACGGCGCGCTGGCGGAACGGGCGCTGGTCCCGGTGATCCCGGAGGACTTCCCCTATACGCTGCGCCTGGTGAGCGAAGTGGTGAGCAGCAACGGCTCGACCAGCATGGCCTCGGTCTGCGGCAGCACGCTGGCGTTGATGGATGCGGGCGTGCCGATCACCGCGCCGGTGGCGGGCATCGCCATGGGGCTGGTGCAGAATATGGATACGGGCGCGTACAAGGTCCTGAGTGACATTCAGGGCATGGAAGACGCGCTGGGCGACATGGACTTTAAGGTTGCAGGCACGGCGCACGGCATCACCGCGCTGCAGATGGACCTCAAGATCAAGGGGTTGGACTTCCAGATCCTGCGCGAGGCGTTGGACCAGGCGCGCGCGGGCCGGCTGTATATCCTGGAGAAGATGTTGGAGGCGATGCCGGAGCCGCGGGCCTATCTCAGCCCCTATGCGCCGCGCATCCTAACCATGCACATCGATCCGGAGAAGATCGGCAAGCTGATCGGCCCCGGCGGCAAGATGATCCGCGGGCTGCAAGAGCAGTTTGGCGTCAAGATCGACGTGGAAGAGGATGGTACGGTCTACATCTCCGGCGACGGCGTGGGCGCCGAACAGGCGCTCGACGAAGTCTCGCGCATGATGGAGGATGTGGAGGTCGGCAAGATCTACACCGGCACGGTCGTGCGCGTCGAGCCGTATGGCGCGTTCGTCAACATCCTGCCCGGCGTGGACGGCATGGTGCATATCAGCCAACTGGCCGATTATCGCGTCGAAAAGGTCGAAGATATTGCCAAGCTGGGCGATGAACTGACCGCCATGGTCATCGACATCGACCCGGGCGGCAAGGTGCGGCTCAGCCGCCAGGCCGTGTTGGAAGGCTGGAGCGTGGAAGACGCGCGCAGCCGTGACCGCGGCGGCGACCGTGGCGGGCGCGGCGGCGGGGACCGCCGGGGCGGGGATCGCGGTGGCGACCGGCGCGGTGGAGACCGCCGCGGCGGAGATCGCGGTGGCGACCGGCGCGGTGGAGACCGCGGGGGCAGCCGCTACTAAACCCTGCGCATTCCGTTGACCCGTGGTGACCGGCACTTTGAAAGTGCCGGTCACTTTTTTCCAAGGTTGCCAAGGAGCAAACATGCAGCCTCACCCCGACTCGATCATCCCCCTGCCCGGCGGCCGCGTGGTGGAGGTGAAAGTCCACGGCTGTCTGTGGAGTGGGCGCTATCCGGAGAACTCGCTGCCCGCCGTGGCAGAGTGCTACCAGGCCCGGGTGGCGCGGGCGGAGATCGACATCGCCCTGCTGGCGGACGCCGATTTTGCGCTGATCCACGACCTGACGCTGGACGCGGCCACCGACGGGCGCGGGCCGGTGGCGCAGCTTGGCCGCGGCGCGCTGGCCGGGCTGCGGCTGCGCGGGCAGGATGGCCGGGTGACGGATGTACGTCCTGCGCTGTTCGGCGAGGTGGCCGATCTGATCCGCAGCCAGCCTTACCCCACCCTGCTCGAACTGGATCTGAAGGAAATTGAGCCGATCCCCTGGCCGCGCGTCGAAGAGCTGGCGCGGCTGGTGGAGCCGGTCAAGGATCGGGTGGTGCTCAACGGCGTGGCGGATTGGAATCTGCGCCGGCTGCTGACGGTAGACTCCACGCTGCCCGTCGGCTTTGACCCGATGGGCTATCTGGATTGGGTTCCGCCGGGCCAGGAGGAGGAAGGCGAGGGCGAAGGGCTGCCGCGCGGGGCCTATGGCTATCTGGACGCACACTGGCTGGCGCGGCGGCGCATGACGCCGGTACGCGATTATTTGGCCGACCGCTTGGGCGGCATCCTGCGCCTGGCGCCGGGGATGCGCGAGCTGCATCTGCGCCTGTCGGCCTTCGAGCGTATGTTGGACGACGG
>JADLFO010000133.1 GCA_020845455.1 Caldilineaceae bacterium
CCGCATCTACGCCTTACGCATCGCCGGGCAGCCGCGGCTTGCCATCAGTATGGCCGGTTTTTTGATTGCGCAGGCCACCCAAGCCGCGGACGAGGCGACAACGAAGGCCGCGCGCGAAGCCTATCTGCGTATCTGTGCGCGTACACTCTGCGAGCAAGGGACACTGTATTTGGAAACCAGCGCACGAAAGCAGGTTCTGACCCACACCAGGCCGGTGATCCTCCATCTAAGGACGATAGCCCGTGAACTGAAGGATGCCGATCTGCTGGGAATGTCCCATGCGATGTTGGCCGGGGCCAATAACATTGATAAACGTTTCCAGATGGGTCGCCGGCTCTATGCGCAGGCCTTTGCCGAGGTTAAGCGTGTTGACATGCAACTGCGCGCACTGCGTGGCCTTGCCATTGCTGCCACCTTTCTACAGGACAAGGACGAAGTGATGGCAGTGGCACAGAAAGCTCAGAGGATTATTGACACGGGCCAATGCGCCAATCTGGAACAAGTTTGTGAGACTTTGGAGGGAGTTGGCCGAGCGCAAGGCATTATGGGGTCAAAGAAGGCCGCGGTCTGGTTTGAAGCGGCTGAGCGCATGTTGCCTACGCTCAACTATCCGCCCCTGCGCAGGGTGCAAATCATCGAAAGCAAATTAGAGGTTCTATACCGTACAGAACCGGCGGCGATCATCGAGTTCGAACGGGTGGGACGAGATGGGCTGGGCCTCGCCGAACAACATGGATATGCTCGCCATCAGGCGCTTTTGGTTGGGATGTTAGAGAAGACACTGAACGCTTAGTGTGGGATCGCCTAACCAAGAGCTTATCGGTCTTTTCCCCGCGCCGCGATTGACAACCGGCCCCGATCTCTCTATACTGGCGTTCATGCCGCAGCCGGGTGGCAGCGGACCGGGTTCAATACACGATCGAGCCACGATAGAATGAGGTGGAACATGAGCCGTACGAGACCAACACTACTTGCCGCAAGGCATAGGGGGAGCCAACCGCATCCATCATCGGCAGTTTTCTACACCCCCCGCACCTTCTCCCCAGCCTTCTTTTCTACAGTCACCTCCTGCTGTCCCCTCTGTTGCTTGTGTCTCTAGGCGCTGGTTGGTTCTGAGCGCCCAAAGCTAACCCATTTCGACAACTGAATCGCCTGCGCTGACCTGCCGCCGCGCTTGTCTTTGATCGGACCGAGCGCTGCGCGCAAGCTCTATAGCCATCGTCGCATTGGCGCGCCATTGCCCGCTGTCGCCGGGTGTTGGCCTGCGCCCTTGGCGTGGGCATATCTAGCTGATCTTGCCGAGCCTGCCGTCCGGCGCGAGCCGGGCCTTTGTGGAAAGGATGTTCCCATGTCCGTAGAAGAGATCAAGGCTGCCAGCCGCGGTCTGCGCGGCGCGCTGCCGATCCAGTTGCACGAACCCGAGCCGCAGTTTGACGACGACGTCAAGCAGATCCTCAAGTTTCACGGCATCTACCAACAGCATGACCGCGATATCCGCGGGCGCAACCAGCGCCGCTATATCTTTATGGTGCGCAGCAAGCTGCCGGGTGGCAAGCTCAGCGCCGAGCAGTACCTGCTGCACGACGCCCTGACCGACCATTTCGGCCAGGGCGACCTGCGGCTGACCACGCGCCAGGGCATCCAGTTGCACGGCGTCATTAAAGGGAACTTGCACGGCACGCTGCACGCACTCAACCGGGCGTTGGTGACGACCCTGGGCGCGTGCGGCGACGTGGCGCGCAATGTGATGACCTGTCCCGCTACCTTTGGCGACCCGGTGCGCACCGAACTGCAAGCCGTGGCCGAGGAGATCACGCGCCACCTCTTCCCCAAGACGCGCGCCTATCATGAAATCTGGCTGGAGGACGAAGCGGGCAACCAAACCCGCCAGACCTTTGATGACAATGGCGGCGGCGATGGCAGCGATAGCGGCAGCAGTAACGGCGAGCCGCCCGAACCCGACCCCATCTATGGCAAGACCTATCTGCCGCGCAAGTTCAAGATCGCGCTCGCCCTGCCCGACGACAACTGCACCGATGTCCTGAGCAATGACATTGGCCTGATCGGGCTGGTGGAGGATGACGGCGTGACCGTCCACGGTTTTAATGTCTATGTGGGCGGCGGCTTGGGCCAGACGCACAACGATCCCCAGACCTATCCGGCGCTGGCGCTGCCGCTGGGCTATGTGCCGCGCGGCCAAGTGCTGGACGTGGTGGAAAAGATCGTGCTGGTGCAGCGCGATTTTGGCGACCGCACCGACCGCAAACACGCACGCATGAAGTATGTGGTCTATGAATGGGGCATCGACGCCTTCCGCGCCAAGGTGGAGGAGTATTTGGGCTATACGTTGGCCCCGCTGCAGCCGATGCCGCCGCTGGCGGTGGACGACCATCTGGGCTGGCATCTGCAGAGCGATGGCCGCTGGTTCCTGGGCCTCTATGTGGAGAACGGCCGCGTTGTCGACCGGGGCGAACAGCGCATCCGCAGCGGGCTGCGTGCCGTGGTGCAGCGCTATCGCCCGCACCTGGCGATCACCGCGCAGCAGAATATCCTGCTCAGCGGCTTTACGGCCGAGCAGAAGGGCGAGGTGGAGGCGCTGCTCCACAGCTATGACGTGGCGTTGCTGGAGGAGTTGAGCCTGGTGCGGCGTCATGCCATGGCCTGCCCCGCGCTGCCAAGCTGCGGGCTGGCGCTCGCCGAAGCCGAGCGCTTTCTGCCGGAGGTGATCGACCGGCTGGAACCGATTGTAACCGAGTTGGGGCTGGATCAGGAACACTTCTCGATCCGCATGACCGGCTGCCCCAACGGCTGCGCACGGCCCTATGTGGCCGACATCGGGCTGGTGGGGCGCACGCTGGGTAAGTACAACATCTATTTGGGCGGCAACCTGGAAGGGACGCGGCTCAACACGCTCTATCGCGAGCTGGTGTCCGGCGTTGACCTGCCCAGCGCGATCCGCGCCGTCGTGGCGGCCTATGTCGAGAACCGCCACGACGGCGAGCGCATCGGCGATTGGGCGGCGCGCACAGGGGTGGCAGCTATCGCCGCCCAGGTCGCGGCGACTGTGGAGGCTGCTGTGGCGGCCCCTGTGGCCTAGCCGGGGGTGGGGGCGATGCCAAACGCCTATGCGTCGGTTCCAGGCTTTTTGCAGTGGAGCCATCTGGTGTTTTCGCGCATCAACGCGCGCTTGGAGCAGGAAAGCGCCGAGGACATCATTGCCTGGGCGGTAGAGACCTTCGGCCCAGGGTTGGCGGTGGGCACATCGTTCGGGGCCAGCGGGCTGGTGCTGGTGGATTTGGTGCTGCGGGTCCAGCCCGACGCCGATATCTTCTATATTGATACCGGCTTCTTTTTCCCCGAAACCGAGACGTTGATCGCCCAGGTGCAGGATCACTATCAGCGCAGCCTGCGCCGGGTGACGCCTGCGCTTTCGGTCGAGGCGCAGAGCGCACAGCATGGCCCTGCGCTCTATCAGCGTGACCCGGACCTATGCTGCTATCTACGCAAGGTGGAGCCGCTGCAGACGGCGCTGAACGGCAGCACGGCCTGGGCGACAGCGATCCGCCATGACCAAGCCGGCACCCGCAAGCGCACGCCGGCGGTGGTGTGGAACGAGCGCTATAACGTGGTCAAGGTCGCGCCGTTGATCTACTGGCAGGAGGCGGAGATCTGGCAGCACATCCACAGCCATAAACTGCCCTATAACGAACTGCACGACCGCAACTATCCGAGCATCGGCTGCTGGCCCTGCACGCGGCCTGTCCAGCCCGGCGAAGACCTGCGCGCCGGTCGCTGGCAGGGCCAGAACAAAGTCGAATGTGGGCTGCACTTGGCGAGGTAAGATGCAAGGTATTGTGTTGATCGGCCATGGCAGTCTGCGCAGCGCCGGCGGGGCGTCGATGATCCGCTGTGCGGCGCGGCTGCGTGAGCGGGGCCTGGCCCCGTGGGTCGCGCCGGCTTTTCTCAACTACAGCCGTCCCACCCTGGCCGAGACGGCGGCGCGGCTGGTTGAGCGGGGGGCAAGCCGGATATGGGTGCAGCCCTACTTTTTGATCGCGGGCGCATATGTGCAGCAGGACCTGCCCGCGCTCGTGCGCCGTGTGGCGGCGCATCACCCGGAGATCGAGTTCACGATGGGTGAGACATTGGGCGATCATCCGGCGCTGGCCGATCTGGCGCTGGCGCGTGCGCAGGCCGCGTTGGGGCAGCAGGCCCCAACGCGGCGCGGGCTGCTGCTGATGGCGCATGGCACACCGCTGCCCGCGGCCAATGCGCCGCTGGCGGAGATTGCGGCGGCGGTGGCGCGGCGCGGCGGTTTTGCCCAACATGCCGTGGCCTATCTCGACTGCAACACGCCGGACATCCCCACCGGGCTGGCAGAGTTGGCCGCGGCGGGCGCGGCGCAGATCGTGGCGCTGCCCTATTTCCTGCACATGGGCCGGCATGTGGCCGAAGACCTGCCGCGCTTGGTCGCGCAGACGGCGGCAGCCTTGCCCCAGGTGCGGATTGTCCAAGCGCAGCATCTGGGCTATGACCCGCGCTTAGTCGACGCGCTGGCGGCGCGTATCGCCCCAGGGGTGGATAAGACTTCTTTTCACAGCCATCATCCCCACTTGCAGACCGTGGGGTAGAGGAGACAGCAATGATCCCTTTTCGCCGCAGCACGGCGCGCGGCAAAGCCTATTTGGTGGGCGCAGGTCCCGGCCGCGCCGACCTGATCACCGTGCGCGGGCTGCAACTGCTGCACCGTGCCGATGTCGTCATCTACGACCGGCTGATCGCACAAGAACTGCTCGACGAGATCCGCCCCGGCGCCGAGTGCATCTTTGCGGGCAAGGAATCGGGACGGCATACGCTCAGCCAGGAGGCGGTCAACGACCTGTTGATCGCGCGCGTGCGGCTGGGCAAACAGGTGGTGCGTCTCAAGGGGGGCGACCCTTTTATCTTTGGCCGCGGCGGCGAGGAGGCCGCCGCCCTGGCCGCGGCGGGGCTGCCGTTTGAGATCGTGCCCGGCATTTCGTCGGCGATCGGCGTGCCGGCCTTTGCGGGCATCCCGGTGACGCAGCGCGGGGTCGCCAATGCCTTTGCCGTGGTGACAGGCCATGCCCAGGCGGGCGTGTCTGACAGCGCCGATTGGGAGGCGCTGGCGCGCATCCCTACACTGGTGATCTTGATGGGGTTGGAGCGGATCGACGCCATTGTGCAGCACCTGCTGGCTGCGGGGCGCGATGCTCAGACGCCCACCGCGGTGATCAGCTGGGGGACGACCGACCGGCAGCGTGTCGTGGCCGCGGCGCTGGACGAACTGCCTGGGGCGCTGGCCGCGGCTGCGCTGCCTGCCCCGGCTGTAGTCGTGGTGGGCGAGGTCGCCGCGCTGCGCGAGCAACTGGCCTGGTTTGGCAATCCCGGCGGCGCGGCGGGGTTTGTCGCTGTGCAGGAGGTCAGCGCCGCGCAGCGTCGCATCGAGGAGGCGGCATGAACGTCCGCCCGGCGCAGCCGGTCTACCCGATCTGCCTGACCAACTTGGCAGGCGCGCCAGTGGTGGTGATCGGCGGCGGCCCGGTGGCGGCGCGCAAGGTGGCCGGGCTGCTGGCGGTGCAGGCCGCCGTCACCATCGTCAGCCCGGCGCTGACGCCGGAGTTGGCGCTGCTGGCCGCGATGGGCCGGGTTTATTGGATCAACCGGCCCTATGTGCCGGGCGACCTGGCCGGGGCGCGGTTGGCCTTTGCCGCCACCGACGTGCGCGCGGTCAACGCACAGGTCGCGGGCGAGGCCGCGCAGCGTGGGCTGTTGTGCAATGTGGCCGATGCGCCGGAAGAGGGGAGCTTTCACCTGCCCGCGGTGCATCGGCAGGCGGAACTGGTGGTCGCGGTCAGCACCGGCGGCACGGCGCCGGGCCGCGCGCGCCGGCTGCGCGACCGCATCGCGGCCTGGTTGGCGGCAACCCCCACAGATGCGCCGGCAAAAGAAGACCGCGGCTTGGGGCCGCGGTCCTCGAATCGCCGTCAAACCGGTTGAGAAAGGGTCTGCGTCTAGGCGGTTTTTTCGCCGCTCTTCTCGCCGCTCTTTTCCTTACCGGCGCCGTTGGCGCGCACCAGGCTCTTGTCCTGATACTTCTTGCCTTCCTCAATCAACATCACCGGGATGCCGTTGCGGATGGGGTATTTATAGCCGTTGCGCGGGTTAAGCAGGAACTTGCCGTCGTCCACCAACTCCAGTGGGCCTTTGTCCTCTGGGCACACCAGAATCTTGAGCAGTTCTTCGCTGACCTGCCCGCCGAGCGGGGCCTCGTCCAGCGATTTGACCGGCTCATTGGGCAGGATGCCCCCGCCGGAGGAGCGCATGGGCTGGGGCGGCGCGGTCAGCTTTTTGAGCGCGTAGACCGCAGCAGCAATCAAGGCCGCCAGAAAGATCGCCCGAAAGATCACTCCAAAGAACTTTTTCATAGTCGACTCCCATTTGGTCTATGGGGCTGGAGTCCATCCAAGCCCACTGGACTCACGTCTAGCTTGCTATCTTAGCACACTCTCGCCGGCCAGGGCAATTCCCCGGCGCAAAATTTGGGCCGCCGGCTGTACATCAGGCCGCCTGGCGCGGCGGTATGGGCAAGGATACCTGCACTAGAAAGAAAATCCACCCTCCGGTGTATCGCAGGGGGGTATCTTGAGGTATTCCTCTGCGCCGGCCGAATGCGTATATTCAGGGCCGGCCTCCGTTCTCCCGTGGCCTACCCCCCACCATCTCCAGGTTGTGCGCCGGTGACCCCATATGCGCCGGTGGTCATTGTGCGCCAGTTATAAGGGTTCCATAAGAGAGGAGTAAAGAGATGAAACGGCTGATGGTGTTCGCGCTGCTTCTGTTGATCGTGCCGTTTGCGCTGACCGCTTGCCAAACCGGCGCGCCGCCGGCCGCGGCGACGCCCGCAGAAGCCACCGCAGAGGTTGCACCAACAGAAGAGGTTGCGCCGGCTGAGGAGCTTACGCCGACTGAGGAGCTTACGCCTACGGAGGAGGTTACACCGGCAGAAGGTATAACCGAGACAGGGGAGATGACTTCCACCGAGGAGATGACCTCGACCGAGGGCATGACTGAGACCGGCGCTGCCAACCAGGTGCAGGTCGAACTGATCTCCTTTGAGATCCGCATGCCCGCAAGCTTGCCTGCCGGCCCAACCGAGTTTGTGGTGACCAATATCGACACCGAACACGAACACAACTTTGAGATCGAGGGGCAGGGTCTTGAACAGGAACTCGATGCGAATCTTGCGCCGGGCGAGTCCGGCACGATGCAGGTGGACTTGACGCCGGGTGAATATACCATCTATTGCCCGGTCGACGATCACCAAGGGCAAGGCATGGAGCTGACCCTGACTGTCACCGAGTAACATTTGGCGACATATCGCCAGCCGCAATCCAGGCTGAGGATAGTGGAACGGGTGGGGCGCAAGGCCGCGTTAGCGCGTGACCAAGCGCCCCACCCGTTTGACACAGGGGTGTTCAAAGACGCCGGCGCTGTGCGGCGCGTCGCCCAGTTCGGTGGTTAGGTCTTGGCCGGGCCAGTGCAGCCGTTCATGCAGCCCCAGCCGCCATTTGGGGCAGCGAGTCACATCATAGACCACGCCGGCATAGGCGATATACATCGGGTAGCCGCGCTCACCGGTGTAGGAACGCAGTTGCTGCTCAGTAAATTCGGGTTCCGCAGCGGCAAGGGGCGCGCCGTTCATGATAGAGGCGCACATAGCGCATAGCTTCCTCCGGTCGGGCTAGGCGCGGTTGCGATAGAGGTCCGGGTTGACGACCTCGGCCATGCGCTGCTCGTCCAGGGCATGGCCCAGGAACTGATTGACGGCGCGGATGTGCGGCAGCGGGTCGGCCAAGAGCGCGTTGTAGTTGACATCCAGCACGCGAAAGTTGGGCTGCCGGCGCATCCAGTCCTGTACCTTGTCGACATGCTTGGCAAAGAGCGCGGCGATCTCGGCGTCGCCGATGGCGTCGGTCGCCTCGCCGCGATGCTGCAACATCTTGTGCTGCGAGCGCAGCACCTCTTCGATCCGGCGGTGCATAAAGATCACGCGGTAGGATTGATCGGCGGGCAGAAACTCCAGCAGGGCCGAGATCACCTTGACCACCTGGCCGTGCGCATCGGCCACCCAGCCCGTGTCGCCTTTGTCCAGCGCCTTGACTCGCTCAAACTCATAATAGCCTTCAGGGTTGTCGCGGTCGGCGCTGCGCCGCCCGTCGATCAGCACCGGCAGACCGCCCGCCTCCAGCATCTTCATCATCATGGATGTGCCGGAGCGGGGCAGGCCGGAGACGACGACGACAACCGGCTGTGCGCCGGATGGGAGCGCTTGTGGATGGTTGGGCATGGGTGACATACGCTTTCGGGTTGGTTTGCGGCGGTGCTAGCCGGCTGATTCATCTTCCCAGGGGATGACGAGCAGATATTTGCCCATGTCGTAGGCCAGGGCGTGATGCTCCTGGTTGACGGCGATCAACAAGGGGCCTTCAAAGGGGGCGCGTTCGAGCAGGCTGACGCGCGCGTTGGGGTAAAGACCCAATGAACCTAGATAGCGCAGCCGGTCTTCATCCTGCATCAGCACGCGCACCAGCCGGTAGTCCTGATGGATGCCGGCGCTGCTCAGGGGCAGCCCGGCCAGGGTTTTGATCTGCCCCTTTTTAGTGGGGATCGGGTCGCCGTGTGGGTCGACCATCGGGTTGTCCAGCGCCACAGAGATGGCGTCTTCCAACGTCTCGCTGATCACATGCTCCAGCCGTTCGGCTTCGGCGTGGACCTGATCCCAGGGCAGTTTGAGTTTTTGATGTAAATAGAGTTCAAGCAGGCGGTGATGGCGCAGAACCTCTAGGGCCACACGCTCGCCCGCCTCGGTGAGCCGAATGCTTTGATAGGGTTCATATTCGACCAATTCTAGCTCGGCCAGCCGTTTGATCATGTTGGTGGCCGAGGCGGGGGAGATCTCCAGGTGGTTGGCGAGCGCCGAATTGGTGACCTCGATCCCCTGTGAATTGAGGAGATAGACCGCTTTCAGATAATCTTCATGAGCCGCGGTCAAAGTCTTGTGCGCGCCTAAAGAAAATGTTTTAGCCATGGTTAAATCTTAGCAGCGCCCGCAGCGC
>JADLFO010000134.1 GCA_020845455.1 Caldilineaceae bacterium
CACCGCAGACGACTGTCACCGCAGACGACTGTCAAGAAAAGTGCGCTCTGCCGCTGGGTTCAGCCTCTCCGAGCCAACAAAGCGCACAACGCATTATTGTACTGGACGCGCAGCGGTTGGTCAAATAGAGGGGAGTGGCGCTGACCAAAGGCAAAAAAACGTGACCGGCCTCTATAAGCGCCGGTCACGAGGTGAGCCTGATTTGCGTCTAGGCGTGTGGCCTAGGGGGTCGGGGTGGCGCTTGGGATATAGAGCTGCGACCCGATCAGGATGGTATCGTTGTCCAGACAGTTGACAGACATGATGTCGGTGACGGTGACGCCGCTGCGCTCGGCGATAGCGGTCAGGTTATCGCCCGGCTGCACTTCGTACAGCATCCAATCCTTGGGCGCTTGCGCGCCACAGTGCAGCAGCGGTCCGTCGGTCTTGAGCGAATCGGCGGGGACATAGAGCTTGGCCCCGATGAGGATGATTTCACCCTCCAGACAGTTGGCCTGCATGAGCTTGTCCACCGTCGTGCCGCCGCGCATGGCGAGGAAGGTCAGGTTGTCGCCGGCCTTGACCTCGTAGGGAACCCACCCTTCGGGCTGGTTGACGGTGCAGCCGACCACCTGGGGCTGGATCACCTCGATCTGTCCGGGCTGTGCTCCCGTAGTCTCGGCGGGCGGAGCGACTACGGTCAGGGCGATGCCCTGGACGGTGTCACTTTGGCCGGGCAGGATTTGGTAGGTGATCTTCACTTGGGCGCCCGGCTGCAGGTCGCCTTCGACGGTCATCGGCTTGAAGGTCTCGACATTGGCGTCCGGCTGATAGCGGTCCACCACAGTCAGTCCGCCGATCTTGAGGAGCCGGCCATTGCGCCCATAGTAGACCTGGGTGTCTTCGGCCTGGATGATGGCGCTGTTCTGGTCGGCGCGTTCGGCGGCGCGCGCCACATCGGCGGCCAGCTCGCGCTCCTGTTCTTGACGCACCAGCGCGCGCCGGTCGGGCGGCGCGAGTTCGAGTTCCTGTTTGCGGATCCACTGCTTGAAGCTGTAGGCCAAATCGCCGGGCACGGCGGTCTGGGCCATCGTCACCAAGGTGGACGTGCTTAGCAACACCAGGGCCAGCGCCAGGATCATAGGCGCAAGGCGCAGGGAACGGTTGGAAAAGATCGACTGGAATCCGCCGGCAAAACGTTCCCAAAGGCTGGCGCGGGCTGGTGGTTTGCGCCGGGGCACGCTGCGCGGCGTCTGCGCTGTGGTCGACGGGGCAGTGACGGATGAGGCAGTGACGGATGGCACGGAGGCTGTGCGCTGCTGCTCCTCGCGCATCTGGGCGGCGGCGGCCAGAAAGTTTTGTTTGGCCGCGGCGCGGCGGGCGGCAGATGGCCGTGGAATGGGCGTCTGGCCCAACTCGCGCGCGACTTGGACAATAGAGAGCATGTCGAATAGTTCATCGCGCATGGCCGCAGGGTAGGACGCGAGGATCTTGTCGATCGCCTCGCCCGCTTCTAAGCGGGTGACGGCCTCGGCGAAGAGATCGTCAGAATTGAAGTGCGGCGCCCTGTGATTCCGATTCATAGGATCACTCTTGAACTTTCCGGTTGAGTTCGGCTCGGTCTCGCATCCAGCAGCAACGGTGACTCAACACTGCATGTACTGACCTGCATGGTTGTATTTTGAGCGCAGACGGGCTGCGCAGTTATTCCGCCTCATGCACCAACAACTGGCGTAGGGTTGCCACGGCCCGGTGCTGCAGGGCCTTGACCGCGCCTTCGGTCTTGTCCATCAGCCCCGCGATTTCGCCAAAGCTATACCCTTCCAGAAAACGCAGGCTGATGACTTGGGCCTGCTCGTCTGTCAGGCGGCGGACGGCCGCCCGCAGGGCTTCTCCATCGAGTGCGATCTCGGCGGCGCGGACGGGGCTGAGGCCCAGGTCGGGCATATGCGGCGTCTCGTCCAGCGAGATCTGTTTCTGGCGGTCGCGTGCGCGGTAGTGATCGATGACCAGATTATGGGCGATGCGATAGAGCCATCCGGAAAACGAACTGTGCCATGCGCGTTCGTTGTGGATAGCTTCCAGCATCTTTAAGAACACTTGCGCCGTCAAATCCTCGGAGAGCGCCTGGTCACTGGTGCGCCGATAGATGTAGTTGTAGATCTTCAGTTCATACCGGTCGTACAGTTCACTGAGCGCCGCCTCGTCGAAATCAACGGCCTGTGCGAGTAGCTCCTCTTCCGTGCAATCCCTTAGCAATTTCAGCTCATCGGTTAGACTAACGTGCGAAGGCCCTCTGTGCATTATGACGAATCAGTTCCAAAAAAAATACGGCCGATTTGCGCCAAATGGAGCAGAAGACGCAAGGGCCGCGCGAAAATGTGAGCCATCTCGTCGCCGAGCGGCGAGATGGATAAGGTCACCGGCGTCGGGCATTAGCTCTGCGCCGGGCGATTGTCGCCGGGGTTGACGATCTTGTTGCTGGCCGTCTTGTTGCTGGCCGTCTTGTTGTTGGCCGTCGTTTGGTTCGTCGGGTCGGCGCGCTGCGCCGTGCGCCAATAGACCTCGTAGATGCGCTGCAGCGCCGAGACGTTGGTCAAGATTGCCATAACCCACAAAACAGGCAGCATCCATCCGCTTAATAACCCAAACAGCAAGAGAACGATCCGTTCGGGTCGCTGCAGCATCCCGGCTTTGCACTCAATGTTGAGCGCCTCGGCGCGGGCGCGGGTGTAGCTCACCATCAGCGATCCAACCAAGATGACGAATACGAGCACTAATTCAATACGGGTTGATGAATCGTGCGAGTAAAAGAGCGCCAGCGCCAAGAAGGTGACGCTTTCGGAATAGCGATCCAGGGTGCTGTCGAGAAATGCGCCAAAGGCGCTGGATTGCCCGGAGAGGCGCGCCAGCGCGCCGTCGAGCATATCGAAGAAGGCCGCCACCAGCAACAGCAGCGCGCCGAGACGGAAATGGCCCCAGGTCAGCAAAACTGCCGTGAGCACCGTGAGTAGAAAACCGGCATAGGTCAACGCGTTGGGGGTGACGCCGGTTCCCTGGAGCCATTGAACCAGGCCCGCGACAGGCTTGGCAAAGAGTTTGCGGCCAAACTCAGAGAACATAGGTTGTATTCCTGCCCTTCGGGGCGGTTGTGCGATTTCCTGGCGGTTTTACGCTGCCGGTCTTGCATAGTCGCTCGCCGGCAGTGATTTCCTAGCGCGCTGTAGCCTCGCAGCGTAGGATGCCGCCGATGGGCACAGGAGCAGGACCTATGGACAGTGTACACGCGGCGATTGGCTTCGTCAAGCAAATGGCGAAACGTAGGCGGTCTTCCCCCCATTTGTACAGGGATTGTACAGGGGAGAAGACCGCCTACAACTGAAACCACGGGCTGGTGTTATTAGTCCGCGGACTGACTCACAGCAGATTGAATGACGGGCAGCAAGGCACGGTCGCTTACGCACATGGTAAAGACCGGAACCACGAAGACGTTGTCGGGCGGTGTGCCGGCGCGGGTATCGCCCACCAGCACCAGCGCGGCCTGCGCCAGTTTATAGTTGTTGCCCAAGACGCTGGGGTCGATCACGATCTGGATGTCGGAAGGCACCGAGGTCTTGTCTGAACTGGCGCTGGTGATCCAGTTGACCGCCGGGTCGATGGGCCAGGCCGTCGAGAGCACTGCCGAGGCTGAGACATCGCCGCCCGACGCCAGCCCCGCCGGGATGCCGGTAGGAAGGGTGCGGGTGCGGCCCTGCGCGTCGTAGAGCACGATGTCGCCGGCGCTGTTGATCTCGCCGCCGGTAATGCCTGCGTCGGCGAGCGTGGGTGCATTCTCCAGCCCGGCGGCAGCGGTCTCCGCAGGTATGCCGATCAGCGCCGCCCGGTAGTTAAGGCCGGCAGTGCCGCCCACGCGCAGCGTCATGGCAAGCGGATCCTGCGACGCGACATCTGAACAGTTAAAGTTAAGATAGGCGATGGCGTTGGGCCGGGTTTGGATCGTCGCCGGCTGCACGGTCAGTTCGACGGCTACCGTAAACGGCGAATTGAGCATATTGCCGGAACTGAGCGTGATCGATGCGGTGTAGACGCCGACCTTGAGGTTGGTGGCGTCGAAGCTCACGTTGATGTTGGCCGGTGTGGTGGCGATGGTGGGGTTGACCTTGATCCACGGCTTGCCGGCTTCGGGAAAGACGTTGAAGGTGACCGGATCGGGCGTGCTGATGTTTTCGACCCGCAGCGCATAGTTGCCGCTGACTGTGCCGGTGGGGACGGCGGCTTCGATCTTGATCGGCGTGACGCCGAAGGACGGTCCTTCGATAAAGGCGGCGGCGTCGAGGTCTCCGGCCAGAACGGTCTCGCGGTTTGTTTTGGTGGGCAGTTCCACGATGGTGTCGTTACCCATGCTGGTGTCGGGCCGTGTGTAGATGCGGATGCGGTTGTCACGCATGATGATGACCTCATCCTTGCCGTCGCCGTCCACGTCGCCGCCTGTGCCGGCTACAAAGCCGTTATCCTCGCCGCCGTTGTCCAAAGATTTCTCAATCGGGTTGTCCTCGAACAGCTTGCGGTCGTTGCCCCAGACGTCGCGCATGATCAGGCGCGCGCCCGATCCGGTGTTTTTGCGCAGGAACCAGACTTCCTGGTCGCCGTTGCCGGTGATGTCGGCCAGGAAGACCGTTTCAGGTTTGGGAGCAAACGCCCACGACCACTTGTCGTCGTCATAGAGGATCGGGGCGCCGGCTTCTTCGCGCATTTCATAGATGATGAGCGTCTTCTCTGTGGTGCTGTTGGGCGTGGAGCGGATCAGCGCGATTTCTTCCTTGCCCCCAATGATGATCTGGCCGACTGCGACTTCACGTAGTTCTGCGCTGGTACTGCTTTTGGCCTCGAGGGTGGCGAAGTCGGCGTCGACACGGAAGATATCCATGCGGCTGCGCGCACTGTCCTTGTCGAGCAGGATCAGTTCGTCGGCCCCGCCCTCGGTCATCTGGCCGGCTACGCCAAAGCCATAGCGCTGGTCGAAGCTCTTCTCGATGTGTATCTGCCAGTTGCGGCCCGTCGGGTTGCCATCGGGGCCGAGCGAGGCGGCCTTCATGATCCGTACATAGGAGCGGCCGTTGGCGTCTTGCCAGAGGATGGCGATTTCGTCGCCGCGGATACCGTCGTCAAAGTTGCCGGTGATGATGCGCTTGGGGATGCCGCGCTCGGCGGGCGCTTCATAGTAGATATCCCAGGGGAAGCCGTTGGGCGTCTTGCGGTCCGGGTTGGTAGCGCCGCGGGCGACGACGGGGTCAAAGACAGTCCAGACAAAGTTGTCGCCATCGGCGCGCAGCGCGGCGATCTCAAGGTCGGTGTCGTTGTTGAAGTCGCCCAGCGCCGCATACTGCCAGCCGCCGCTGGGGCTGGACCAATCGAGCTTGGGGCTGCCTTCGATGGCCGGGTTACCTTCTAGGTCCCAGATGCGGATAACGCCGTCTTCGCCGATATAGACGATCTCTTCGCTGGGTTCGGCGCTCACTGCGGCCTGGGCTGTTTGGGGTGTCAGCGCCATGCCCAAGAACTGGGTCAGGAGCAGCGCAGCCGGCAGCCAGAAGGCGGCGCGGCGGCGCAGCGGAGTTGTAATGCGCATTGAGTCGATTCTCCTTCTCGCTCGTCGTTGTTCCAATCTCGGTGCATCCAATTTTGGCGCATTGGCCGGTAGCATTCGTTCATTTCTTTCGTTGTGCGGTATTCTATGAAGAGATTGGCCCACGCCCACTATACCCTAGGCGCTGCCGATTGAGTGAATTGGGCAACGGATTGCTTCGGCTTGGTGGATTCCGCCTGGGGTATGGCAAGCTCCTTGGCTTGTGGGCCAACAGACGCGACTCATCATCTGAGGTTATACGCTTGATGCATCCAGGAGGTGCGGCTATGACATCGCCCGTGCGCGTGGCTGTGACCGGCGCGGCCGGCAACATTGGCTATGCTATCTTGTTTCGGATCGCCAACGGCGACCTCTTTGGCCCGGAGCAGCCGGTGATCCTCCACATGCTGGAGATCACGCCGGCCATGAAGGCCTTGGAGGGGGTGGCGATGGAGCTGGAGGATTGCGCTTTTCCGCTGCTGCAGGGTATGGTGCTTTCGGATGACGCGAACCAGGCGTTTGGCGGCGTGAACTGGGCGCTGTTGATCGGCGCGCGGCCGCGCTCCAAGGGGATGGAGCGCAAGGATCTGTTGGACGCGAATGGCGCGATCTTCAAGCCCCAAGGCCAAGCCCTGAACAGCCGCGCCGCTGCGGATGTGCGGGTGCTGGTGGTGGGTAACCCGGCCAATACCAATTGTCTGATCGCCATGCGCAACGCGCCCGACATCCCCCACGAGCGCTTTACGGCCATGACGCGGCTTGACCACAACCGCGCCGTCAACCAACTGGCGAACAAGGCGCAGGTGTATGTGACGGATGTGAAGAAGGTGACGATCTGGGGCAATCACAGTTCCACTCAATATCCTGATGCCTATCACGCCGAGATCGGCGGCGCGCCGGCGGCGGCGGTGATCGACGACGATGCCTGGATTCGCAGCGCATTTATCCCGGCGGTTCAGCAGCGCGGCGCGGCGGTGATCGAGGCGCGCGGCCAGAGCAGCGCGGCCAGCGCGGCGAACGCGGCGATCAACCATGTGCAGAGTTGGCATCATGGCACGCCGGAAGGCGACTGGGTAAGCATGGCTATCCCTAGCACGGGCGTCTACGGTGCGCCCCAAGGCGTGATCTTCAGCTATCCGGTGACCATCCGCAATGGGCGCTATACCATTGTGGATGGGCTGTCGCTGAGCGATTTTGACCGCCAGATGCTCGCGGCGACCGGCCGCGAGCTGGAAGAAGAGCGCGACGCGGTCTCCGCCATCTTGGCCTAGGGCCGCGTGCCAACCCGCGCCTCCAGCGGCCTTGTTCTATTGCGACCGGCATCCCGTCAACGGGCGCCGGTCGTTTTGTTCTCATGGTTCGCCTGCGCTGTGCTTGCAACGGCTGCGTCCGGCATGCAGTTCCGGTCGTAGGGAAAACGGGGGGAAGGCGTAGGGCGCAAACCAGAATCCTAGGTTTCGTCTTGCAGTTGGGCGGCAAGCAGGCGCGCCTGGCGCATCAAGACTTGCTGCGTGCCGATGGCCTGTGGGCTAAAGTCGTCGTCTTGGCGCGGAAGACGGCGGCGATAGCGCCCATCGGGCAGCATGTCCCAGCCCTGGCGCTGGTCGTGGAGGGCGGACTGCAGAATGTGGGCCAGTTGTTCCTGCAGGCGCGGGTCTTCGATGGGGACGACGACCTCGACGCGGTTGGAGAGGTTGCGCCGCATCCAGTCGGCGCTGCCCAGCAGATAGCGGGGGCTGCCGTCGTTGTGAAAATACCAGAGGCGCGAGTGTTCGAGAAAGCGCCCGATGAGGCTGAGCACGCGGATGTTTTCGCTGATGCCGGGGAGTCCGGGGCGGAGACGACAGTTGCCGCGCACGATCAGGTCGATCTGCACGCCCGCTTGGCTGGCTTCATAGAGTTTGCGACAGAGCGCCGGGTCTTCCAGAGCGTTCATCTTGGCGATCAGGTGGGCCGGGCGGCCGCGCAGCGCATGGGCAATTTCGTCGTCGATCATTTCGATGAAGCGCTGGCGCATGTTGACGGGCGCGACCAGCAGCTTGCGATAGTGGGTTTGGCGGCTGTAGCCGGTGAGAAAGTTGAAGACATCCATGATGTCTGCGCCGATCTCGGCGTTGCAACTCAACAGGCCCAGGTCGGTGTAGAGGGTGGCCGTTTTGGGGTTGTAGTTGCCGGTGCCGATGTGATAGTAGGCGCGCAGCCCTTCCTCTTCTTCGCGGATCACCAGCGACAGTTTGGAGTGGGTCTTTAGCCCCACCAGCCCATAGGCGACATGGCAGCCGGCGTTCTCCAGGGCGCGCGCCCATTCAATGTTGCGTGCTTCGTCGAAGCGGGCCTTGACCTCCACCAAGACGGCGACCTGCTTGCCGCGTTCGGCGGCGTGGATCAAGGCGGCGACCACCGGCGAATCGGCGCTGGTACGATAGAGCGTCTGTTTGATGGCGACGACCTGTGGGTCACGCGCCGCGGTTTCGATGAAAAGCTGTATGGTGGCGTTGAAGCTGTGATAGGGGTGGTGGACCAGCAGGTCACCCTGGCGGATCAGCGAAAAGAGGTCGCCGGAGCGCGATTGGCGGTCCAGACCGGCGAAACGCGGCGGCGTGATCGGCGTCCACGGTTCATATTTGAGATGGGGCAGCCCCAGATCGGCCAGGGGAAAGAGGTCGGCCAGGCGCAGCAGGCCGCGGATCGGGTAGAGGTCGCTTTGCTCTAGCTCCAGTTCGTGCAGCAGGATATCGACCATGCTGGGGGGCATGGCCTCGTCGACCTCCAGCCGGACGACGGCGGCGAAACGCTGTTCGCGCAGCTCCTCGCTGATCATCTCCAGCAGGTCCTCGGCTTCTTCCTCGTTGCGGGCAATGTCGGCATTGCGCGTGACGCGGAAGGGGTAGGCGGCGACGATATCCATGCCGGTGAAGAGCGCATCTAGGTTGTGGATGATCACCTGTTCGAGCGGGACGAAGTGGAAGGGGGTGTCCAGCGGAACCCAGCGCGGGCGGTTCTGCGGCACTTTGACGCGCGCAAACTGAATTTCGTCGCTCACCGGGTCGCGCAGAAAGACGCCGAGACTGAGGCTCAGGTTGCTGAGATAGGGAAAGGGGTGGCCGGGGTCGACGGCCAGCGGGGTCAAGATCGGGTAGACCTCGCGCAGATAGTAGGCGCGCAGCCGCTGCTGCTGCTCGAAATCAAGCTGAGAATAGTCGAGGACGCGCACGCCGTGTTCCGCCAGCGCGGGCAAAATGTCGTTGAACAGACAGTCGCTTTCCGCCTCGACCACGGGGCGCACGGCCTTGGCGATGAGTTGGAGTTGATATTCCGGATGCCAGCCGGGGAGGGTGAGGTTGGCAATGCCGGCGGCCTTCTGCCGTTTTAGCCCGCCCACGCGTTTGCGAAAGAATTCGTCGAGGTTGCTGGAGGTAATGGCGATGAACCTGAGCCGTTCCAGCAGGGGGTTGCGGCGGTCGAGCGCCTCGCTGAAGACACGCCAGTTAAAGTCGAGCCAACAGAGTTCCCGGTTGTAGATGCTGTCCGACTGGGTCAGCTCGTCGAGCGAGAGCGAGGTCAAAGGCACGTCGGGGATGTAAGCATGTTCGCGCGGCTGGATGATGGGTTCATCCCCTACGGCGCTCTTGGCTGCGTCTGCCGGGGTGGCGGGAGGCTGCGAGTGCTCCTCGGCGACCCCCGGCTGGAGATCGGCGGAGTGGGTGAGAAGGTGCGTTTGCTCTTCAGGGCCGGGCATGGATCACCTATCGAATCAAGAGTATCGTATCAGTTGGATGTGTGGGGATGCCGCAGGCTGGAGGCCGGCAGGCCGAGACACACCGGGCCGCCGGGCTGGTCTGCCGAGCGGCGTTGCCTCATTCTATAGATTTGCGCTGGGTTTGTCGAATCGTTTTCGAACTGCCTGGGCGTGACCGTAAGCTTGATCGGTGTACCGGCGGCACGGGCGGGCTGTGGTATGCTTGGACAAGAATGCACTTTTCATCCGGAAGTGATGCGGGAAGTGATGAAGGGGTGGTCCATGTCGGAACTGATCAGCCTGGTTTTGTTGTTTGCGCCGTTGTTTGCCGTCTTCTGGGCGGCGAACGTGGCGGAGGGGCGGCGCGCCCGCGGCGAGCCGTATGAGATGCCGGCGTTGGCCGCCTATCTGCTGCTGACCGTGTTGTATGCCGGGGGCGTGGCGATTGGGCTGCTGATCCAACTGGGCGCAGCGCTGTTTGAGATGCAGCCGGGGCTGCTGGCGGAGACGGGGATCGCCGGGTTAGAGGAGGGGGTGGCGTCGCTGCCCTTGGTGGGGCTGTCGCTGTGGCTGCCCTCGCTGCTTGGCCTGGCGCTGCTGCTGCCGCCCGTGCGCCGGACGGTGGCGCGCCTGCTGCCCATGGACCCGCAGAACCCGGTTCACGGCGTGGCGCTGGCCTTTTCGATGCTGATCTTGACCAATCTCCTGATCACGTTGGGCATGGGGCTGGGCAACCTGGCGGACATGGTAGCCGAGGCTGACAACGGTCGCGACAGCACGGCCCTATTCGCGCTGTGGGCGCAGCAGATCTTGACGGCGCTGTTGGCGATGGTCGGCGTGGGGTGGTTGACGCGCCGTGACCTGCGCGCCACGTTGGCGCGCTTGGGGATCGTGATGCCCACGGCGCGCCAGTGGCTGATCGGGATCGGGCTGGGGATCGCCATGGTGCCGGTGGTGCTGGCCCTGGAATATGCCGCCTCGCTGGTGGGCATGGGGGCCAACGCCGATGTCGAGCGGTTGACCGAGGAACTGTTGGGGCCGCTGTTCCAATCGCCCTTTGGCATTCTGACGTTGGGGCTGTCGGCGGCGCTGGGTGAAGAGACGATCTTCCGCGGGGCGGCGCAGCCGCGCTTTGGGCTGATCGTGACGGCGCTGCTCTTTGCCTTGATCCACAGCAATTACGGTATCACGATCTCGACGCTGGCGGTCTTTTTGGTAGGGCTGCTGTTGGGCTGGGTGCGGCTGCGCCACAACACCACCACGGCCATGGCGCTGCATGCGGTCTATAATATTACGCTGGGATTGTTAGCTTATCTAAGTACTTCCATGCTAGACTTCTAGAGAATAAGAGCCTAGTTGGCATTATAGCCGCATTTTCAGCGGCGAGCCGCCTGCCGTTTGGCGTTTCTAGGGCAGGTGTAGAAGGGTGGGTGGATTGTGCCTCCCTGGCGACGGACTGTCTATATTCTCTTTTGGGTGCAGTTGCTTTCCACGGCCGGCTTCAGCCTGGTCTTTCCTTTTCTGCCGCTCTATGTCAAAGAGATTGGGATTGCCAGCGGGGGCAGCATTGAGTTTTGGTCGGGGCTGGTCTTTTCCTCACAAGCCGTCACGATGATGATAGCGTCGCCCATCTGGGGGGCGTTTGCCGACCGTTATGGCCGCAAGGTGATGTTGGTGCGCGCTACGATCGGCGGGGCGGTCCTGATCGCCTTGATGGGGTTTGCCCAGAACGCCGAGCAACTGGTGATCTTGCGCACGCTGCAGGGGCTGGTGACGGGCGTGGTGGCCGCGGCGAGCGCGCTGGCGGCGGCTGCTGCGCCGCGTGAACGGTCGGGTGAAGCGTTGGGGTTGCTGCAAATGGCGCGCTCGGCGGGGGTAGCGGTCGGCCCAGTGGTGGGCGGTGTGCTGGGCGATGCGTTTGGTTTCCGTGAGAGCTTTTGGATCACCGGCGCGCTGTTGGGCGTGTCGGGCGTGTGCGCCATGCTGTGGGTGCATGAAGACTTTACGCCTGCGCCGCGCAGCGCCAAGGGTGGGCTATTTGACGGCTATCGCAAGCTGCTGGCCGCGCCCGGCATGGGGGGGCTGTATGAGCTGAACTTTCTGCGCAGCCTGGGCCAGACGATGATCCTGCCGATCATCGCGCTGTTTGTGGTGCAGTTGCACGGCAGCGAGCAGGGGGCCGCCTCGATCACGGGGCTGGTGATCGGCGGGGCAGCGGTCACCGGGGCGTTGAGCGCGGTCTGGCTGGGCAGGCTGGGCGACCGAGTCGGCCATACGCGCGTGATGATCGGCTCGGCGGCGGTGGCGGCGCTCTGCTATCTGCCGCAGCCGTTTGTGACCAATGCATGGCAGTTGGGTGTACTGCAGGCCATGGGGGGATTTGCCGCCGGGGGGCTGGTTCCGGCGCTGGCGGCGTTGATGAACCTGTGGTCGCCGCAGGGCAACCAGGGCGCGACCTATGGGCTGGATACGAGCGTGAATGCCGCGGCGCGCAGCGTGGCACCGATGATCGGGGCGGGCATTGCCTTTTGGCTGGGGATGCGCGGGGTCTTTGGCGCGACGGCGTTTGTCTATCTCATGATCGTGGCGTTGACTTTCCAGGTCGTGCGCCAGGTCAGCGCGCGGCGGGGGGAGGCCGCGGCGCTGGGGCTGGCGATGAAGGGGGCCGGCGACGATTAGCCGGCTGGTTGATCGGGTGGCTTGGCTGGTTTTTCTTCAGAATGCCCCACGCCAGGGTGGCCCAGACTCAAGCAAGAACCTGGTCAAGCGCGGCCGCGATCTGGTTGAGTCCCTGCTGCAAAAGCGCACGGGGCATGCCGAAGTTGAGCCGCACAAAGCCTTCGCCGCCCTCTCCAAAGGCCGCGCCGTCGCCTAGCGCCACTTTGGCTTCTTTGAGGACATACTGTTGCGGGTTGTCGAGGCCCAGGCCGCGCAGGTCGAGCCAGGCAAGATAGGTCGCTTCGGGCCGGGTCAAAGGCACTTGCGGCAGGTAGCGCTGCACGAAGCCGAAGACCAGGTCGCGGTTGCCGGTCAGATAGTCACACAGTTCCTCCAACCAATCCTCACACTCGGTGTAGGCGGCGTGGGCCGCGACCGGCCCCAGGATGTTGACATGCGGCACAATGCCCGCCGCGGCCTGGTTGATCTGGGCGCGCAACTGGGCGTTGGGGACAATCGCCATACTGCAGCCTAGCCCCGGAATGTTATAGGTCTTGCTGGGGGCCATCAGCGTGATGGTGCGGTCGGCCAGTTCAGGCGCAAGCGCGGCGATGGGGGAGTGTTTGGTCTCACCCAGCAGCAGGTCGCAGTGGATCTCGTCGGATGAGATGACGAGGTTATGGCGCAGGCAGAATTCGCCGATTTGGCTGAGTTCTTGGGGCGTATAGGCGCGGCCTACAGGGTTGTGCGGGTTGCAGAGCATGAAGAGCCGCGTCTCCGGGGTGATGCCGGCATCCATGGCGTCGAAGTCGAGTTCATAGTGCAGATAGGGCCGGCCCTGGGCGTCGTGTTGGGTGCATGTCGCTAGCGGCGCGGCTTGGACCACCCGCTGTTGGTTGGTGGAGGCGCTGAGGAACGGTGGGTAGACGGGTGGATTGACGAGTACGCCGCTGCCCGGCGCGCCCACCGCACGCGCCACCACATTCAGCCCGCAAACTAGCCCCGGCAAAAAAACGATATGCGCCGGTTCGATCTGCCAGCCATAGAGCCGCGCCAGACGTTCGACGACGGCTTGGCGCAGCTCTACCGGGTCTTTGCCATAGCCAAAGATCTCGTGGCCGATGCGCCGGCGCAGCGCTTCGGCAATGGGCGCGGGCGAGGCGAAATCCATGTCGGCGACCCACATGGGCAAGACCTCATCGCCATAAACAGCCCATTTGGCGCTGTCGCTGTTGCGGCGCTCGACGACGGTATCAAAGTCGGTCCGACGGCGCGAGGGGTGAGCGTGGGGGGCGCCGGCGGACGATGCGTGATGAGACACTTCGGGTTCCTTCCTCTGCTGCACAGACGATTAGATGAGAGGGTCCAATTGCGAGATTGCCAAATGATGGGCTAATGCCCGTCCGGGTCGTGCCCGGCCTGTCGAGCTTCGGCGGCAGCCAGCTCATCATAATGCAAGATGAACTGCTTGTCAGGGTCAGTGCGATAAGCGGCGCGCGCCATGGTGGTGGCGGCGATGGGGCTGGTGATAAAGAAGAGCGCGATCAAGATCACCATGCGGATCAACTGGCTTTCGCCGTAATAGAGACCGGCGGCCAGCAGAATACAGCTTACGCCCAGGGTCGAAGCTTTGCTGGCGGCGTGCATGCGGGCATAGACATCGGGCAGCCGCAGGATGCCGATGGCGCTCACCAGCGTGAAAAAGACGCCAATCGAGGCGAGAACTGCGATTCCGAGTTCGAAGGCTGACATGGATCGTTCCTCTTCTGCTTCTCTTTTTCCCGTCTATCCTCATCTATCCCGGCGTCGGCTGATCGCCCTTGCGCGTCTCCGCTTGGGGCGGGCGCAGCAAGTCGCGATAGAGGGTAAACTGCCGTTCTAGATAGCGGGCCAGCATCGTGGTTCCCAAAAAGCCGAGCACGGCGGTGACAATCGCCACGTCGAGCAGCGGAGGCGTGCCGTTGCGGATGGCGAAGAGGGCAACGATGCTCACGGTGTGGACGGCGATCGAGTCGAACGCTACCGTGCGATTGGGCACGTCGGGGCCAAGGTAGAGCCGGATGGAGCTGATCGCCATCGAGATCGCGAGGACCAGGATCAGCAGTTCGAGGAGGCGATCAAATTCGAGCATTACTCTGTTCCTCGCGAAATCTGGAGAATCATATGTTCAAACCCTGACTTGATCGACGCGCGCAATTCGTCCGGATCGCCAACGACCAGGTAATGGACATACAGGATGGGCGGGTTCTGCCCATCGCGGTGCAGATCGAGGGGAACGCTGCCCGGCGTCAGCGCAATGCAGGTTGCCAGCGTGGTGATCTCCAGATCGCTGTCGATAGCCAGCGGTACGGCGATGATGCCGGGGTCCAGCTTTGGCTTGGGCTGGAGCACCAGCCCAGCCACCGATAGGCTGCTCAGAACGATCTCCCAGAGCAGATAGAGCACCAAACGGGCGCTGTGGACAAGGTAGCGGCCATAGCGCCGGTCGCCGCTGTGCAGGACGATGGCCCCTACCACAAATGCCAGCAGGTAGTCGGCCCAAAGCTGGGAAAAGATGCGATAGTAGGTGGGGGCAACCAGGGCGATCACCACATTGACCAACAAGAGCAGCAACATGCGGTTTTGGCGGTCGCCGATGTCATTCTGTATCATCGCATGGCCTCCTGTGAGATATGGGGGATCGTCCGCTCAGAGCCGCTTTTGATCGAGGCGCGCAGCCTGTCGGGGTTCTTGACGACGAGCGGATGGATATAGAGCACGCGCTGCTGCCGCTCGCACAGATCACTTCGCATGGTTCGCTCCGGTAGACTCGACGAGATCGGCGGGGGCGACGGCGGCGACATAGCCCTGGCGATCCATCACCTGGCGCGCGGCGATGCCGGACCAGTGGAAGAAAGGCCCGGCAAAGAGGCCGATCGCCAGGCTAAGGGCGACCAAAACGGCAATCGGCGTGAGGGTGAGCCAGCGTCGCTTGGGCGACGTGAGCAGCGAAGGCTGCGTGACCGCGGGATCGGGGCGGCCCCAAAATGCCTTCTGCCAGAGACGGGCCATGTTGACCAGGGTAAGGAGGCTGACGATGAGGCTGACGGCGGCGATGGCCCAGTGCGCCGAGCCGACAGCGGCCTGCAGCAGCGCGAGCTTGCCGACAAAACCGCTCGACGGCGGGATTCCGGCGAGCGCCATGGCGGCAATAAAAAAGAGGAGGGCCAGCACGGGCCGGCTGTGGCTGAGTCCCGCTAGTCGGTCGCGCAGCAGGCTGCCGCTGCCTACTTCCAACTCGGCCGCGCCGCCCGCCATGAGCAGCGCCGTCTTGGCGATCATGTGATGGGTCAGATAGAGGATGCCTGCGCTCATGCCAAACCCGGCGAGCACAGGGTCGCGCCCGGCAGCCAAGCCTAGCCCCATCACCATATAGCCGACGTGACTGATGATGTGGAAACTGAGCACACGGCGCAGAGTGTTGACGGCCATCGCGCCCAAGACGCCGGTGACCATGGTCAGGCCCGCCAGCGTCAAGATCAACGGCTGCCATTCCTGCAGAATCTGCGGAAAGATCAACGGGTAGATGCGGAAGAGGGTATAGATGCCCACCTTGGTGAGCAGCCCGCCAAAGAGCGCGGTGACCGATGGGTGTGGCGTATGGTAACTGGCGGGCAGCCAGAAGAAGAGCGGGAACAAACCCGCCTTGCTGCTGTAGGTGACGAGCAGCAGACCCGCGATCAACACCTGGATCGGGCGCGGCGCCAGCGGCATGCGTTCGGCGATGTGCGCCAGGTTGAGCGTGCCTACTGTACCGTAGATGATGCCTGCGGTGGCGAGAAAGATGGTGGAGGCGAGCAGGTTGAGCAAGACATAGCGGATGCCGCCGTTGATCTGGGCAAGCTGTCCGCCCAGCGTCAGCAGCGCAAAGCTGGCGACAAGCAGCACTTCGAAAAAGACATAGAGGTTGAAGATATCGCCCGCCAGAAACGCGCCGTTGACGCCCATGACTAGAAACGAAACCAGCGGGTAGTAGTTGAGCTTGGCGCGGGCGTCGAGCGTGCCGGACGCATAGACCACGGTGGCAAGCGCCAGGATGGCGGTGAGCGTGAGCATGATGGCGCTCAGCCCATCGGCCAGCAGCGTAATGCCAAAGGGGGCCGGCCACAGACCGACCTGTAGCACAAGACGCCGGTCGTTCAGGGTATAGACCAAGAGCAAGAGGGCCACGGCCAGGTTGAGCAGCATACCCAACCCGGCCAGCCGGTTCTGCGTTACGGCGGCGCGTTCAAGCCCACGGCGAATGAAGGGCAGACCCAGCGCGGCTGTGAGCAAGGGAACGGCGATGGGGGCGGACAGCCAGTTGGGGTCAAGGTGCATGCACGGGTCCTTATCCTATGTCGTTCTCGACGTGATTCGCAGCGTCGTCCACAGCGCCGGCACGCCGGGTGTGATCCAGTTCATCGTCCAGCCATTCATAGTCGTCGGCATTGCGGTCCAACTCGTCGAGGAAGTGGCTGTCCGCTGCAAATGGGTCGTTGGCGACCGGCGCGTCTGTGCTGCTCAGCCCCGCTTCGTCGAGCAGGTCGTTGCGCCGGTTGAAGAGCACGACCATGAAGGCCGTGACGCCAAAGCTGATGACGATGGCAGTGAGGACCAACGCCTGGGGCAGCGGGTCGACAAAGCGGCTGATGTCGCCGGTGAAAGCGGCTTTGTCTTCGATGATGGGCGGAACGCCGCGCGCCAAGGTACTGCTGCTGAAGAGCAGGGCATTCGTGCCGTAGGTGATCAGGCTGAGGCCGAGGATCACCCCAATGGGTTCACGGCGCAGGACGAGATAGGCGCCGGCCGCAAAGAGGACGCCGACCAAGGCGGCCGCGGTGAGGCCCATCATGATTCCGGCTCCGGGTCGCGGCGGCTGAGCGCCAGAAAATAGGAGACGACCACAGAGACGACGACCAGAAAGACACCCAGATCGAAGAGCTGCGGCGTGCCAAATTCAAGCTCAAGCGCGCCCAAGTGGACCTTGGCCCAAACCGCTTTGAGAAAGCCTCCCTGAATAAAGCCGAGCAGCGCGGCCACGGCGGCGGCGAGCAGGCCTACGCCGCTCAGCGGCTGGAGATAGCGTCCCAAACGGCGGCGCACAAAATCATCGCCGCGGCTGAGGATCTGAAGCTGAATCGCAGCCGCAGCCACCAACCCGGCGATGAAGCCGCCGCCGGGCAGGTTGTGGCCGCGCATAAAGAACGAGAAGGCCAGGATAAGCAAGATCGGCGTCAAGATGCGGTCGAGCAGACGCAGGTAGAGTTCAGGCATGGCCGGCTTTGTTTTCTAATGGTTTCTCGATAGGCTGCCGCCCGGCGCTTGGCGTGGCGGGAGCGAGTGGGCGGGGCCGGAAGAAGAGCGAACGCAGGATCGAATAGCCGCCGACCGCGGCGATAGCCAGGACGGTGATCTCACCCAGCGTATCGAAGCCGCGGAAATCGACGAGGATGACATTGACAATGTTAGCGCCGTGGCCCAGCGCGACCGAGTTGAGCGAGAACCAATCGCCGATGGCCGGGGCGTAGGTGGGGCCGGCGCTGAGCAAGGTGAGGGAGAAACCGAGCGCGCCCACCGCCAGCGCGACCAGCAGGTTGCGGAACTGGATACGACGCCTGAAGGGCGGCAGTGGGCGAGGCGGGATGCGATAGAAGACAAGCACCAGCAGCACGACGGTCAGGACGTCTACCAGCAGTTGTGTGAGCGCCAGGTCAGGTGCGTTGAAGAAAACAAAAAAGAGAGTGATGACGATGCCAACCACGCCGGAACTGATGATGGCGCTGAGCCGCGAGGGTGCGCGTACGGTGGCAATGGCGGCGACTGCGCCCAGCACGGCCAAGATCAGTTCGGCCAGGCTGGGCGAATTGTCTCTCAGGACGCGAAAATCCTGCGGCCACTGCGCCGCATAGACCGCAAAGCCGAGCGCGACAACCGCCGCGCCCAGGGTGACGCTGGCCTGCTGCGCCAAGGCGCCGCCTTGGATCGCGCGCGTCAGCCATACGGCGCTGCGCTGGAGCCAGGCAAGGCCCTGATCAAAGAGGGCGTCGCCGCTCAAGCGGGCGGGCAGCGCCCGGAGTGCAGCGCGCACGCGGCTGCGCCCAAGGAAGATGAGCAGGCCCGTAGCAATGGCCGCCAGGCTGGTCATCAAGACGGGCGTCCAGCCGTGCCATAGGGCGAGGTGCATGTCGACGGTCTCTCCGGCCATGTCACTGGCGGGCGCGTCGAGCAGGTTGCCGGTGGGACCCAGCAGATAGGGGATGGCGCTGCCGATCAGGGTCAAGATCAACGGCGTTAGCACAAAGGCCAAGCTGGGCGGATGATGGACATGGGCGGTATCTTGTTCGGCACGCCCGCGCAAAAAGCCTTCCCAAAGCAAGGTGAAGCTGTAGGCGACAAAGAAGGCCCCGCCCAGGGCCGCGACGCCCATCCCGATCCAGCCCACAACCGCCGAGCCGGTCGCCGCGTGGTGGTAAAATGTTTCGAGCAGGGTTTCTTTGGCCAGGAAGCCGAAGAACGGCGGAATACCGGCCATGGAAAGTTCTGCGAGCAGGGCAACCGCTGTGACGAGCGGCAGTTCGCGGCGCAGATGGCCCAGCCGGCGCAGGTCACGCGTGCCGGTGGCGTGGTCCACGATCCCGGCCAGCAAGAAGAGTGGGCCTTTGTAGAGGGCGTGGGCCAGGATGCCGACCGCGACGGCGATCACCGCCTGCTCGCTGTTGAAGGCCAGCAGCATGACCAGGATGCCAAGCTGGCTCACCGTGGCATAGGCAAGCAGCGCCTTCATGTCGTATTGGCCCAGGGCGGTGATCGCGCCGACGAGCATGGTGATACCGCCGACCAGCAGCAATGCCCAGAACCAGCGCGGGTCATCGGCAAGGGCCGGGTGCAGCCGCGCCAGCAGATAGACGCCTGCCTTGACCATGGTGGCGGAGTGCAGATAGGCGCTGGCGGGCGTGGGCGCGGCCATGGCCCCCGGCAGCCAGAAGTGGAAGGGGAACTGCGCCGACTTGGTAAACGCGCCCAGCAGGAGCAGGGCCAGCGCCCATGGATAGAACGGGGCGCGGGTCAGCCCCGGTGTAGCCAAGATTTCGCTGATGGTATAGGAGCCTGTGCTGCTGCCCAACAGCACCATGCCGAAGAGCATCGCCAACCCGCCCAGCGCGGTGACGAGCAGCGCGCGGCGGCCACCCTCACGCGCGGCATTTTCGCCGTCGTCGAAGGCGATGAGCAGATAGCTGGAGTAGGAGGTGCCTTCCCAAAAGGCAAAGAGCAGGAGCAGGTTGTCGGCCCAGACCAAGCCCAACATGCTCGCCATGAAGGCAAAGAGCAGGCTGTAGAAATAGCCGAGGCGTGGGCTGTCTTCAAAGTAGTAGCCGGTGTAGAGGGTGACGCCTGCCCCAATCCCCGTGATGATCAGGCCAAAGAGCAGAGCCAGCCCATCCAGCCGCAAGCTCAGTTCCAGGCCCAGTTCACCGGCCCAGGGGATGCGCTCGGTCAGGACTTGGCCGGCGGCGATCGCAGGGATTTGGGTGAAGAGCCAGACGGTGATGGCCGCGGGCGGAAGCGCCGCGAGCCAGCCAATGTGGCGAAAGCGGCGGGGACGGACGACGCCAAATATAAGCGCCGTCAGGGCGAGGAGGGCTAGGCTTGAACCCAACAAGGACACGCGTTTTGTTTCTCGATTTCTGTGGGCGGCTGTTCAGCCTGTCCGGGGCAGATCGGGCATAAGCCGGATCGGACCCTAGGCCGGCACAGGCTGCCGGTCCGCAGGTGTTTGAACTCCTAGCGCAGCTCTCTGCCAAATGGCAGCAGCGCCAATGGGATCAGCTTGATATGCTGCAGCGCAAATGGGATGCCGACCACGGTAATAGCCAGCAGCCCGGCTGAAAACAGATGCGCCACGACAATCTCCCAGCCAAAAAGTATGATCCAGATGATATTGAAAAGGACGCGCAGCGGGCTGTTAGCCTGGTTCCCTTCCACGACCTCTTTGCCAAAAGGCGCAAGGGTGGCGATGCCCAGTTTGATTGATTGCAGCCCAAAGGGGATGCCGACGATGGTGAGACAGAGCAGCAGCCCACCGATCATGTAGCCCAGCCCTGCGACCAGGCCGCCGAAGATCAGCCAAAGAATGTTGCCTAAGAGACTCATCGCTACTTTGCCTTCTAAAATCTGGGCCTTGTCACATCTGGCCTATCGTGTATAGGCCGCGGCCTGCGTACGGTCAAGCTCGCCTGCCTGCCATAATCCAAACACAGCCGGGTCAATCCGTCAATCCCATCGCCGCGGTAGGCGCGGCCTGGCGCTTGCGGCACGGAATTTTAAGGTTCGTCGCGCGCCGCCAGGTTGGATTCTCGCACGGATGTGCTATAATGCGGTTGTCACTCCCGTGCGCGGCCGTCATCGACAAGGAGGAATGCCTTGAAACGTAAACGCTATTCGGCCAGTTTTGCCCAGACCGAAGCCATGCGCCGGCGCAGTAAGGCGCGGCGTAAGCGCCAGGTGGAGCCGCAGCGCAGCTATGGCCCGATCTTTTTTGTGATCGTGGGCGTCACGATTGCCAGCGCCTTGGGCTTTGTGGGGGTGGTGGCGTCGGTATTGGCGGGCGGCTGATAGTCTACGGCGCCGATTTGCCTTGTTTTCGGCGGATCAGCACCCGTCCTGCTCGGCGAAGAATGTTGGGCAAGATGTAAATTTGTCTTATCCCTCACTTGACATCTGTTTCAGCTAGTGCTAAACCTGCTATGTTGTTTCGCTGTCACCCCTCCCCGATGGCAGTACCTCTTGTTCGAAACTAGCTGGCGTAGGAGAAACCATGGCTACTTATGCTGAAGCACGTGTCGTTCCGGATCGTCTGGCCGATTTTACCCGTGACCGGCGCATCCTCATTCTGTCGGCGATGGCCGTTGTCATCGGCGTGATGAGCGCGTTGATCGCCTATATCTTGATTCAACTCATCGCGCTGTTCACCAATCTCGCCTTCTACCAGCGTTTCTCCTTTGCCGAAGCAACACCGGTTGGGAATCAGTTGGGGCTGTGGGTAATCCTTGTGCCTGCGATTGGCGGGCTGATCGTCGGGTTGATGGCGCGCTACGGGTCGCCCAAGATTCGCGGGCATGGCATCCCCGAGGCCCTGGAATCGATTTTGATCGGGCGGAGCAAGCTTGAACCTAAGGTGGCAGTGCTGAAGCCGCTCTCCTCGGCTGTCTCCATCGGCACGGGGGGACCCTTCGGGGCCGAGGGGCCGATCATCATGACCGGCGGCGCGGCGGGGTCGCTCTTTGCGCAGCTTTTCAATCTCTCGGCGGCGGAGCGCAAAACGCTGCTGGTAGCCGGCGCGGCGGGCGGGATGGCGGCGGTCTTTGCAACGCCGGTGGCGGCTGTGCTGCTGGCGGTCGAACTGCTGCTTTTCGAATGGCGGCCCCGGTCGTTTATCCCGGTGGCGCTGGCGTCGACACTGGCGGCGGTGGTGCGCGTGCCCTTGTTGGGCAGCGGCCCGATCTTCCCCACGCCGGCCCATGCCATGCTGCCTGCCGCCACGATCCTGATCGCGGCCTTTCTGGGGCTGGTCGGTGGGCTGGGCGCGGTGGCGGCCACCGGTTTGGTCTATGCGTTCGAAGACCTGTTTCATAAGCTGCCGATCCATTGGATGTGGTGGCCTGCGTTGGGCGGTCTGCTTGTCGGCATCGGCGGCTATTTTGACCCGCGCGTGCTGGGCGTCGGCTATGACCTGATCCGGAGTCTGATCCAGGGCCATATGGTCGGCACGATGGTGATCGGCCTGCTGCTGATCAAGGCGCTGGTCTGGGCGATTGCGCTCGGCTCGGGCACATCGGGCGGCGTCTTGGCGCCTTTGCTGATCATCGGCGCGGCGCTGGGCGCGTTCGGGGCCGGTTTCTTCCCGGGCCAAGAGCCGGGGCTGTGGGCGATGATCTGTATGACGGCCTTTATGGGCGGCACCATGCGCGCGCCCCTGACGGCGATGATCTTCGCCGTCGAACTGACCCACGACTACAACACGCTGCCGGCGTTGATGGCCGCCAGTGTGGTGGCCTATGCCGTCACTGTGCTGCTGATGCGGCGGTCGATCCTGACTGAAAAAGTAGCCCGGCGCGGGCTGCATCTGCTGCGCGAATATTCGGTCGATCCTTTTATGCTGGTACGCGTGGGCGAGATCATGGACGGGGAGTTGGGCACGGTGCGCGCCGATATGCGTGTGGCCGAGTTGTCGACGCATATTGCCGCGGGCGACCCGGTGCTGACCCGGCACCAGGCCCAGGCGATTGTGGACGAGGCACAACAACTGGTGGGCATCATCACGCGCGGCGATGTGCTGCGGGCATTGGGCAAGGACCCCACTGGCCAAATGACCGTTCTGGAGGCGGGCAGCGCCCATCCGCAATTGACCTATCCTGACGAACTGCTGGACAATGCCTTGGCATGTATGTTGCAGCACAATGTAGGGCGGCTGCTGGTGGTCAGCCGGGAAGATCCGCGCCAGTTAGTCGGCTATTTGGGCCGGTCGACGATTTTGAATGCACGCAAGAGCCGGATTGAGGAAGAACTGGTGCGTGAGCCTGGCGTGCTCCAACTGCTGTAGCCCGATCCGAAATTCGATTTGAGCGTCAGGCTGCGACCCGGCCACAAGCCGGGCCGTTTGTTGCCGAGGTTTGTCGCCGTAGATGGCGCTGCCGAGGGGCGGGCGTGCGCCAAGCCAAAGGGGTCCGAGTTGATGGTCGCGTGAAGCTGCGCGATAATGGGACAATGTCTGAACCCTATTCAATCACCCTGGACGAAGCCCGGCAGCCGCGCCCCGCCAGCGCTGCGCTGACCAAGACCGGTGGCTTTTTGGCAGGTTTTACGCATACGCTGCAACCTTATATTGGCTGCCGTTTTGGCTGTGAATACTGCTATGTCAAGGCGCTGGGTGTGCATCAGTTTCACCGGCCGCCGCTGCCTTGGGGCGAGTATGTACACCCACGCACCGGCATCGCCGAAAGGCTGCGCAAGGAATTGGCGCGCGCCCAGGCGCGGGGGCAACTGGACGCGCTGGCGATTTTCATGTCTAGCGCCACGGACCCCTACCAGGCGGCGGAGCGCCGGTGGCGTTTGAGCCGCGCTTGTCTGGATGTCTTTGCCGACTATCCGCCAGGGCTGCTGATGGTGCAGACCCGGTCGCCGCTAGTGGCAGACGACTTTGCCCGGCTGGCGCGCCTGGGCGAGCGCTGCCGGTTGAGCTTTACTGTCGAGACCGATCGCGATGAGGTGCGGCGTGTATTGACGCCGCGCTGTCCTGCCATCGCACAGCGCTTGGAAACCCTGGCTGCGGCGCGGGCGCACGGGTTGAATGTGCAGATCGCGGTCAGTCCCTGTCTGCCCTATTCGGATGTGGCGACTTTTGGCGCGCAACTGATCGAGTTGGCCGACCGCGTGGTCGTAGATACCTATACCAGCGGCGACGGGCAGGCGGGCACGCGCACGGCACGCACCGGCGTGGCCGGTCGTTATGCGGCGCAGGGGTGGGGCGATTGGCGCAACGAGGAGGCAGCCCAGGCGCTGTATGCCTGGCTGGCGGCGGAGATCGGGGCGCGCGCCGGGTGGTCGCAGGCGGGTTTTTCGGAGTTGGCGCGCAGCGTGACCTGCGCTGCGCCGGCGAAGGCGGTGGTCGTGCCATGAATCATCCCCTCCATCACGCCCATAGCTGGGCAGTCACCCCTACCGAGGCGGTCGCGATCCAGCGGCAGTTGGCCGGGCTGGTCGTCGAGACGCCGCTGCGCCATGCGCCGCAGCGCGTCGCCGGGGTGGACATGAGCGTGCGCGATGACCGGGTGCGCGCTGCGGTGGTGGTGCTCGACGTGCCCGGCTTGCAGGTGGTCGACCATGCCACCTGGGAAGGACCGGTGCAGTTCCCCTATGTGCCGGGGCTGTTGAGCTTTCGTGAAGCGCCTGCGGTGTTGGCTGCGCTCGACCAGCTTACGCAGTGGCCGGAATTGATTGTGGCCGATGCCCAGGGGCGCGCCCACCCGCGGCGGCTGGGGCTGGCCTGCCATCTGGGTGTGCTGCTCGACCTGCCGACGGTGGGCGTGGCCAAGTCTCGGCTGACGGGACATGCCGACGACCCTCCCGACGAGCAGGGCAGCGCCACGCCGCTGGTGGACCACGGGGAGCAGGTCGGCGTGGTGCTGCGCACGCGCGCCGGGGTGCGTCCGGTCTATGTCAGCGTGGGCAACTGCATCACATTGGAAGAAGCGGTGGCGTGGGTCTTGCGGCTGACGACTCGCTACCGGCTGCCGGAGCCGACCCGGCTGGCGCATCATCTGAGCAAGTTTGGGGAACTGCCCCGGTCGGCGGCGCGCCGCTGACCGGTTCGCAAAGCCATTTCACCTGTTCATCATAAGAGCCTTTGTAGGTCATCAACTGATAGATCATCAACTGCCATCTGTGAAGGATAGCGCTATGAGCCTTTGGGGCGGCATTGAAGCCGGTGGCACGAAGTTCGTCTGTGCAATTGGCAGCGGGCCGGATGATATCCGCGCCGAAACCTCTTTTCCCACGGCGACACCGGAAGAGACGATCGGCAGGGCGATTGCCTTTTTCAGCCGGCATCAGCAGGCCGAGCCGCTGGCCGCGGTCGGTATCGCCTCGTTCGGCCCGGTGGACCCGGATCGACGCTCGGCGACCTTTGGCTATATCACAACCACGCCCAAGCCGCATTGGGCCAACACCGATTTTGTGGGGCGCATCCAGAAGGCGCTGGATGTGCCGGTGGGCTTCGATTCGGACGTCAACGGCGCGGCGCTGGGAGAATTCCGCTGGGGCGCGGCGCAAGGGCTGGATACCTTTGTCTATTTGACCGTAGGCACCGGCCTGGGCGGCGGCGGGATGGTCAACGGCCGCCGGATCTACGGGTTGATGCACCCGGAGATGGGCCATATGCGCGTGCCGCATGACTGGGAGGCGGACCCGTATGCGGGCTACTGCTCCTATCATGGCGACTGTTGGGAAGGGCTGGCCTGTGGGCCGGCGATCGAGGCGCGCTGGCAGGCGCGCGCCGAGCAACTCCCGCCGGGGCACTCTGGCTGGGCGCTGGAGGCGCATTATCTGGCGCTGGGGCTGGTGAGCATCATCTGCACCTTGTCGCCGCAGCGCATCGTCATGGGCGGCGGGGTGATGAAACAGACGCATCTGTTTCCCATGATTCGCAGCGAGGTGCAGCGCCTACTCAACGGCTATATTCAAAAAGAGGCAATCCTGCAACAGATCGACGACTACATCGTGCCGCCGGGGTTGGGTAGCCAGGCCGGCGTGTTGGGCGCGATGGCGCTCGCCGAGGAGTCCGCGGCCGCATGAGTACATACCCACAGCCTTTTGAACCGACCGAGCATCCGCACCGGCGCTATAACCCGTTGATCGATGAATGGGTGTTGGTGTCACCCCACCGCACCAAGCGACCGTGGCAGGGGCAGGTAGAGAAGCTGCCGCCGGAGGTGCGCCCCGCCTATGACCCGACCTGCTATCTCTGCCCTGGCAATGAGCGGGCCGGGGGGGCACGCAACCCCGACTATGCCAGCACCTTTGTCTTTGAGAACGACTTCGCTGCGCTGCTGCCGGAAGGGCCGCGCGCTGAACTGGAGCCGGAGAGCTTTTTCCGTGTCCAGGCCGAAACGGGCATCTGCCGCGTGATCTGCTTTAGCCCGCGCCATGACCTGACCCTGGGTGAGATGGAACGGGCGGAGATTCGTCCGGTGGTGGATGTGTGGTGCGCTCAGGTGGAGGAGTTGGGCAGCCGCCCGGAGATCGCCTATGTCCAGCTTTTTGAGAACCGCGGGGCAATGATGGGCGCATCCAACCCGCACCCGCATGGGCAGCTATGGTCAAATTACCGCGTGCCGCAGATCCCGGCGGCGGAGGACCGCAACCAAGCCGCCTACTTTGCGGCGCATGGCAGCCCGATGCTGGTGGACTATCTGGCTGCGGAGACTGCTGTGGGTGAGCGGCTGATTGTCGAGAACGACCATTGGGTGGCGCTCGCGCCCTTCTGGGCGGTCTGGCCGTTCGAGACGCTGGTGTTGCCCAGACGGCATGTCACACAGATGCCCGACCTGCACGACGCAGAGCGCGATGCGCTGGCCGACCTGCTCAAGCGGCTGCTGACGCGCTATGA
>JADLFO010000135.1 GCA_020845455.1 Caldilineaceae bacterium
CACTCGTCGAGATCGTGGCGGTCGAGATGCTGCTGCTGGGCAGCCCAGACCGGGCCGGTCTGGACGCGGCGCAGGCCGCGGGCCGCGTGCGTGAGGTCATTGCCTCCGGCGCGGCGCTGACCAAGTTTCGCGAGTTTGTGGTCGCGCAAGGCGGCGATGGCGCGCTGGTGGATCACCCGGACCGGCTGCCGGCCGCGCCGGTGCAGGTTACAGTCACCGCGCCCCAAGGCGGCAGTGTGCAGCGCGTCGAGCCGCGCACGTTGGGGCTGGCTGCGGTGGATCTGGGCGGAGGGCGGAAGAAAAAGGGCGACCCGATTGACCACCGCGTTGGGCTGGTGGTACATGCTAAAGTTGGGGACCGGCTGGAGATGGGCGCGCCGCTGTGTACCATCCATGCGGCAGACGGGGCTGCGGCCGCGGCGCTGCATGACCGCGTCCGGGCTGCGTTTCATCTCGTCGTCACGCCGGTGGAACCGTTGCCAATCGTCTATGAACGGGTCGCGGCGGTTGCCTACCAAGGCGTCTGACGCCGTTCGTCAATCACGAGTTCAAAGAGACCCACGGTCTGCTTGGCGATGGCAGACCAATTGTACAACTCATGCACCTGGTGCAGCGCGGTGGCCCGCCGCTGGGCCGCGGCCGCCGGGTCGGCAAAGAGGGCACGGACCGCCCAGGCGATGCTCTCCGGGTCATTGGGATAGACGGTCAGCCCGTTGATCCAGTGCTGCACGACCTCACCCAGCCCGCCGACATCGCTGGCAATGACATTGCACTCGAGGGACATAGCTTCTAGGGCCACAATGCCAAACGGCTCGTAGAGGCTGGGGAAGATGGCTGCATCTACTGCTTGATAGAGCGCGTCGCGCTGCGCGTCGGTGACAAAATCCAGGAAACTCACCGCCTCACTCACATCCAGTTCGCGTGCCAGAGGTTGGTAGTGGCGGCTGTTGCGGCCTGCCACTAATAGGCGCGTATTGGCGTGGTCGCGCAAGATGCTGGGCATGGCGCGCAGCAGGACATGTAACCCCTTCTCATAGGTGATGCGCCCCACATAGAAGAGCAGGCGCTCGCCGTTCGGCGCGTGGAACGCACGCAGCGCAGCCCGCTGTTCTGGTGAACTGTGTATCATTTGGCCGGTGGCGATGCCGTTGGCAATGACGCTGATCTTGTTGCGCGGCGTGCCGAAATACCAGAATAGCTCGTCGGTCATATACCGGCTGCAGACGATTAGACGCCAAGATTCATAGCATAGCTTCCACTCCAGCGCGTCAATCTGGTAGCTGGTAGGGCTGTTCAGATGACCTTGCTGGCGGCCGCGCTCCGTCGCATGAGCGGTGGCGACCAGAGGGATTTTGTAGTCGTGTTTCAGAATCATGGCGGCAACGCCGGGCAGCCAATCATGCATATGGATCAGATCGTAGGGCGTCTGTTCGAGCAAGCGTCGGGCATAGTTCACCAGGATATCATTGTTGTTGATCACCTGGTTATACAGGTCCACCGGGTCAATCGGCGGAACCTCGACGCGGTGGATGGTCACATAGGGGTTGAGGATTTCCTTCGCTTCGCCCCCGGCATAGCGCGTGGTGACTACATCTATATGCACAGGCCCGAAGCTGCTGGGGACACCGCCCAACTCCGGGATCAACCCCGCGACATGTTTGCCCATCCCGCCGACCACATAGGGCGGATATTCCCATGTTAGGACTAAGACGCGCATAGAGTGATTGCCTCTGTGTTTACTGCGATCTCGATGCCGATCTCGATACCGATCTCGATGCCGGGCCGAACGTGCCGTCTGCGTTCAAGCGAAAAACGGCTACTTCCCATACAGGCTGCTGTGGGGGAGAACCTGTATTTAGCGCGGCGAGGGCGGCACAAGTGGCTTGATAGGCCAGGTCTGCGGCTACGCCCGCAGCCGGCTCGGAGGACGACTTCGTATTATACCCGCGATCGCGCCAGATCAGCCAGTACACTTCCTGGGGCTTGGCGAGATGCGCCGCAAAGATTGGACCGCCGCTTTCAGGTCCAAGCCAGAGCGGAACTGCTGGAGCGAGGGCGGCAAGCGTGTTCTGCAGCCGCGCACCGTCCTCCGGCAGCCCCATCCAGAGCACTGCATCGCCTGTTTGCGCCTCCCGGAGTACCGCCTCGGGCGTGTCCACCAGGAGGAGCGGCACGCCTGCTATCGGCGCGCCTAGGTCGTCGGGCCGCCAGAAGGCAGGCAGCCCGGCAATGAGCAGCCGCGTGAGGGTGGGCTGCTGCGTTTGGAGCAGCGCCGCGGCCAACGGCGCGAGCGCGGCGGGGCCGGGCTGAAATGGATAGCCGCCGCTCGGCGACACCAAATTTGGCACGATCCAAGGGAACTGCTCGGCGGCGAGTATCTCTGCCGCTGCGGCCGCGCCGGCCAGGTCCAGCGGGCCGATCACCGCGGCTACGGCTGGGTCGAGGGCGAGTTTGGCTGCGGCGCGGCGGCTTTGGTCCGGATCGGCCCCGCCGTCGAGCGCCAATGGAACTAAAGCCATGCCCGGCGGCGCGCAGCTTGCCAGCGCGCCGCGCATCGCCGCCAGCGCGTCATATCCGCTTTGGCGGTAGAGTCCCTCGAAAGGCGCGATCAGCCCGATCTTGGCGATGGGAGGAATGTTGGTGCAGCCGCCCAGCACGATCAGGGCCCACCCGCCAATCAAAAGCCCCCAGGCGCGCCGCATGCGCCTGGGGGTGAAGAGTGCCACACCGGGTCTGCGTTTGAGCGGCGACGACCGGTCGCTATTGATAGCCGTAGACCTGCATATTCTGCTCATGCTCGGCCAGTGTCTGCGCGAAGACATGCCGTCCCTCATCGCCGGTCGCCACGAAGAAGCAGTAGGCTGTCGTGGCCGGGTTGCGGGTGGCCTCGATGGCGCTCAATCCTGGACTGGAGATGGGGCCAGGCGGGAGACCTTGGTTGAGATAGGTGTTGTAGGGGCTGGTCACCGACGCGTATTCTTCAATGCGCTGCGGTTTCCACCACCAGTTGCCCACGGTACCGCGTGCATACTGGACGGTGGGGTCCGCCTGTAGGTAAGTCCCGCCTACATCCGCGACGCACGCGCCGTTGAGCCGGTTGAGATAGACGCTGGCGATCAGTGGGCGTTCGTCGGCCATCACGGCTTCACGTTCCACGATGCTGGCCAAGGTGACCAGGTTGCGCCCGCTAATGCCGCTGGCGCCGCCCACCAGCCCGTCGTTGCCCACCCTAGACTCGAAGTTATTGAGAAACGAGGCAATGACGATCTCAGGTGTGCTCGCGAGTACGGGCATAAAGTAGGTATCCGGGAAGAGATAACCCTCCAGACCGGCATCAGGCGGCAGGTCTTGCAAGAAGTCGTAGTCCTCAAAAATGGACAGGCTGCGCGGGTTGCGCACTGCCGTCAGGAAGCGGTCCGGCTCGATGATGTTCGCTTCGGAAAGCCGCTCGGCGATCTCCTCGGCGCGGAAGCCTTCGGGGATGGTGACAACTGCTTCCTCAAAGAGCGGCGTCTGCAAGGCGTCAGCGATCTCGGGAATTGTCATGGTCTCGGCTAGCATGAAATTCCCGGCTGCGATATCCCGTTCCAGCCCTGTGACGCGGATGTAGAGGTTGAGGAGATCGGGGTCCACAATCAGCCCGTCGGAGGCCAGCCGGGCAGCGGTGAAACGGGCCGGTTCGCCCGGGCTGATCACAAAAGGACGTGGGCGCGGGTTGGTCCCGGCCACAATATTCAACTCGTCCTCGCGCAAGCGTAGGCTGAAGGCGAGCACTTGCCGCTCGATATTTTCCGGCGTCAGCGCATTTTGTTCACGGGTTGGGTCAATCAAGCCCGCGGTCTTGACCGGCGCGCCCAGAAATTGTTCGGTCAGATGCGCGTTGGAGACCACCCACAACCCGATGATGACCCCAAGCACCAAGAGCAAAAAGCCCAGGCGCACCAGGTTGGTGATGAGGTTTTGGGGCTGGGTTAGTTGCCGCCAGTCAAAGGGCGGCGGCTGATGGGCGGCGCGGCGCGCCAAGACGAGTTGGCGGCGTTCGGTAACGGTCTCTTTCAGGGTCATGGTGTCAATTCTATATCTTCGTATTGATCCAAGCGCATTTAGGCCTATAGGTGCGGTTTTCGGCGCCACTTGTGGCGCGCACACTGTACGGTGGCCGTAGATGTGCGGTTGGAAACCGTACCTACAACACTCTCTTCTCTGTCCCTATTCCCTATTCCCTACTGCCTTTCGGGATGGCAGCAGGATCGCTTCCCGGATCGGCGCCCCGCGGCGTGTAGCGTCCAGAAAATCCTGCAAGATGACCGCCGCGGCCGCGGTATCTTCGGCCACATCCAGTCCTTGTTCAGCCACGATCTGTTGGGCCGCAAAGGTGCTCAGCCGTTCATCCCACAATAGCACCGGGACAGGGCGGTCCAGCAGGGTGCGCAGCGCATGGGCCAAGCGCTCGGCCCATTTGCGTGTCGTGCGTGCCTGGTTGCCCTCGCTGCCATCCATGTTGAGCGGAAGCCCGCAGACCACGGCGACAATCTCTTGCGTTTCCACCAAGTGCGCTAGATGCGCGAAGTCTTGGCGGCGGCTGGTCCGCACCAAAAGCTCCAGCGGCCGGGCAGCTAGGCGCAGCGGGTCACAGACGGCTACCCCAATGCGCGCCAACCCCATGTCCAACGCCAGCAGTTTGCCCTGGGCCGGAAGCACAAAGGGCGACGTTTCGCCGGTCATGGTGCTGCGGACGTGCCCTCCAGACTGCCGGCATACTCGACGCGTACCTGGATGCGGCTGCCAAAGCGCGGCAGCGTCTCCATCCATTCCGGATCATGGTAGATCTCCGGCGGGCGGGCCAACGACCAACGTGACGAGACCGCCGCTGCTGCCTCGTCGGGCGACATTCCGGAGATGGTCTGCTTCACCTCAACGGGATCGATCGGAACCATATAGTCGGCCAAGGCGGTCATGGTGAACTGGACTTGACGACCCAACGCTTCGGCCCCGGGTTCGCGTTGAAACGCCACACTATCGGCGACGAGCATGCCGCGTTCGGGGATGGACTTGCGCACAGCCTCCAACATGGCTTCATTGGTTTGCGACTGGTTGAGCGCCGTACCCTGCGCCAGCACGCGCAGCGTCAACGAAAGCTCGCTGCCCTCGTCGTCGTTGAACTTGTCAAAGACCTGGGCCACCGTAAAGCTCTGGATTGATTCGGGCGGCAGCCATTCGCCCTCTTGAAGCTCAGCCTGAAGCGCGGCATAGGCCTTCTGCTCCAGACTGGCCTGCACTTGCGCCAGCAGATTGTCTTTGTCCGTCTGGGTCACCACCGGCACTAGCGCGGAGCCACCCCCATAGGTTGCGCCCGGGTTGCTCACACGGGCGCGGAAGCGCAGCGCGCCGCTTACCGTGTTGATGGTATTCGCGCGCACGTTGCCTTCCACACCCGGTTCGAGGGCTTCAATCGGAACCGTGGTACGGCTGCCGACGCCGCCGGCCAGTTGACCTGGGGCGGTGGTGCGGAAGGTGACCGGGACGCCGGTGCTGGTGTTGACCAGTGTACCGACCGGGATCTCGACTTCGGTCGAGCTGAGGTTGGTAAATACGACTGAACCGGTGGCGCGGTCGCTGGCCTTTTGCTGTGAACCGGTGGTGGCGATGGCGCCGGTTTCTTCCAGCGTGGTCTCGATAAAGCGCGCGGGCAGCGAATTGGTGTTGGCGTCCACCGCGTCGAGATTGCCGTCCGCCGTAAGCTTGACGGTTACCTGAATCGGTTCACGGCCCGGCGCAAGGGTGATGGTGGCTGCGGGCAGCACATAGAAGGTGAAAAAGCCCAAGACCGCAACCATCAGCGCGGCCATGGCGGCATAGCCGGCGAGCTGTAGCCAGAAGGGCAGACGGACGCGGCGTTTCTCCTCTAGCCGGATACGGCGCTGCCGAGCCTGGTGATGCGAAGGTCGCGCGCTGCGCGCCACAATCTCCTCGCGCCGCCAGGGTGGCGGGTCCGGCAGCGTAGCTTGGGGCTTGGCCGGGTCCACCAGCGGTAGATTGGACGACATGCGCCAATGGCCGTGCTGCGCCTCGTCGGGACGTGTAAAGACGGGGATGCCCAAGGTCGAGGCGGCTTTACGCGTGGCCTCGTGCTCGGTGATGAGGGCCAGGTGGCGGCGCTGGATCATGGCTTGGCGCTGCAAGAGACGCAGGCGTGCCATGTTATTCAGTTCGAGCCAGCCTTCCGGCAGGGCCAGAGCGATATGATCGCTGCGCATACGCGCCATCTGGCGGCGCACAGCCTCTACATTCGCCTGGGGTGAAACTGGGATGATCTCGACCATAGGGATGGATCGAGGGTAGGAAGCCGCGTCTCGCGCGACCTCCTACCCTCGGTTTAGTTCTCCAGACTCTTCTCGACCCAAGCGGGCACACCGGCCAGGGCTTCGGCCAGCTTGGACGCATCTTTGCCGCCGGCCTGCGCCATGTCGGGCCGACCGCCACCGCCACCGCCCATGATCTTGGCCGCGTCGCGCACCAGATTGCCCGCATGTACGCCGCGCTTGACCAGATCAGGGGTCACCGCGGCGACCAACTGCGGTTTCTCATTGAGCACCGCGCCGACCACAACCACGCTGCTGCCCAGCCGGTCGCGCAGCCAGTCGGTCATCTGGCGCAGGCCGTCGGCGTCGGCCACCTCCACCGGTACGGCCAGGACTCTGATGCCGTTGACCTGGACGGCCTGATCCAGCAGAGCGCCGGTATTTTGCTGCGCGAGCTTTTGGCGCAGTTGGGCCAGTTCGCGCAGCAGCTTCTGGTTTTGCTCTTGCAGCGCCAGCGCGGCGCTCTCTACATCGTCGGGTTTGGTGTGGAGTGTATCGGCAACATGCTCCAATGTACGCAGCCGCTGCTCGGTGAGCGCTTCGGCTCCTCGTCCGGTCACAACTTCGATGCGGCGCACGCCCGCGGCCACGCTGCCTTCGCTGACCACGCGGAATCCGCCGATCTCGGCAGTGCTGTCCACATGGGTGCCGCCGCAGAGTTCCATGCTCAACGAATGTCCTTCCTCGTCCTCACCCTCGCCGAAGCTGACGACGCGCACCTCATCGCCATATTTCTCGCCAAAGAGGGCCATCGCGCCCTCTTCCACGGCCCGCTTATAG
>JADLFO010000136.1 GCA_020845455.1 Caldilineaceae bacterium
AAGGGCATGTCACGCTGGAGATCTCCAACACCACGCCGCTGCCCGCCAAAATTTATGCCAACGAGGGTATCGCCCAGGTGCTCTTCTTTGAGGGCGAAGAGCCGGAGACCTCCTATGCCGACCGCCAAGGCAAGTATCAGGGGCAGCGCGGCATCACGTTGCCGCGCATGAAGAGTTAACGCTCCTCGCTCGGTCCACTGGCGCGCTCTATTCCGCTGGCGTCGGAGCCGGCATCTCTACTACAATCGGCGTTACGGTCGGTGCGACAGTGGAGGTCATCGCCAAGGCGGAGGTCAAGGTGAGGGTCAAGGCGGGCGTTACCGCGGGGAGCAGCGCAAGCTCTCCGGGGCGCTCAAGAGTAGGTTCTTGGGACGCGGGCGCGCTGTTGTCGTCCGAGGTCGGGCTGGGCAGGGGTGTAAGCCGCCGCAGCCCGGGCCGGGCGCTTGGCGTGGCTAGCTCCACCAGCAGCGCGGCCTCGTCAGACGGCTCTGCGGCTTCGCCCAGCGGCACGGGCGTCGCCACGCTCTCTTCCATTTCTTCCGGCCCGCTATCCGGCACAAGGTCTGGCGCAGGCTCATCCATCTCCGCCGTGGGCGTCTGACCCGCCCCAGGTTTGGCGCTCAAGCCGTCTGCCGTATCTACGGTCTCTGCCGCGGCAGGCGCAGCGGATGGTTCGGGCGTTGATTCGGCTGCCGCCTGCGGTTCGGCGGCGGGCGTCGCCGCGACCTCCTCTGCCGGCGCAGGCTCAACGGTCAGCGTGACTGTGCTCGTGGGCGACGGCTCGAATGTGGCCGTCACGGTCTCTGTAGGCGTCTCTGTGGTGGTCTCCGTGGGGGTCTCCGTGGGTGTAGACGACGGCTCGGATGTGGCCGTGGCGGAGATCAGCGCGGTGGGTTCCAGCGTCGGCGTCGGCTCTACAGTGGGCGTCGCTTCCACGGTTGGCGACGGTTCGACCGTCGCCGTGGCTTCCTCAGTCGCCTCCGCGGTCGGCTCTTCCGTGGGTTCCAAGGTAGGGTCTACAGTGGGTGCTGCCGTCGGCGCTACTGTCGGCCCTGTAGTTGGCTCCTCGGTTGGGGTCTCGACCGGCTCTGCCGTGGCCGTTGGTTCGGGGATGTTGGTGATCGCCGGCGTGGCTGTAGGCATGGCTGTCGCTTGCGGGGTCGGCTCCTCAGTCGGGGATGGTTCACCGGTGGGTCCATCGGTCGCCGCCGGCTGCACCGTGGGCGTGGTTGTCGCCGTCGCGGCCGGCTCGGCTGTCGCGGTCGAGTCCAGCGGCGATGTGGCTTGGGCGATGGGCGTCGATGTGGACGTCGATGTAGGCGTCGATATGGGGGTCCAAGTCGGCGTTGGGCTGCCGGCGGGCAGCGGCGTATCGACGGCCGCGGCGGGCGTGGGCGATGGCTCGCGCGGGGCGGGGGGCGGCAGCGCAGTCGACGGCGGCTGCGTCGCCTGGGCCGGGAGTGAGTCCGCCGCCGGGGGCGCCGTGGGCATATCTGCGGCGACAGTTGGGCTGGCGGTCGGGGTGGCAGTCTCGGTCGCAGCCAGGGTCGCGGTTGGGGTGGGGGTGGGGGTGGGGGTCTGCGTCGCCGGCAGGGGCAGCACGGTCGCCGGCGCGCGCGCTGCCTCCAGCGCAGCGTTCACGGCGGTCAACGTGGATCGGACTGCGCTGTCGACGGCGCTTGTGCCCGTGGGGTCTACTTTCAAGGTCTGTAGATTGCGCTGCCATTCTACCAGGAAGCGGGCACGCTCACTGGCGGGCAGTTCATTCACCGCAGCAAGCGCGGCCTGCGTCATCTGTTCGATCTCGGTCAAGAAGGCGGCATCCACCGGCTGGCCCTCGGCCTCCAACGCCAGGGCCTCGGCCAGGCGGCGTTCGACCTGGCGCGCCTGCCATGCGGCCTCGCTGCCCGCGCTGGTCATGATCGCGCCTTGCAGCGATTCTGCGGCGCGTTTGAGGGTATAGAGCGGGCTGCCGGGCAGGCTGCCGCTGCTGCCGGCAATCACAACGACCGCCAGCAAGGCGACCGCCGCCGCGGCCGGCCCCAGCCCCGCCCAGGCAAAACGCCGCCGGCTGGGGCGCAGTTCGGGCAGCGATGGGATCACGGCCCCGGCGGGCAGCGCCGAGGCCGTGGATGCAGAAGAAACAACCGCCAATTCGTCCAGTGTAGCTGCATCCGGCGCGATTGCATCCGGCGCGGCTACATCTGGGGCGGCTGCATCTGGCGCAGCCTCATCGGGGCGCGGGGCTACCGGGGCGGCATTTGACTCGGCAGCGGCCTGACGTGCGGCCAGCGCCTCCGCCAAGGCGCGGCGGCCGCGCACAAAAGCCGGGCCGGACAGCCGGGGTTTTTCGGCGCCGCGCAGCGTGGCGACCGCGTAGAGAATGGGTTCCAGCTCTGCCACATGCTCAGGGTAGCGGGCCAGCACCTCAGCCGGCTCTTCCCCCGCTTCTAGCGCAGCGATGCAGGTCGTCAAGATCTCTTCAGGCAGCATGGTCCCCTAAGCTTGCAGTTGGCGGCGGAGGCTCTCCAGCGCCCGGTGCTGTAGGGCCTTCACAGCGCCTTCGCTTTTTTGCATGATCTGCGCGGTCTCGGCAATGCTCATTTCCTCGATAAACCGCCACAGGATCACCTCGCGCTGCTGCTCGTTCAGAAATTGCAGCTTCTCCAAAATTCGTCCAAAGTCCAGCCGGTCTTCGACCGTGTCCAGGTCGCTGCCGCCGGAAAGATAGGCGGCCTGGTCCAGCGGCGCTTCTTGGGCGCGCTTGCTGCTGCGAATGACGTCGACCATCTTGTTGTGCGCCAGCCGGTAGAGCCAGGCCGAAAAGATGGCGACGTTATCCTGTGGCCCGATGCGGTAGATGTCGATCTTTTCGAGCAAGCGCACAAACACCTGCGACGTGATCTCTTCGGCCCAATCCGGGTCGCTGACGCGCGCCAGCAGATAGCGATAGACACGGTCGGCAAACAGCAAGTACAACCCATCGAACGCCGTTGGATCGCAATGCGCCTGGGCCCGCCGCAGCAGGTCGACCAGGACGGTCTCTTCGACAGGATCACCACGTTGGATGTCAGCCATTCCGTGTTACTTACGTCAATAGCAATACGGCAAGATAGAAAGGGAAGATACGGGAGGCGCTCAGGGCTTTTTGCCGCCAAAGCGCGCCTTGAGCGTCTGCCAGGTTGTGGATTTCAACTCCTCCGGCGGCAGCTCCTGCTGGGCATCCAGGGCAAAGCTGATGTTGAGCCGGTCCTCCACATACTTGGCGCCTGCGATCTCCAATCTGGCCAGACCCAAGGGCAGCGCGATATTGCGCTTCCAATTGCCGATGCGCACGATCAACTCGTCGAAGACGCTGCGGTGCAGATGCACCTGCTCGCGCTCAACCAGCGGCAGGGGGATGCTCAGGATATAGGCCCCGTCTTGGCGGAAGATCTCCTGCGGTTTGCCAATGTAGAAGTGGCGCGTGGGGTCCCCTTCGCTGCCGCGCATCGCCTTGCCTGCCGGACCGTAGAGCGTATCGGCCATCTGCTGCAGCATCGTCATGCCGGTCACTTCCTGCGCAAAAAAGGGCACTTCGAAGATAGGCAGCGGGTGAAACGCATCGCGCACAAGCTGGAGATTCTCCGTCTGGGCGCTCTTCCAGAGATCAAAATAGCTGTCGGACAACTGCTGGGGGAAGACGCGGTTGCAGACCACGGCATCCACCGGATAGCCGTAGAGGTTGAGATAGGTATAGGCGCGCTGCGCTTCCTTCACCACCATTTTTTCCGGGTTCAGCACCACGCGCATACTGCTCACCCGCGGGTCGCTGAGCAGCACGCTCATGCGCTCCAGATAGGCGACCAGTTCTTCGATGCTGTCGAAGACATCTTCGTCGGGGATAGGCATATCGCTAAAGCGTTTGACCACCGGCCGCGCCAGTTGAATTGTCTTGCGCTGGAAGGGAAAGACCTTTTCGATATACCAGCGCGCCATGTCGGGAAAGCTGAGCAGTTGTAGGGTGGAGCCGGTGGGCGCGGCGTCGATGATGATCACGTCATAGTTGCCGCTGTCGGCCAGATAGGTGATCTGCATCAGGCTGGCCAACTCTTCCATGCCGGGCAGCACCGAGCTTTCTTCGGCCACCAGCCCGTCCATGCCCTGCCAGGCAAAGAGCGCGTTCAGATAGCCCTGGACGCGCCCCCAATATTTGTCCATCTGGTTGAGCAGGTCGATCTCCTGGCCCCACAGGTTGGGGGCCAGTTCCACCAGTTCATTGCCGATGCGCCGGTCGAAGCTGTCGCCCAGGCTGTGGGCCGGGTCGGTGCTGAGCACGGCTGTGCGGTAGCCCAGGGAGGCGCAGCGCAGCGCGGTCGCCGCGCTGGTGCTGGTCTTGCCCACGCCGCCCTTGCCGGTATAAAGCAAAATACGCATGAGGTTCCTCGCGCGCTCAAGAGGCGCTCCACGTCCAGATAGGCCCATTGCCTACCGTCTTTCACGGTGCGAAGTGAGTATACCACAGCCCGCGGGGGAGCCGATTTCCGCGAGGGGGGGCTGTTACTGCCTACTCCCCACTGCCCTCCATACTGCGATCGCGCCGCCGCGCACAAAGCCGAGCGCGGTATAGATCGGCACGGTCACGGGGTCCGGATAGACGCTCGCCGGCAGATCGGGGCGCAGCGCCACCGACGCTTGAACCAGGGCACGGGCGTAGCCGCGGCGGCGAAAGCGCGGTACCGTGGACAGCCCATAGAT
>JADLFO010000137.1 GCA_020845455.1 Caldilineaceae bacterium
GGGCTTGGCTCTCAAACGAAGGCAGATTCCTAGATGATGGCAAAAATCCACCTATACTCCAATCATATCATAGCCAACGAGATACTCTATTACATGGTGATCAGACTCAAGCTTGACGCCTATGCTGCTCAGGATGCATATGTGAGCTACATCTCTGCTTTGTCTACGCATTTGTCTGCTGCGTCGCCGGATTGATGCGGGATCGGCGCTTTGGTATACTGGGGGCATGATGCCAAACCGGCAGCGCCAACCCACATACGCCACGCTCGACGATTGGATCGCGCAGGAGGCGATCCCGTTCTCGCTCGATTCGCCCCAACGCTTCAACGCTGCGGTCGACAGGATGATGGCCTCGCTGGACGATTCGCTGCAATTGCTGGGCTTTGGCGAAGCGCTGCATGGCGGGGAGGAACTTCTCCTCCTACGCAACCGGCTCTTCCAGCGTTTGGTGGAGGCGCATGGCTTCAGCGCCATTGCCGTCGAGAGCAGCTTCCCACGGGGGCACGCCGTGAATGAATTCGTGGCGGGCCGCGGCGGAGGCTCCTATGCAGCGGTACAGGAGACCGGATTTAGCCATGGCTTCGGGCAGCTTGACGCCAACCGAGAGTTGGTGGAGTGGATGCGGCGCTATAACGCCGGCGCAGCCCATGCCGTCCCGCTCCGGTTTTACGGCTTTGACAGCCCCACTGAAATGGGAGTCACCGATAGCCCGCGCCATGTGCTGTATGTCGCGCTTGACTACCTCGCCGCGATGGACAACGTCAAAGGCGAGGAGTATCGCGCCCGTATCGACGCACTGCTGGGGCAAGACGCCGGTTGGGAGAACCCCGCCGCGCTGTACGACCCGGCGCAGGCCGTGGGTCTCTCACCCGCGGCCACGTCACTGCGCATCGCAACCGAAGACCTGACGACCGAGCTTTGGGTGCGCCGTCCGGAGTTGGCCGCGCAGAGCGGCGCGGCGCGCTATTTGGAGGCGCTGCACTATGCGTCGATGGCGCGGCAGCTATTGGACTATCACGCCGAACTGGCGCGGCCGTCGGATGAACGGATCGCCCGCGCGCTGGGGCTGCGCGATGCTATGATGGCGGACAACCTGGTCTATATTGTGGCGCGCGAGCGCGGCCGCGGCAAGGTGTTGGCCTTTGCGCACAACAGCCATCTACAGCGCGGGCAGGCACAGTGGCAACTGGGTACGATCCACAACCGATGGTGGCCGGCGGGCGCGCATTTGCACACGATCTTGGGGCCGCGCTACGCCGTGATCGGGTCGTCGGTGGGCGTCTCGGAGGCTAACGGCATTGGCCGGCCCGAAGCGGGCACGCTCGAGGCGTTGCTGACCGCCGCGCCGGGGCCGGCGCGTTTCATTCCCACCCACCAAGGGCAAGGGCTGCCCGCCGCGGCCATCGCCGGGCTGCCGCCGCGCCCCGCCAGCGCCAAGAACTCAACTTACTTCGCGCTTACGCCCCAAAGTATCGCCGATTTCGACTGGCTGGCCGTCCTCGATACGGCAACCTACAGCCGCGGGGGGCCGCCGCTGCCCTAAGAGGCCGCTAAATCCGAAGTATACAGGTTTCGACCCTAGAAAGATTTTGCATGCAACCGCTTCGCCTCGGCGTGATCGGCGCCGGTTTGATCTGGATCCGCCGCCACCAGCACACGCTTGCCACGCTGCCGGATGCCTTTGTCCCTGTCGCTTTTGCCGACCTCAGCCCAGAACGCCGCGCCCAAGCCGCCGAGAGCTTTCCCGACGCCACGGTCGTCGCCGGCCATCAGGAACTGCTGGCGCTGCCCGGCGTGGATGCCGTCTTGGTGTTGACGCCGATCGCGCTCAACGCTCCGGTGGCGCTGGCCGCGCTGCACGCCGGCAAAGATGTGATCATGGAAAAGCCGATCGCGCGCTCGGCGGCCGAGGGCGCACACCTGATCGAGACGGCGCGGCAGTTGGGCAGACGGCTCTATGTCACCGAGCAGATGGGCTATCGCCGCGGCGAAGAGATCTTGGCGGAGATCATCGCGTCCGGCGAGATCGGCGACTTGGTGATGTGGGAGCGCGTCGAACATTTGGAAGGCGACAGGGCAGTCGGCCCGATGAGCTTTGCCTCGACGCCCTGGCGCAAGGAGGCCGACTTCCCGCTGGGCACGCTCTTTGACGGCGGCATCCATGTCATCGCCGCGCTGACCAAAGTCTTTGGCCGCCCGGAGCGGGTCTGGGCCACGGGCAAAAAGCTGGGCGAGGAGTATGGCGAGTTCGGCCACGTCGCCATGCTCTTTGCCTATGCCAACGGCAGCACCGGCATGTTGAGCCATTCCAGCCGGCTTGCGCCCGACCGCAATCACTTTACAGTCTATGGATCGGCGGGCACGGTTGCCGTGGAATGGCAGCGGCTGACGGTGATACGGCACGGCCAAGAGGCGCGCGTGATCGACCTGCCCGACGACGACGCCAATGTGACGATGTGGCGTGCGCTGGCCGATGCCTTCCATACAGACAGCACTCCCGCCTATACTGCTGAACGGGCGCTGCAGGATGTGCTGATCTTGGAAAGCGTGGACCGCGCGATCCATCAGAACCAGGTCGTGGCTGTGGGCGAGCTACAACCGTTGGGCCATGGCTACGAGTAGCACCCATCGGCGATTGACCCAAACTACCCTCAACCTACCTAATCTCAACCTACCTAATCTCAACCTACCTAAGCCAACAGGGGGCGAAGCATGAAACAGAAGACCAAGCAGGCGACCGCGCAGAATGGCGCGGCGACCGGCGTGCAGCAGATGCTGGAGGAGTTGAAGAACTTTGATACCCCGTCGATCACCAATGTGGTGGCGACCTCTCCGACCAGCCCGCTCTGTTTGGGGCTGTATAACCCCTGGACTGAGAACTGGTACACCGACCAGACGATCCGCTGTATGTACCCGGAATTGGGGCGGCTGGTGGGCTATGCGGTGAC
>JADLFO010000138.1 GCA_020845455.1 Caldilineaceae bacterium
TCTGCCCGATGCGCCCAGCCGGCGCAAAGGCCGTGGCGACTAGCCCCAGCGCGGCGGCGATAAAGGCCAGCCAAAAGACCCCTTCAATCGAGACCGCCAGCGCGCCGCGGATCGTATCCAGCAGCGCCGCCGGGAGTTCCGCCCCGCCTTCCCCGCCGATCAAGCTGTCCATCGGCACCGTGCTGGGGTCGACGCCCGCCGCCGCCAGCGTATTCGCCAGCCGCATGGTCAGAAAAACGCCCATCACGCTCACGCCCAATGTGCCGCCCATGCTGCGGCTAAACTGGAGCGTAGACGTTGCCGTGCCTAAGTCGCGCTTCTGCACGGCGCTCTGCACCGCGATCAAAAAGGAAGGCACGGAAAGCCCCATGCCGATCCCCATCATCCCCAGATAGACCATCATCTCCCAGCGCCGCGCATCGGCGCCGATCTGCGAGATCAAAAACGACCCCAGCGTCAGGCTGACCATGCCCGCCAGCGCGATCGTGCGGTAGCCACGCGTCAGCAGCAGCCTGCCGCCGATCACCGAACCGGCCACCCACGCCAGCATCATCGGCGTCAGCGTGGACCCCGCCTCGGTGGCCGACGTGCCCAGCACCGCCTGGACAAAGAGCGGCACAAACGACAGGCTGCCAAACATAGCCCACCCGGCCAAGATGCCGTGCAGCGTCGCCGCGGCAAAGAGCCGTTCCTTAAAGAGATAGAGCGGCAGCACGGGGTCGACGCTGCGCCGTTCCACCACATAGAGCGCGATAAACAGCGCCACGGCCACCCCGACCAACAGCAGCCCGCGCGGGCGGTCCAACTCGGCCAGCCCCAAGAGCAGCACGACTACGCCGATCATCAACAGCGCCGCGCCGCTATAATCTACCGACACGGCATGGCGTTCGCCGCGCCGCTTCCAGGCCAGCCAGACCAAGATCAGCGCCAGCGTGCCGGGCAACACATTGACATAGAAGACCCAGTGCCACGACAGGTTGTCCACAATAAAGCCGCCCAGCAGCGGCCCGACAATCGACGACACCCCCCACACGCCCGAAAACCAGCCCTGCATGCGCGCCCGCTGCTCAAAGGTAAAGATGTCGCCGATGATGATAAAGGCCAGCGGCATTACCCCGCCCGCGCCCACACCCTGGACCGCGCGGAAAAAGACCAGTTGTTCCATCGTGCCCGCCAGACCGCACAACACCGACCCCACCAGAAAGATCGCCATGGCGATGGCGTAGATATTGCGCCGCCCGTAGATGTCCGACAGCTTGCCATAGACCGGCACCGTGCAGGTCGAAGTCAGCATATAGGCCGAAAAGGCCCAGCTATAGATCGACAGCCCGCCCAGTTGCGCCACAATCGTGGGCATGGCGGTGGCGATCACCGTGCTTTCCATCGACGCCATAAACAGGCTGAGCATGATCCCGGCGACGACCACGATCGTTCTCTGTCGCGACACGACGGCGCTCCTTCTCGCGCGGCCCTCGCCCACATCGGCAGGCGCGGCACGCAGCCTCACGGCTTGCGATACTTCGACACCAAAACTATGTAAGATGGTGATCCTAACGGCGAAGCGAGCCGCAGGCAAATTCGCGCGGCCATTGATCGGACAAATAGGCAGGCCATGCCCCGGCGTGCGAAGCATGGCCCGATGGGGGTGGGCAGGTAGGCAGTGCCGCCTAGAAGATCGTCAGATAGCGGTCTAGCTCCCACTGCGACACATAGAGCCGATACTCGTTCCACTCCTGCGTCTTGGCCTCCATAAAACGCTCATAGGCGTGCTGGCCCAAGGCATCTTGCACCACCTCGTCGCAGCGCAGTTCCTCCAGGGCCTCTCCCAGATCGCCGGGCAGCGTCTCTAGCCCGGAGCGCGCACCGTCGACATGATAGAGGTCTTCCTCGGTGGGGCTGGGCGGCGTCATGCGCTTCTCGATGCCGTCCAGCCCGGCGGCCAGCATCACGGCAAAGGCCAGATAAGGGTTGGCGCTAGGGTCGGGGCAGCGCAGTTCACAGCGCACGCTGCGATGCCGCCCTCGGCTGATGCGCGGGATGCGGATCAGCGCGCTGCGGTTGGTGCGCGCCCACGACAGATAGACGGGCGCTTCATAGCCCGGCACCAGCCGCTTATAGCTGTTGACCAGCGGGGCCAGGATGGACGTCATGGCGCGGCCATGCGCCAACTGCCCGGCGATAAACTGGAGCGCGGTCTCGCTCAGCCCATACTCATTGTCGCCATCATACATCACCGTCTCTTTGCTCTCGAGATCCCACAGGCTCTGGTGGATGTGCATCCCCGACCCGGCGATCCCGGCGATCGGTTTGGGCATAAAGGTGCAGTGCAAATTGTTTTTCTGGGCAATCGCCTTGAGCGTGGTGCGAAAGGTGATCGTGTTGTCGGCAGCCGGCAGCGCGTGACCATAAGAAAAGTCGATCTCGCTCTGCCCGATGGCGACCTCATGGTGCGAGGTTTCGACGTTGATCCCCATCGACTGGAGCGCATCCACCATCTGGCGGCGCACGCTGTGCGCCAGGTCGGTGCTGACGTCAAAATAGCCGGCGCGGTCATGGGGTCTGAGCGGCATCAAGCCGCCGTCGGGGTAGCGATGGAAGAGAAAGAACTCCAGTTCCGGGCCGACCATATAGTCCAGCCCCAGGGCGCGCGCCCGCTCCAATTGGCGCTTGAGCACATAGCGCGGGTCGCCGCCAAACGGCTCGCCGTCGGGCGTATAGACATCACAGATCACGCGCGCCGTCGAGAGGTCCATCTCCCACGGCACCACAGCAAACGTGCTCAGGTCGGGAACCAGATACATGTCGCTTTCCGCCACGCGCGCAAAGCCCTCGACCGCGCTGCCGTCGAACCAGAGACCGTGCGAGATCGCCGTATCCCAATGGCCGATCGGGATGGTCACATGCTTGGCGATCCCGACGATGTCGGAAAACTGCAACCGAATAAAGCGAATATCGTTGCGCTTGATAATATCGTCGACCCGCTGGAGATCGTCGGCGCTGTGCGCAACGGCGCTGTGTTCCTGGGCGCTGCGTTCACGGACGCTGTGTTCAATCGTCATATGCAGAACTTCTCCTCATTTCAACCGATCAACCGATTTCAACCGGACGGGCTGTATTTTCATCGGGTAGACAATCAGCCATCGATACAGCGTTCTCTGTGAAACGCGCTCTATCGCCGGGCGGCAACCCACGTCATTGTAGCACCCAACCGCAGCGCAGCGTAAACCGCCGCAGGTCATCCGCCGAGGCGCACGCGCCGGGCGCGACCAGCCGGCGACGGCTGTCCCTGCACACCGTCGCCAGCCCTGCGCCGCTGCCCGCCTGGGCTAGATGCCGTAGTACATCACAAACTCATGCGGGTGGGGGCGCAGCCGCACCGCGTCGACATCGGCGATGCGCTTGTACGCCACATAGGTTTCGATCAGATCTGCCGTAAAGACACCGCCTTCAAGCAGATAGGCGTTGTCCTGTTCCAATTCGGTCAACACCACATCCAACGACCCCTTGACCGTCTTGACGTGTTTGAGCGTCTCCTCCTCAAAGAGGTCCATCTCGGCAGGGTTCCCCGGATCGATCTGGTTCTTGATGCCGTCCAGACCGGCCATCAGACAGGCGGCAAAGGCCAGATAGGGGTTGGCCGCCGGGTCGGGACAGCGGAACTCGACGCGCTTGGCTTTGGGCGACTGCGAATAGACCGGGATGCGGCAGGCCGCCGAGCGGTTGCGTGCCGAATAGGCAACGACCACCGGCGCTTCATAGCCCGGCACCAAGCGGCGATAGGAGTTGGTCGTCGGCGCGCAGAAGGCCAAGAGCGAGTTGATGTGCTTGAGCAGCCCGCCGATATACCACAGGGCCAGTTGGCTCAGACCGGCATATTGGTCGCCTGCAAAAAGCGGTTTGCCATCCTTCCACAGGCTCTGGTGAGTATGCATCCCCGACCCATTGTCCTGGAAGAGCGGCTTGGGCATAAAGGTCACGGTCTTGCCGTGTCTCTTGGCTACGTTCTTGGTGATATATTTATAAAGCTGGACATAGTCGGCCATCTGCACCAGCGGCGAAAAGCGCATGTCGATCTCGCACTGGCCCGCGGTCGCCACCTCATGGTGATGCACCTCAATCGGGATGCCGGCCTCGATCATGGTCAGCACCATCTCCGAGCGCAGGTCCTGCAGCGTGTCATAGGGCGCAACCGGGAAATAGCCGCCCTTGACGCCGACCTGGTGGCCCAAACCGGGCACAGCCGAATTCCACGGCGCTTCCGCCGAATCCACCCCATAGCCCGCGCTGTACTGCCCGGTGTGATAGTAGACCTCGTCGAAGACAAAGAACTCGGCCTCAGGGCCAATGTAGACTGTGTCGGCGATCCCAGTAGTCTGCAGATAGTCCACCGAGCGCTGGGCCACGCCGCGCGGGTCGCGGCTAAACGGCTCACCGGTGATCGGCTCGCGCACCATGCAGATCATGCTCAGCGTGGGCACGGCACAGACCGGGTCGATCATGGCGCTGGCCGGGTCGGCAATCAGGTTCATGTCGCTGCTTTCGATGCTCTTAAAGCCGCGGATCGACGAACCGTCGAAGCCCAGACCCTTTTCGAAGGCATCCTCCGGGTCGAACAAGCCCACCGGAAATGAGAAGTGTTGCCACTGACCATAGAGGTCGGTGAACTTCACATCGACGATCTTGACGTCATGCTTGCCGATGGCGTCCATGACATCCTGGGGCGTTTTACAAGCGAGAGGCATAGCTGGTACTCCTTTTCCACGATGATGGTATAAAATGTCCGTAGGGAGATAAAGCGTTTGTGCCAGAGGGAGGGACTTCTGGGCTTTATCTCTCTACAAAAGCAGCCTCCGGTTACTTTGAACCCTGGGTTGGATGCAGCAACATCTGCCCGTTTGGGTTTGGGTAACCGGAGGTGGCCTAGGGTTGGTTTCCTTATCTGCCTTATCGGTGAGCCGGCTGTCTAGAGCAGCGTATCCGGCAGCGTGTTTTCCGGTTGCAGTATAAAGAGGCCCTCACCAAGCGACCATCATCAATTGTGCCAAGATTCACGGTCTGGCTATTGTGCAGGTTGCACAATAGCCAGACCGTGAACGGCTGCTGAACTCAGCGGCAGCGCCGCGCCCACCTGTTACGCTACGGTCAATGTCGGCGCCGAGCCGCTGCGCCCACTTCTGTGAACGAGCAGCGAATAGACATGCTTACCGGCGTCAAACAGCGTAGCGATAAGCATGATCCCCAGAGTCACACGGAAGGCGGGTTCCAGCGGTTCCCAGGCCGCCAATGCAGGGCCGGTCAGTATCCATAGCAGGACGGCGACGCCGATCCCCTGGATCGCTAGATCCGCCCAGCGCAGCCAGACCACCCAGCGCCCGCGCGCCAGCAGCACGACATTCAGCACCAAGTCAAGCCCCCACCAGACCGTCAGAAACGGCACATAGCGCCGAAATGCGGGCGAAAAGATGGCGAAGTGGCGCACACCTTCGCCCGGCACAATATAGAAGCCCAGCCGGTCCAAGTAGAAATTGAGCACAAGCAGCGCGACAACAGTAAAAGCAATGCCGGTCACCGTCTCGCCGACCTTGACGCGCGCCCGATCCTCGACTTCAGGCAGCGAGCGCGGGTCCCATTCACCGGCAGCGAACGCCTTTTCCAGCGCCGCCCGATTCAAGCGTTCGATCAGCGCAAAGACCAAGACGACCATGCCCCCGCCCTGCACCAGACTGGACAACAAGCCGGCAAGCGTCTCGGCGATGCCGGGCTGCGTCTGATCGACCCCTATGGCGAGAGCCAACCCCAGCAGGGTTACCCCCACCATCACCGCCAGCACAATCCGCAATACAGTCATAAAGGTCGGGTAGAGCGCAGGCCCGATCAAGTACTGCTGTGCGCCATAGCGCGCAGCCACCTCTTGAGGCCGGCCAAAGGCGCGCAACACCTCCAGCACAACCTCATCCTTTGCACTGCTATCCACTGGATCGCCGCCGAGACTGGAGCGCGCCTCGGCCTCTTCCTCGATCAGCGAGCGCATCTCCATCTCGACATCGGCGCGCTGGGCCGCGGGCAACATCCGCCCGACCTCGGCTACATAGCGGTCGATCCAGGGGTTATGCTGCTGAGTCTGTTGTGCCACTTTTGCCATAAGGCAATTCTCCTTCATTCCTTTGTATCGGCCAGTAGGCGATCCATTGACGCCGCCAGCAAACGCCACTCCGTCGTCAGCGCAGCTAACGCCGCCTCACCCGCAGCGTTGATGCGGTAATAACGGCGTGGACGACTCTCTCCGGCCAACTGCCATTCGCTGTCAAGCAGCTTCTGCTCCTCCAGCCGTCGCAATAAGGGATACAATGTCCCCTCATTGACATCCATCCCCGCCTCGGCCAGCACTTGCTTGAGCGAATAGCCATACTGCGGCTGGCGACACTGGGCGAGTATGGCCAGCGCCAACAGACCGCGGCGCAGTTCGGACGAAAGATTCTCTATGATTGGGCCTGTGTGATCCATACTTATCATGGATCGCACCATACTATATGATACACAGTATGTCAAGAGGCAAGGTAAAAGTTGTTATAAGTTGCTTATCCGAATCCATCCCGCAAAAGTTGACGCCCCCTGAGCGGGGGCGTCGTCTGGGTGTCATGGTTTTGTCCGGGAGCTTATAGCCATAACCCGAGTAATTCGGCTGGGTCCGCGGGCGATGCGTGCGCCCAGCGCGAGCAGGATCGCCAGCACCAGCACGGCCACGCCGATCATGCCCGCCAGCACCCCGATCCACCCTACATCACGCTGTCTCTCTCGCATTCGTATTTATCCCCTGTGTTGTCCCTTGCGTCGTCCCTTGTTAGTCCTACGCACGGGCCGCCCGGTCAAGCGCAGCGGGCCGCCCGATTTTGCATTTGCCGGTTCCATCTTGACAGAGAATCGACGATCCGTAAATCGGGAAGTTCCCTGCTCACAGCCCCGACATTGCGCCAGGTGACCGGGTAGGGTTGTACGTCGCGTCCGGCTTTGCTACACTATGGCTGCACTGTGCATAGCCGGCGCATCCAGCGCCGCGCACGGCTGTTCAGGTTGCCTGCCTAGGAAGGATGCGCTATGTCCAAACTCTCGAAATACCGCGATGACCCGGCCCTCCAGATCATCACCGGCGTCTGCCCGCATGACTGCCCCGACAGTTGTAGCTGGCAAGTCGCCGTCGACCCGGCAACCGGGCGCGCCCTCGACCTCTGGGGCCACCCCGACCACCCCGTGACTCAAGGCGCGCTCTGCACCAAGGTGGACAACTATCTGGAGCGCACCTATCACGCGGGCCGCTTGACCACCCCGCTCAAACGGGTCGGCCCCAAGGGCAGCGGCCAGTTTGCCCCGGTCAGTTGGGATGACGCCATCGGCGACATCGCGGCGCGGCTCCAAGCCATCATCGCCGAGCATGGCCCTGAAGCCGTGCTGCCCTATTCCTACGCCGGGACGATGGGGCTGCTGCAATATAACGGCATGTCAGCGCGCTTCTTCCATCAGATGGGAGCCAGCCGCCTGGCGCGCACCATCTGCTCCGAGGCGGGCTTTAACGGTTTTCTCTACACCATCGGCGCGACCGAAGGCATCGAGACCCAAGACTACACCCATGCCAAATTGATCCTGATCTGGGGCAGCAATACCCTCACCAGCAATGTGCACCTCTGGCAATTTGTTCAGGCCGCGCGAAGCCAAGGCGCAACGCTGATCGCGATCGACCCGGCCCAGACGCGCACGGCCCGCCTGGCCGACGAGTGGATCCCGATCCACCCCGGCACGGACGGCGCGCTCGCCCTGGCGATAATGCATGTGATCATCGCCGAAGGGCTGCACGACGCCGGCTATGTGGCGCGCTATACCGTAGGTTTTGAGGCGCTGGCGCAGCGCGTGGCGGAGTGGCCGCCCGAACGGGCCGCGCCCCTGACCGGCGTGCCCGCGGCGCGCATCCGCGACCTGGCGCGCACCTATGCCCGCACGCAGCCCGCCGCTATCCGCATCAATTACGGCATCCAGCGCCACGCAGGCGGCGGCATGGCCGTGCGTACCATCGCCTGTCTGCCGGCGTTGACCGGCGCATGGCGGCAGCGAGGCGGCGGTATTCAACTCAGCGCCAGCGGCACATTTCGCCATCTCAACCAGGACTCGCTCCACCGGCCCGACCTGCTGGCCGGGCGCAGCCCGCGCACGATCAATATGAACCGGCTGGGCGACGCCCTCAGCCGAGACCCCGCGGCGCTGGGCCGCGCCTACTATCACCCGCGGCCCGTCGACGCGCCGGCCCGGCCCAAAGCCGCCACGCCGCCTGTCCATGCCTTGATCGTCTACAACTCGAATCCGGCGGCGGTCGCGCCCGACCAGGCCGCAGTGCGCCAGGGCTTGGGCCGCGAGGACTTATTCACCGTGGTGCTGGAACACTTCCAGACCGACACCGCCGACTACGCCGACTATCTGCTGCCTGCCACCACCCAGCTCGAGCATTGGGACATCGTCAAACCCTACGGCCATTTGCATCTGGCGCTCAACCGGCCTGCGATCGCGCCGCTGGGCCAAAGCCTGCCCAACAGCGAGATCTTCCGGCGGCTGGCCGCGGCCATGGGCTATACGGACCCCTGCTTCCGCCAAGACGACGTGACGATCTTGCAGGAACTGATCGCCGCCCAAACACACCCGCGCTTTGCGGATATCACCTGGGAAAGCCTGCTGGCGCAAGGTTTTGTGCGGCTCGCCCTGCCGCAGCCCTATCTGCCCTTTGCCCAGGGCAATTTCCCCACGCCCAGCGGCAAATGCGAGTTCTACAGCGAGCGCATGGCCGCCGACGGCTATGACCCCGTCCCGACCTATCATCCGCCGCACTGGCAGCGCGTGCAGACATCGCCGCCCATGGGCGGCGATAGGGCGGCGGACGCGCTCGTCTGCATCTCGCCGCCCGCCCATGCCTTTCTCAACAGCACCTTTGCCAACGTCGAGCGCTTTCAACGCCGCGAGCAGACCCCGCTGCTGCGCATCCACCCCGACGACGCCGCGCCGCGCGGCATTGTCGACGGCATAGCCGTGCGCGTGGGCAACGAACACGGCAGCGTCGTGCTGACCGCACAGATCACGACCCAACTCATGCCGGGCACGGTGCTGGCCCCCGGCGTCTGGTGGGCCAAGGCCAGCCCCGACGGCCGCAACATCAATCAGATCACGACACAGCAAGAGGCGGACATGGGCGCGGGCGCGGGCTTCTATGACACGCAGGTGTGGGTCACGCCGCTGCCGGCTGCCGATAGCACTGAAAACGCCGCGATCGACGCTGCCGCCCAATCGCTCGCCGTTGCCTAGACCGACCCAAGAACGACCGACATCAGAAGGAGAGAACTGTGAAGGTTGCCGACAGCATTATCGACCTGGTGGGGAATACCCCGTTGGTGCGCCTCAACCGCGTGGTGGGCGACGCTGCAGCCGTGGTCTATGCCAAGCTGGAGTTCTTCAACCCGGCGTCGAGCGTCAAAGACCGCATCGGCGTCAGCATGATCGAGGCCGCCGAAAAAACGGGCAAGATTGGGCCGGGCAGCACGATCGTCGAGCCGACCAGCGGCAACACCGGCATCGGGCTGGCCTTTGTCTGCGCCGCCAAGGGCTATCGCTGCATCCTGACCATGCCGGACAGCATGAGCATGGAGCGGCGCATTCTGCTGCGCGCCTATGGCGCAGAACTCGTCTTGACCCCAGCCGCCGAAGGCATGAAGGGCGCAATCCGCAAGGCGGAGGAGATCGCCGCGGCCACGCCCAACAGCTTTATCCCGCAGCAGTTTGAAAACCCCGCCAACCCGGAGATCCACCGGCGCACCACTGCCGAAGAGATCTGGCGCGACACCGACGGCCAAGTCGACATCCTGGTCGCAGGCGTGGGCACGGGCGGGACCGTCACCGGCGTGGCCGAGGTGATTAAGGCACGCAAGCCCAGCTTCAAGGCCATCGCCGTCGAACCCTCCAAGTCGCCGGTCATTTCAGGCGGGCAGCACAGCCCACACCGCATTGCGGGCATCGGCGCGGGTTTTATCCCCGACGTGCTCAACACCCAAATCATCGACGAAGTGGTGCAGGTGGACGACGACGACGCCTTTGCCATGGCGCGGCGCATGGGCAAGGAAGAAGGCATCTTGGTCGGCATCTCCTCCGGCGCGGCCATCCATGCTGCGGTACAGGTGGCCCAGCGCCCGGAAAACGCCGGCAAGATCATCGTCGTAATCGTGCCTTCGAACGGCGAACGCTATTTGAGTACAGCGTTGTTTGCAGACCTGCGCGACGCCTAAAGAACAACGAGAGCTGTCATTCCGAGACTCCTGCCGAGAAATCTCCCTGCGCTGGATGCGCTCCCCAGAGAGATTCCTCGCCTGCGCCTCTGCGCCCTTGCGCGCCACCAGTGGCGCCTGCAGAGGCGCAGGGGGAACCGAGTCTCGGAATGACACAGATAAATTCTCTTAGCAAAGCGAAGTCTGCTTGCAGAGGATGGGATGGAAACTATGTTTGACTTGCTGCGCCAGGACATCGAAGCGATCAAGAGCAGGGACCCGGCGGCGCGCAGCACATGGGAAATTATTCTGTGCTACCCAGGCCTGCATGCGCTCTGGTTCTATCGAATCAGCCATTGGTTCTGGCTGCGCCGCCGCCATCTGTTGGGGCGCTGGCTCTCGCAGTTGGGCCGTTTCATCACCGGCATCGAGATCCACCCCGGGGCCAAGATCGGGCGCGGGCTGGTGATCGACCATGGCATGGCGACCGTGATCGGCGAGACCGCCGAGATCGGCCATAACGTCACGCTCTATCACAATGTCACTTTGGGCGGCGTCAGCCTCAAAAAGGAGAAGCGCCACCCCACGGTCGAAGATAATGTGGTCGTGGGCGCGGGCGCGCAAATCCTCGGCCCGATCACCATCGGGGCCGGGTCGCGCATCGGGGCCAACGCCGTCGTCGTCAAAGACGTGCCCGCCGATTCAGTGGTCACAGGCGTGCCGGGTCGCGTGCGCTCGCATGCGGGCCTGCCGCTGTTTGAGCCAAGCGAGGTGGACTTGCAGCACAATATCATGCCTGATGTCACGGTCGAACTGCTGCAAGCCCTGACCGCGCGCGTGACGGAATTGGAGGAAGAAGTCGCCCGGCTGCGCGCCGCCGAGGGCCTGCCTGTGGCAGGGCGCGGGCACTAGACGGATGGGTTTGCGGACAATATCAATCGCTTTACGGTCGCCCGGACGTTGCCAAGGCAACAATTACCCTGGGGATTGCGGATATCGCATGCGCATTGACCGGCCCGAATGCCCGCTTGGATGGCGTCCACGGCTGTGCTGATGCCGGTCTGGTTCAGTTCCTTGCGAATCATGCCGGCAGATTGCCAGAAACAGTAACAGATCCAGACATCATCCTCGTCTGGATGCTTTTGATGCACCTTCGCACGCAGTTCGGTTTCGCCAAAGGTCTGTGAACCATCAGTTGCGAAGTAGACCACCGGGCA
>JADLFO010000139.1 GCA_020845455.1 Caldilineaceae bacterium
CTGACGCGGGCAAAGGTGACGGGGCCGGCAGGGGTGCGGCCTGTCATGGCGCCGTAGGTGTTCTCCTCGCCTAGCGTCGTGCCCAGGATCGGGGCTGTGGCGATGGCGGCGTCGGGGATAAAGCTCTTGGCCCAGTTGCCGCAGTGAAAAAAGACACATTTATTGGGATCGTTGGCGTAGTTGTTGTTCCAGTCTACCAAGGCGCTGGGCGTGCCCGACGCCAACTGCTGGGCATACATTGAAACCACGCCGGTGATGTCGACTTCACAGGCCGAGGGCATCAGCCGCTCGCTCATGATGCTCATCAGCGTGCAGACATTGACGCCAAAGTTGCGCTGCAGCGAGGTCCAACACTGGATGGCAGTGGCATGCAGCACGTTGTCGTCCATCCACTTTTCGATCACCACACCCAACTTCGCCATCTTGACCAGCGACGGCGGCGGCACGCTGCCATAGTCCGCATAGCTCTTGATATCGGCCAGCTTTTTCTGCACGCCGGCATCGTCGTCGCCCAGGCGCGTCACCCAGCCCAGCACTTCGGAGAGGTCGAGCGTCTCGACGCTCATGCCGTGGGCTTCCAGCAATTTCTCGCTGTAGCGCACGGTCTTGAACGCGCCCGGCCTCGCCCCGACCGCGCCCAAGCGCGCCGTGCCCAGCCCGTTGACCATGCGACAGACACCCAGAAAACGCTCCAGGTCCTGGCGGAAGGTGGGGTCGAGCGGGTGGATGGTGTGCGCTTCGGTGAGGGTGTAGGGATAGCCGTACTGGCGCAGGTTGTTGCAGGCTGAGATTTTGCCGCAAAAGGCATCGCGCCGCCGTTCCACTTGCAGCCGGTCCAGGTCGTCGGGGTAGGCTTGGACGAGAATGGGCACATGCAGCTTGGAGAGCTTGATCGTATCGGCGACCCCCTTCTCGTCGCCAAAGTTGGGCAGACAGACCAAGATGCCGCCGATCGATTCGGCGTGGCGGCGGAAAAGCTCGGCGCAGCGCGTGGCATCGTCCCAGGTTTCGACGCCGCCCAGTTTGGTGGCAGCCTCGTCGAGCCATACGCCGGCGATGTCCATTTGGGCGAAGAGCGTTTGAATGTCGCCGCGCGCCTCCGTCACAAGCTGGTCGGGGAAGAAGTCGCGGTTGCCGAAGATCACGCCGAGGGTAGCACGTGGCATAAAATCCTCCTCCTAGGACAGGGTAGGCTGTGGCAGAGAGTGGCGCCTCTCTGCCGGATCAGCCGCAAAGGGAAAGCAGCCACGGCGCGGACGCGCCGTGGCTGCCGATACGGATACTGCTGCCCAGGTAGTTCTGCAGGCTGACCGGCAGCATGTTGTGTTCCACGGAGGCGGTTTGCACCAACCCATCGCGCTGGCGGTCCTCCGGCACCAACACGATGCCGGCGGCGATGCGCTCGGCTACGTTCTGGGCCTTGACCAACTCGCCGCGCAGATAGATGCGCCCGGTGGCGGTGGGATGGCGGCCCGCCAAGCACTCGAAAAGCTCTGAACGGCCCGCGCCCATCAGCCCATAGATACCGACGACTTCACCTTCGTGGACGGAGAAGGAGACATGGTCGACGGTGTAGCCGCCGTGGCGCGGCGGGGTCATCCCCTCAACACGCAGCAACTCCTGGCCGACCGCGCCTGCCTGTTTGCGGAAGAGCGCCGCCGGGTTCTTGCCTACCATCTTTTCGATGATCCAGGCGACGTTAATGGCTGCAATGCGCTCTTCTGCCACAAGCTTGCCATCGCGCAGCACGGTGATATAGTCGCCGATCTGTGTGATCTCCTCGAGTTTGTGGGAAATGTAGATGATCGAGACGCCCGCTGCCGTCAACTCTTGGATCACCTTGAACAGCACTTCGACTTCGGTTTGGCTCAAGGCCGAGGTGGGTTCGTCCATGATCAAGACCCGCACATCTTGGGCCAGCGCCTTGGCGATCTCCACAATCTGCTGTTGGCCGATACGCAGTTCGCTTACCAGCGTGCCGGGGTCGATCGAGTGGCCCAGCCGTTCGACCAGCGCCCGCGTTTGGCGGCGCTGCTCGGCGCGGTCGATCACGCCGTTGGGCGCTATCTCGCGGCCCAAGAAGATGTTCTCGGCGATGCTGAGGTTGGGACAGAGGTTGAGTTCCTGGTAGATGATGCCGATGCCCAGTTTTTCGGCATCCTGGGCCGAACGCAGGTGGATCTCCCGGCCTGCCATGCGTAAGCGCCCGCTGGTGGGCAGTTCCACGCCGGCCAGGAGCTTCATAAGGGTGGATTTGCCCGCGCCGTTTTCACCTACCAGCGCGTTGACCTTGCCCTCATAGACATTGAAGTCCACCTTGTCGAGTGCGACTGTGCCGGGAAAGACTTTGGTCACCTGCTCGGCACGCAGGATGACGCCCGCTGTGTCTGAGGCAGGCTGAACATCCGGCGGGTTAGGGGCGGCAGCCGATACAACCGTCTCCATCGCGCTACTCCATCACACTGATCTGGACTGGGACGATGGTGATCTCGCTTAAGTCCACGTTGACCAGGTTAAAGGTGCGGATGCTGGTCGCGCCGTAGAACTCCAACTGCTTGCCGACTAGGTTCGCTTTGTCCAGCGGTTCAAGCACTTCCTTTTCGATTGCCGAAAGGATGGTCTGTAGATCGACTGCGTTTTCGAGTACGGCCGGCACAATCTGACTCTGCCAGATGCCGTCGACATAGGCGACAGCGTCGAACGCCTCGCTCTCCTGCATCGCCTCGACTTGTTCAATCGGCACAATGGTGATCGAGAAGGGCAGCGCGATCAGGAAAGCCGCCGGCAGGATGACTCCGATCAGCCAAGGAATATAACGTTTCATACGCTCATGCTACCTTGGTGTAGAAACAACAGCATTGTAGGAACAAAGGCAGAGAGTACAGGAGCGCATCAGCAGGGCTGGTGACCGTTCAGCAGTCTTGCCGCAGTGAAGTGATCAGTGAAGAGTACGTTGATCCACTGCCCCTCCAGTGCGCCCCGGATTGCACAGTGTTTGCGCAGTCCGCCTGCGATGCCGACACAGCGATCCACTTTGCGCAACTGCTCCAGCGTGATGCTGATCACACGCTCGTCCAACTCCGTCGCCACCGGCGCGCCGTGGCTGTTGAAAAAGCGCAGGCAGATATCACCCACCGCGCCCTGTTGCTCCAGCCGATCGATCTCGGCGGATGAAAAGACATTGCCGCTGCTCGCCAGTAGTTTGGAAGGGGTCACAGCGCCGATGCCCACCAACGCTACCTGGATGTGATCAAAATAGTCCACGGTCTGGCGAATAAACGGATCGGACAGGAGCACGCGCCGCGCCTCTGCCGAGCCGACTACCCCCGGCGCGGACAAGAACTGGGCGCTGCTGCCGACGAGGTTCGCCAAACGCGTGGTCAAGCGGTTGGCGTGGACCTCCGCCGCCGGGTTGCCGATCCCGCCCAGGATTTGGACGACTTGCGATTCACCCGCCTGCGACAGCGGGTGCATGGCATCTACCATCGCCAGCAGTGTTTCACTCCACGATGAAATGCCCACGATCTGGCCGCGCCTGAGCGTGGTTTCGATGTAATAAGCTGCAGCCGCGCCCAGGTTGCGCACGATCTCCTGCTCGTCGCCCTCACATTCGCAGTCGACCACTACGACGTCCTTGAGGTCATAGCGCGCTTGGAGCGCGACCTCCAGTTCCGAATAGATGCCTGGCGGTGAACTGATGCGAATGCGCACAATCTGCTCTTCCTGGGCGCGCTTTAGCAGGCGCGAGACCGTGGCCTGCGAAAGATCGAGTTGCGCGGCGATCTCGGACTGGCGCCGGCTTTCTTCATAATAGAGCCGGGCGATCTTGGTCATGAGACGCAGTTCTTCGGCACTCGCCATGGTTACCCGTTTTCGGTTTAGGGAGAGAACAGACATTAGGTGGTGTGGACAGCCTGGGCAACGGCCTGCTGCCAACCCGCTATCAATGCCGCGCGGCGCTCCGCCGTCATGTGGGGATCAAAACGGTCGTGCCCACGCGGCAGCGCCGCGATCTCTTCTAGCGAGGACCAGGCGCCCACCGCCAAGCCTGCTAGATAGACTGCACCCAGCGCCGAGACATCCGCCGATGTGCTGCGCAGCACCGGCACGCCCAGAATGTCGGCCTGGAATTGCATCAACTGGTCATTGCGGCTTGCGCCGCCGTCCGCCAACAGAATTTCTAACGTGCTGCCCGCTTCGGCCTGCATGGCCTCAAAGACGTCGCGCACTTGATAGACAATGGAGTCCAGGGTGGCGCGGGCTAGTTGGCCTGCGCCGCTGCCGCGCGTCAGCCCGGTGATCAACCCGCGCGCCGCCGCATGCCAATGCGGCGCACCCAACCCGACGAAAGCCGGCACAAAATAGACGCCGCCCGCGTCCTCTGTTTGGGCTGCCAACTGCGCTACGTCTTGCGCCGGGTTCGCCAGCCCCAGCAGTTGGCCGAGCCACTGCACCGCCGCGCCCGTGACGGAGATATTGCCCTCCAGGGCATAGGCCGCTTGCGCGCCGGTTTGCCCCTCTGCTTGCGCTGCGGGCTGTTCCATTGCCCACGCCACTGTGGTGGACAGCCCGTGGCTCGACAAAATGGGCCGCGGCATGGGGGTCATCAGCGAAGAACCGGTGCCATAGGTCGCTTTAATGGCGCCGTGCCGGAAGCCGGCGTGGCCGAACAGGGCGGCATGCGAATCGCCGATCAACGCAGCGATGGGAATCCCGCCTGGCAGCCGGCCCAGTGGGACCGTCTCGCCAAAGATAGCGTCGGAGCACTGTACCGTGGGCAGCGTCGCCGCGGGAATGCCAAACAGAGCCAGCAGGTCTTCATCCCAAGCGAGCGTATGTAGGTTGAATAGCTGCGTGCGCGAGGCGTTGGTCATGTCACAGCCATGCACCTTGCCGCCGGTCAGATTCCACAACACCCAGCTATCCACCGTACCCAGGCACAACTCGCCGTTGGCGGCGCGGCTGTGTCCGTTGGGGGTATGGTCCAGCAGCCAACGCATCTTGCCGGCCGAAAACAGGGGGTCGATGGTTAGCCCGGTGCGCTGATGAAGCATTGGCTCTAGGCCGCGCGCCTGAAGTTCCTGACAGAAGGCAGCAGAGCGGCGGCACTGCCAGACCACGCATGGGCCAAGGGGCCGCCCGCCAGCGCGCTCCCACAGCACCACCGACTCGCGTTGATTGGTGACTGCGATGGCGGCGATGCGTGCCGGGTCTGCATCGACCAGACATGCCTCGAGTGCGGCCTGGATGCTCTGCCACAGCGCCAGCGGGTCTTGTTCCACCCAGGCGGGCTGTGGATAGCAGACATCCAGCGGCTGCGAGCTGCGCCCGATGACCTCTCCGGCGGCGTTGACGCGCAGAACCTTGGTGTTGGTTGTGCCCTGGTCGATCCCCAGAATCTCCTGCTCGGCTGAAGGCATCGCCTCCTCCTGCGTTTACCTAGACGGTTGTTGGGGTCGCCGAGTAGAGCAGCCGCTGGGCGCGCTCCTCTAACCCTTGGGCAGTGATCCCATAGTGGTCGAAGATCTCCTGCTGGCTGCCCGTCACCGTGTATTCGTCGGGAATGCCGACGATCCGGAAGGGGAGATACACGCCGTTTTGCAGCAGGAATTCGGCGCAGGCGCCGCCTAGCCCGCCGTGGACGCTGTGTTCCTCCACTGTGAACAGTACACGCGTACGGCGTGCGGCCTGCAGCAGCGCGGCGGTGTCGAGCGGTTTGACCGTGTGCATGCTGATCACGCGGCTGGTCAGACCGGCCTGCGCCAGCCGGTCCGCGGCTTGGTAGGCCGGGGCAACGGTTTCGCCGGTGGCGATCCAAGTCACGTCGACCGCCACATCGGGGCCTGGTTCAGCCACGGTGATGGCCTGGCCGATGGCAAAGCGGCTGTTCGGACCGTGCAGGTTGGGCATGGGCCGTTTGCCAAAACGTAGATAGACCGGGTGGGGATAGTCCAGCGCGGCATGCAGCGCGGCGCGCGTCTCCCAGTTGTCGGCAGGGGCGACAATCGCAATGTTGTGGATCGCACACAGCACGGCAAAGTCATGCAGGGAATGATGCGTCGACCCCAATGCGCCATAGCTGACGCCGGCGCTGATCCCTACCAACTTGACGGGACGATCCGAATAGCAGGCGTCATTTTTGATCTGCTCCAAGGCGCGCGCCGTCAGAAAACAGGCAGGCGAGACGGCAAAGACTGTCTTGCCCGCCGCCGTCAGCCCGGCGGCGAGCCCCACTAAGTTCTGTTCGGCGATGCCCACTTCGACGAGCTGGTTGGGCAGCGCCTTGCCGTAGGGGACGAGCTTGCCAGACCCACGAGAGTCACTGGTCACGACGCGCAGATCGGGCCGTTCCTGGCCCAGGGCCAGCAGGGTCGCGCCGAATTCGTCCAAATTGGCCTTGCCCATGGTCAGACCCGGCGCTGCAGCGGATGTCGTTAGGGCGCTCATTCGGGGACTCCCATCAAGTGGGCTTCGGCCTGGTTCAACTCTTGGATGGCCTGATGCAGTTCATCCTCGCTGGGTACATGGTGATGCCACAGCGCCACATTTTCCATAAAGCTGACCCCGCGGCCTTTCACGGTGTGCGCCAGGAGCAGGTTGGGTTTGCCAGGCTCAAAAGGCGCTCGTTCCAGATGTTCGACCAGGTCGGGGATGGCGTTGCCGTTTACCTCTTGCACGGCGTAGCCAAAGGCGCGGAACTTGTCGGCGAGCGGCTCCAGCGCCATGACATCCTCGGTGAACCCGGTGATCTGCAGGTCGTTGCGGTCTACGATCACGACCAAGTTGTCGAGGGCGTAATGGGAGGCGGTCATCGACGCCTCCCAGTTCGAGCCTTCGGCCAGCTCGCCGTCACCCAAGAGCGTATAGACGCGGTGGGGCAGCCCATCCTGTTTGAGGCCCAACGCCAGCCCCACGGCGATCGCCAGCCCGTGGCCGAGCGCGCCGGTGTTATGCTCGATCCCCGGCACTTTGCGTGTCGGGTGGCCGACAAAATGCGAACCGGCGCGGCCGAGCGTTGCTAACTCCTTGGCGGGGAAAAAGCCCACATCGGCCAACACGGTGTAGAGCGCCTCCACCGAGTGGCCCTTGCTTTGGATGTAGTGGTCGCGGGCGATGCTGCCGAAGTTGTCGGGCGTAATGTCCATCACGCGGTTGTAGAGCACGTTGAGGAGGTCTGTGCAGGAGAGGCTGCCGGCAGTATGGCCGCCGCCTGCCTGCCGGATGATCGACAAGATCGTCTTGCGATATTGGATCGACTTCAGTTCCAGTTGGCGCACAGAGAGGCGGTTGGACACGCGGCTGCTCCCTGAAAAGACCATCCTGGGGTATGCCGGCGCACACCTCATATCGAGGGTCTCGAAAGCCGTTATGAATAAATATTCAAATATGAAATACCATTCAAGTGGAGTGTAGCTCACATTGGAGGCATTGTCAATAGCCATTCTGCGAGGCTGTTTGAACACGCCCGCACAGACGAGAATATCCCATGCGAACATGGATCATCCCGAACGTTGAACGTCTGCCGCTCGGAGCTGCCCGGAGCTAAAGCTGCCGAGGCTCAAAAACAACGCCCCCTGCAAGGGGGCTGCCGCTACTGTAGCATCGCGTCCGCAAGCCCGCTTGAGCGGGCGTCGTTCTTTAGCCAGGCCGTAAACGGCCCGGCGCTGACGGCCCGGCAGCGCCGGGCACGCACTGCCAGGGTGACTCGTGTAACGACGGGGTAACGATGGGAATGAACGTGCTGGAGAAGGGAGGGCTGCGCTGCCGGCGGCGCAGCTTGGGCAGCGTTTATCCTTGCCGTCCGCTGATGTAGGCTTCGGTCAAGGATTCTTTGGGGGTGACAAAGAGATCGGGGGTGCGGCGGTATTCAACCAGCTTACCCAGCCAGAAGAAGCCCGTGTAATCGGAGACGCGGGCGGCCTGTTGCATGTTGTGGGTTACGATCACAATGGTGTAGGCGTCGGCCAAGCGCCGCATCAGGTCTTCGACGTGCAGGGTGGCCATAGGGTCCAGCGCCGAACATGGCTCGTCCATCAAGATCACTTCGGGGCGCACGGCCAGGGTGCGCGCGATGCAGAGCCGTTGTTGTTGGCCGGGGTTGAGACCAAGCGCAGAGGCGTCGAGATCGTCCTTGACCTCGTCCCACAGCGCGGCATCCGCCAGGCTCATCTCAACGATCTTGGCTAGTTCTTTTGGCTTGGGCCTGCCAAGCACGCGCGGGCCAAAGGCGACATTGTCAAAGATGCTTTGGGGGAAAGGGTTTGGTCGCTGGAAGACCATACCCACGCGCTGGCGCAGCTCCGTTACATCGACGTCGGGGGCATAGATATTCCGGCCGTTCAGCAAGACCTCGCCTTCGGCGCGTGCGCCCGGCACGGTATCGTTCATGCGGTTCAGCGAGCGCAGAAAGGTGGATTTGCCGCAACCCGAAGGGCCGATCAGGGCGGTGATGCGCCGTTCGTAGATGGGCAGATTGAGTCCAGAGAGCGCCTGGAACGTGCCATAGAAAAAGCTGAAGTCGTTGACCTCGATTTTGCTCTTCAGGTTATCTGAAAGATTATCCGAACCGTCCGACCACATAGTCCTCTGTCCGCTTGTCCTTGGGATTGGCAAACATTTGTTGGCGCGAGCCAATTTCGACGACCTCCCCATCCAGCATAAAGGCGGCGCGATCGGCCACGCGTGCAGCCTGCTGTACGCTGTGAGGCACCATGATGATCGTATAACGCTCTTTCAACTCGATCAGTGAATCTTCCACGGTAGCCGTGGAGATGGGGTCGAGGCCCGATGTCGGGTTGTCCAGCAAGATCACATCCGGTTCGAGCGCCAGGCTGCGCGCCAAGCAGAGCCGCTGCTTTTGGCCGCCGGAGAGCGCAAAGGCGGAGCTGTCGAGGCGGTCCTTGACCTCATCCCAGAGGGCGGCTTGCTGCAGCGCGCGCGTGATACGCCGTTCGATCCCCTGCGCGTCACGGATACCTGCCATGCGTAGCCCATAGGTCAGGTTGTCATAGATAGAGCCGGGCAGCGGAGTGGGGATGGCAAAGACCATGCTCAGACGGCGGCGCAGTTCCGTCACATCCACGCTGGGCGCAAAGATGTCCTGGCCGTTGAAGTAGACATTGCCGCGCCGCTGCGCGCCTTCATTCAGGTCGGACAGACGGTTGAGCACGCGGAGCAAGGTCGATTTGCCGCTGCGCGATGGGCCGAAGAGCACAAAGATCTCATGGGGTGCGATGTTGAGCGTGACATCCTTGAGCGCGGTGACATTGTCGGGATAGGTAAACCAAAGATGGTCAAGCACGATCACCGGTCGGGCCGTGGACGCCGCGGGTTGAACCGGGGATGCAGCCGGGGACACAGTCATAGGTGTAGGCATGGTCGGTCTATTTTGAGCCACAGGGGTTACCATTGGCGGCGGCGGCGCATGGTGGTGCGCAGGATGGTGGCGACGAGCGTCAGGGAAAGCACGACAAGGAGCAGCACCAGCGCGGTCCCATATTGGAGCGACAGCGGCATTCCCGGCACTTGGGTGGCGATGACGTAGAGATGGTAGGGCAGGGCCATCGTCTGGTCGAAGATCGAGTGGGGCAGTTCGGGGAGATAGAACGCAGCCACTGTGAACAGAATCGGCGCGGTCTCGCCTGCGGCGCGCCCCAGGCCGAGGATGATCCCGGTGATGATGCCGGGCAGGGCATGCGGCAGCACTTGGTGACGGATGGTCTGCCAGCGTGTCGCGCCCAGGCTGAGGCTGACCGTGCGGAACTCCTGCGGTACGGCCAACAGGGCTTCTTCTGCCGTGCTGATCACGACGGGCAGGGTCATTAGCCCCAGCGTCAGCGAGCCGGCAATGATCGAGGTGCCTAGGTTCATGAAGAGGACAAATGCGCCCAGCCCAAAGAGGCCATAGACAATGGAAGGGATGCCCGCCAGATTGACGATCGCCAGCCGCACCCAGCGGGTGAGCCGGCTGTCGCGCGCGTACTCGGCCAGATAGATGGCGGTCGCGATCGCCAGCGGGAAGGAGGCGATCGCCGTGCCGAGTGTCAGAAAGACCGTGCCCAGCAGCGCCGGCCCGATGCCGCCTTCGCGCATGCCGTTGCGCGGCGCGGTGAAGAGAAACTCCCACGAGATGGCGCTGATGCCGTTGTAGATTACATAGAAGATCACCAGCACGATGGGCAGGACGACCAGGGCGGCGACGAGGCTGATCACGATCTCGGCGAGCCGGTTGATCTGTTGGCGAGTCATGGAGTAGTCCTATAGCCGGCCGCGCCGTGACCGGCTGCGCCCGCCGATCAGGAGGCTGGCCAGCGAGTTAATGGCAAAGGTGATGAGAAAGAGCACGATGCCGATCGCAAAGAGCATCTCGTAGTGCAAGCTGCCCTGGGCGACTTCGCCCATTTCGGCTGCGATCGTGGCGGTCATGGTGCGTACTGGCTGGAAGAAGAGACCGGAGCCTAGCGATGGGATGTTGGCCGCGTTGCCGGTCACCATCATCACCGCCATTGTCTCGCCGATGGCGCGCCCAATGCCCAGCACGGTAGCGATGACCAGCCCTGACCGCGCGGCGGGAACGACGACCCGCCAGATGGTCTGCCACTCGGTCGCGCCGATCGCCAGCGAGGCGTCGCGATATTCCTTGGGGACTGCATAGAGCGCGTCTTCGGAGATGCTGATGATCGTGGGCAACGACATATAGGCCAAAATCAGCGAGCCGGTGAAGGCGGTTAGCCCTGTCGGCGCGCCGGCGTCTTGGATAAGCGGGGCGAGGGCCACCCATCCCAAAAAGCCCAGAACAATCGAGGGGATCCCGGCCAGCACCTCGATCAGGGGCTTGAGCACCTCACGCAGCCACAAGGGCGCAATATTGCCCAGATAGATGGCAGTCGTCAAGCCTAAAGGGACGGCAATGACCACCGCGCCTAGCGTGACGAGCAGCGAGCCGACGAGCAAAGGCAGCAGCCCGTAGAGTTCTTCAATTGGATACCAGCGGGCGCTGAGCAACTGGCGCGGCGACACTTTGATAAAGGCCGGCAGCCCCTCGCGCAGCAGGAAAATAAAGATGAGTCCGATAATGAGAATGGTCGACAGCCCGGCAGCCCGAATCGCCTGTTCGATCCACCATTCATTGCTGCGGCGGGGCGGTGTGGCAGATTGCTCGCCCGCCAGCGGTATAGCTTGCTCCATTTTCAGCATTAAGCGCATGCTCCTCTGATACACATGCTGCGAGGTCGCTAGGGCACGGCGAGCGGGACAAAGCCCAACTCGGCGACGATCTGTTGGCCCTGCGGCCCCTGGATCCATGCGAGATAATCCGCGGTGGCGGCGGTGGGTTGGCCGGCGGTATACATATAGAGCGGGCGGGCGATGGGATAGCTGCCGTCCATCCCGCTTTCAACCGTCGGTAAGATAAAAGACAAGTTGGCGTCGGCGGCGACGGCGATCAGCTTTTCATGCGCGGGATCCACATAGCCCAGCCCATCATAGCCGATAGCATTGGGGTTGCGGCGCAGTTCGCTTGTGATCCCGACCGAGGAAGGCATGAGCAGCGTTTGCGGCGCAAAGATCGCCTCGGAATCGGGGTTTCCTTTGCGTACAACCTCTTCCAGAAAATAGACGTGCGTGCCGGAGTTGGTTTCGCGCGAAAGCAGGACGATGGGCGCGTCGAAGCCGCCCAACTCTTTCCAGTTGGTGATTTTGCCGGTAAAGATGTCGGAAAGCTGATCGATGGTCAGTTTGTCGATTGGGTTGGATGGATGGACGGCGATGGCCAGCGCATCGATGGCGACCACGAACTCGACCGGTTCGACGCCATTGTCCTCGGCGGCGGCGATCTCGTCGGGTTTGATCTGGCGCGAGACATTGGCGATGTCTACCGTGCCGTTGATCAGCGCAGCGATGCCGGTCCCCGAACCGCCGCCGGTCACGGCGATGAGCAAGTCGGGGTTGACCTGGCGATAGGCCTCTGCCCAGGCGAGCGCCAGGTTGACCATGGTGTCGGAGCCTTTGTTTTGGATCGCCTCTTGGCCGGTCGAAGCCGCCTGCGCTCGATTGCCCGCAGAGGGGCCGCAGCCGGTCAAGAGCAAGGTAAGGGCCAACAGTGGCCCCACGCGCCCGGCCCAATGGGTCAGCCCTGCCGGCAGGGTGGGAATGCGCCGTTTGCCCTGCTGTAGCTTAGGAATTGCGAATATCAGAATCGACCTAAACACTCGATCGCAGCCATTCTATGCACTGATGATGTAGCCCACTGCGCTCCGCCGCGCTGTGTCCTTCATGGTTGTTACCCGTTCATCATGGGGGCAGCCCGTTAATGGTTTACTAATAGATTGTAAACGGTGTGTTAATGTCACCCTTACAAAAACCAGACATCCAGACGCCTACAGCGGTCTCGCCTATGTCTACCTTTTCGGTTATGATTGAAGAGAAGGATTTCGCCAAAGTCTACAGCTTATCCGCTTTCATTTTTTCTATATCTGCTTCTTTTCGATGAGGAGGGAGCGACATGGCGAAGACGGTGGTACTGGTGGGGGCGTTGGACACCAAGGGCGAGGAGTACGCCTATGTCAAGCAACTGATCGAGGCGCAGGGGGTAGCGACGCTCACGGTCGACTACGGCATCCTGGGGCCGCCGGGCTATGCGCCCGAGGTGGAGCGCGAGCAAGTGCTGGCGGCGGGGGGCGGCGACTTGGCCTATCTCGCCGGCGGTGGGCATAAAGATGCAGCCATGGCCGCCGCCGCTGCCGGGCTGAGCGTGGTCGTGCGCGAGTTGTATGCGGCGGGCAAGCTTGATGGCATCTTGGCGATGGGGGGCACGGGCGGCACCTCGGTGGCGACGGCGGCGATGCGCGGCTTGCCCGTCGGCGTGCCCAAGCTCATGGTCTCGACCGTGGGCGGGGGGGATGTCAGCGCCTTTGCGGGCGGCAAGGACATCGTCTTTGTCCCCTCGATCGTCGATGTGGCCGGGCTGAACCGCATCAGCCGCGTGCTGTTTGCCCACGCCGCCGGGGCCATCGCCGGCATGGTGCAGGTCGAAGCGCCCGCCGCCGGCACAGACAAACCGTTGGTCAGCGCCTCGATGTTTGGCAACACCACCCCGGCCGTCGACCGGGCGCGGCATCGACTCGAAGCGGCGGGCTATGAGGTGCTGGTCTTTCACGCCACCGGGGCAGGGGGGCGCACGATGGACAGCCTGATCGCCGACGGCTACATCGCCGCCAACCTGGATCTGACCACCACCGAGCTGGCCGACTATGTGTGTGGCGGCGTCTTCAGCGCCGGGGCCGCGCGCGGCCAGGCCGCGCCGCGCGCCGGCATCCCGACAGTGCTGGCGCCGGGCTGTGTGGACATGGCCAACTTTGGCAGCCCCGAGACTGTGCCCGAGCAATACCGCAGTCGCAACCTCTATGCCTGGAACCCCAACGTCACGCTGCTGCGCACCAACGTCGAGGAGAATGGGCGCATCGGCGAGATGCTGGCTCAGGCGGCCAACCTGGCGAGCGGGCCGGTGGCCATTCTGCTGCCGCGGCGCGGGGTGTCGATGTTGGACAGCCCCGGCGGGCGTTTTTGGGACCCCGAGGCCGATGCGGCCTGCTATACGGCGCTCAAACGCCGCCTGCGCCCCGAGATTGCGGTCTATGAACTGGAGCACAACATCAACGACCCCGAGTTTGCCGACGCCGCCGCCGAGACGCTGCTGCAGATGCTGGCAGCGGATGGGGCGGCGCGCTAGGCTCGGCGGGCAGCGCCTGGAGAGGCGCTGAGCCATACACTGAGACCTTGATTGACACACTCTTGGCGAAAGGGGGATTCGTATGGGGATGGCGCTGACACGCGACGAGATCGTGCGCCGGCTGCGCCGCCAGAGGGCGGGCGGGAAGCCGATTGTGGGCTGCGGGGCGGGCACGGGGCTGTCGGCCAAGCTGGCTGAGGCGGGCGGGGCGGACTTGATCATCATCTACAACTCGGGCCGCTACCGCATGGCGGGCCGCGGCTCGCTGGCGGGGTTGATGCCCTACGGCGACGCCAACGGCATTGTGGTCGAGATGGCCGCCGAAGTGTTGCCGGTGGTCAAGGAGGCGCCGGTCCTGGCCGGGGTATGCGGCACCGATCCCTTCCGGCTGCTGCCGGTCTTTCTGCGCCGGCTGGGGGAGATGGGGTTTGCGGGCGTGCAGAACTTCCCCACCGTGGGGCTGATCGACGGCGACTTCCGGCGCAACCTCGAGGCGACGGGCATGGGCTACGACAAAGAGGTCGAGATGATCCGCCTGGCGCATGAGCTGGATCTGTTCACTTCGCCGTATGTCTTTGACCCCGACCAGGCGCGGGCGATGGCGCAGGTGGGGGCGGACCAGTTGGTGGCGCATGTGGGGCTGACGACCTCGGGCACGATCGGGGCGGGGGTGGCGTTGAGCTTGGACGAGGCGATCGAGCGCGTGCTGGCGATCGCCGAGGCGGGGCGGGCGGTGCGCCCCGAGTTGCTGGTGATCTGTCACGGCGGGCCGCTGGACGAGCCCGAGAACGTGGGCGAGGCCTTGCGGCGCATGCCGGGCGTGGACGGCTTTTTTGGCGCGTCCAGCATCGAGCGGCTGCCCACCGAGCGCGCCATCACCGCCCAAGTCCGCGCTTTCAAACAACTGCCGCTCGCCTGAGACCGCTTTTCTACTCATCTTCTGTTGCCTCGCCGCCGGCCTGTGTGCAAGCCATTTGCCATGGGCCGGCGGCGAGGCTCTTTTGTCTGCGCTGCGCCGGTCTGCGCAGCGCCGGATAGGCGGGCTACGCCGCTGTCTAGGTACTCTGAATTTTTATCATCAATTTGAGACTTTTGTCCTAGCAGCGCTGTGTACAGTCTGCTAGGGTAAAGACAATACTGATGAGCCTGGCTGGGTTTGACCAGCCCCAAGGAGACACACAGTTACAGCAATACACTTGGGATGGAAAAGGATATAAACGTGCAATCACAAGTTCATGCGGATGTGAATCCGGGTGTTGATCCAAATGTTAATCCGGAAGAGAATCCGTACATCGTTCAAGATATAATGGCCGGCGGACCTCCTGCGCTGTCACGCCGTGCCTTGTTACGCGGCGTCGGCCTGCTGGCCGCAGGCGGCACGGGTTTGATCGGGTATGCTGCCGGAAAATCTGCACTCGTGTCGGCTGCACCGCCCGCCGAACCGCCGGCTGCAGCACCGGCCAATGAAGCCGCGCCGACCGCCACGCCCTGGCCCGCCAAACCGGTGGGGGCCGCCCAGGTGGCTGCCGATCCCACGGCGCTACCTGGCCCGGTGGACTGGGCGGAACCGCGCCACCACCAAATCACGCTGGACGTGGTGGAGGTGGTAGCGGAGATCGAGCCGGGCGTGACCTTTAGCTATATGACCTTTGGCGGGCGCATCCCCGGCCCCATGATCCGGGTGCGCCAGGGCGATACGGTCGAGATAACGGTCAACAACCTGCCGGGTAATCTCATGCCCCACAACGTCGACCTGCACGCCGTCTATGGTCCACACGGCGGCGGCGAGGCCACATTTGTCGTGGCCGGCCAACCCAACGGCATGCGCTTTACAGCGCTCTACCCCGGCGCCTTTATGTACCACTGTGCCGTGCCCACACTGGATCATCACATCAGTTCGGGCATGTTTGGCATGATCGTGGTCGAGCCGCCCGAAGGCTTGCCGCCGGTCAATCGGGAGTTTTATCTGGGCCAGCACGAACTCTATACCGATCAGGCGGCGGGCGTGCCGGGCCATCACAATTTCGACTTCGCCGCTATGCAGCGCGAGCAGCCTACCTATGTGCTGCTCAACGGCGAAAAACACGCCTTGACCCCCGAACGCCGCGGCGCTATGCAGGCGCAGACAGGCGAGACGGCGCGCATCTTCTTTGTCTGCGGCGGGCCAAACCTGAGCAGCAACTTCCACCCGGTCGGCAGCGTGTGGACAAAGGTCTGGCGCGAAGGGGCGATCCTGAGCACCCCTGAACGATATGTGCAGACGGTGGCCGTGCCGCCGGGCAGTTGCCTGATTGCCGAGATCGAGTTCCCTGTGCCCGGTATGATCAAGCTGGTCGACCATGCCCTGTCGCGTGTGGTCAGCAAGGGGATGTCGGGCGTCATCGAGGTGGCGGGCGAGCCGCGGCCCGATATCTTTACGCCCGACCTGCCCGGCGACCCCACGGGCTAAATCGAGCCGCGCTGCAGCAAAGCGCGCACCCGATCTGCCCGCGTAGGTCAAAGCGGGCGTGAGCGGCGCAGCCCGTACGCTTCTGGAGTGTACGGGCTGCGCCGTATTCTATCGCGCCGCGGTCGCGCGCTGTTTGCGGTCGCGGCGTGCGGTCAGCAGCCGGTAGTTGACCAGGAAGATCACGGCCAGCGCGCCGGCGAGATAGATCGCGCGCGCGCCGGGGTTGGCGGTATCAGTGCCGGCGGCGAAGCCGTGCAGGGTGACGAGCGCATAGACGGCAAAGGTCAGCATGTGCAGCCGCCGCCAGTGGCGCTGGCCGATCCAGCGGCGCAGCCCAAAGCTGGCCGATATGATGATCGCGCCGTAGAGTCCGAGCGTGCCCAGACCCACCCATCCGGGCCGGTATGGCCCCACAAACGGGATGAGGATGTCGGCGAGTCGATAGGTGTAGTAGCCATCGCCCAGGAGAACCAGAGCGTGGAAGCTCGCAAAGCCGATGGCAAGCCAGGCCAGGCTGTTGTGGAGGGCCAGCGCCAACGGGGGGGGCACGCGGTCTGCCACGACGCGGCTGCTCAGGATTAGCCCCCAGATGGTAGAGCCGGTCAGGAGCAGATAGGCCACGGTGCCGGCGGCGCGGGTGAGATACCAAGCGCCTCGTTCGGTGGCGGGGATCAGCCGCGCCGCCAGCCCTGCCGGGTCGAGGTGGCCGAGCCACCATCCTGCGAGCAGCGCCAGCGGGATCCCCAGCCCCAGCGCGGCCCAAAAGCCTGCGCCCGGCCCGCCCGCCAAGGGTGGGGCAGGTGTAGCCGCAGCGACTGTCGTCGCGACCGCTGCGCGCTCGGATTGGCGCGGCAGCCGCGCAGTGGTCAGGGAGTCGTGGTACGCCATGCGGGTTTCTCCTTCAGGGTGTCTCATGAAGTATCTCAGGCAAAGTGTCACAGGCGCGTCGGCTGTGCGAGGGTCTCCGGCGCTTGCCAAGCAATGAGCGGCTGCAGCGCCGGGGTGACGCGCAGACCGGCGTCGTCGACGAGCACGCCGGCTATGCGCTTGCGGAGCCAAGCCTGTTCAGCGGCGGCCGCGCCCAGCGCCAGCGCAGCTGTGGCCCAGGCTTCGGCGCGCACGGCGGATGGGTCCAGCACCGTGGCCGTGCGCAGGTCGGTCTGTGCGGGCTGGCCGGTGCGGGGGTCGATGATATGGTGTAGACGGCAGCCGCCGCGTGCCCAGTGGCGATAGTCCACGCCTGAGGTGGCGACCGAGGCATTGGCCAGCCAGAGCAGCAGCAGGTCTCGCTCTGCGGTCTCCTGCGAGGCGCCCGCATCGGCAGGCGCGGCGACGCCCACCGGCCAACCGGGCCAGCCGGGCGGCGCGTCGCCTGCGACCAAATCGCCTCCGGCATCGACCAGACACGGCCCCCAATGGCGCAGAGCGTCTACCGCTTTGGCGGCGGTATAGCCTTTGGCGATCCCGCCCAGGTCGAGCCGCACACCCGGCGGCAGACGGAGTTCGCGGCCCGAACGCCGTTCGACGTTGCGGGCGCGGGTATCCAGCGGCAGGCGTGTTTCGGCGGCAAGCGGCTGTGTGGCGGCGACCTGATCGAATGAGCGGTCGTAGCCCGCCGCTTCCAACTCGGCCAGCAGGGTCGGGTCGAAGAGGCCGTCCGTCTGTTCGTTCGCAGCCAGCGCTGCATCGGCGACAGACCAGAGCAGGGGCGAGACGACGACCCACTCGCCGCTGCGCCGGTTGAGCGTCGAGAGTTCGCTGGCGGGGTCGAAGCGGCTGAGCCGTTTTTCGACAGCCGCAAAGAGGGTGGCGATGGCGCGCAGCGGGGCTTGCGCTGCTTCGATCCGGGCGACCAGCCGCACGCTCATGGCGCAGCCCATGGCGCGGAAATGCAGTTCGGGCCAGGATGCGGGATCGGCTGGAGACATGGTGCGACTCATCTCTTTCTGATTATCTGGTGTTCGGCCTGCCTGGCGTCCGGTTTATCTCGACGAGCGGGTGCGCGCTACCGGGCGCACTCGCTGCGAGGCGGGCACAAGGGTCGGAACCGGCTGTAGAGCAAGATTCACCCCGCCGACACTGCCCACCGCAGGCACATAGAGCGTATGGGTAGTCTGCGCCGTCGTAGCGGCCCGCGCCCCCTGATCCTGGCGGGCGAGCATGTAGGTCCCTGCCAGGGTCGCCAGCATACTGCCCAGCAGCAACAACTGTGTGAGGCCGCCCGTGCCCTTGGGCTTTGGCCGACTAGTCGTGCGCTTTGCGCTCGTCATGGTCGTCGTCTCCCTTACCGTCGTGATCGTCTCGCTCGTCGTGATCATCGTCATCGTGATCATCGTCATCGTCGTACTGGTCATGGTCGTCGTCGTACTCGTCATGATCGTCATACTCGCCTTGCGACCCTTGCGCAGCGTCGCCCTGTGTTTGGCCGAGCGCTTGGTTGGCCGCTTCGATCTGGCTCAGGTACTGCGCTTCACGCGTCTGCATCACTTGGACCGCTTCACGCAACTGGCGGTTCTGTTCGAGGAGCGCGCCGGCATCGGCGGGGGTTTCTGCGGGCAGCGTGGAGGTGATGGCCGGCGTGGCGGTTTCGGCGGCGGACGCTGCCGATAGCCGGCTTATGGCCGCGGCGCTTTGATCTCCGCCAAAGCCCAGGGCCAACAGGGTCGCCAACATCAACGCGGTGAGTCCGCCTGCTATCAGCAGGGCATGTGTACGGTTCATCGGTCATCCTTTCTTGCTTGACGGTCGGATATGGCTTCTGATCGAGTTCGATGTGATCTTGTTGATCTCGCGTGCGGCGCGCGGTTGTGTGGCGGCCTGCACGGTCTCTAGGATAGCGCAGCCGGGGGGCGGCGTGGTTAACCGGCGTCTAAGCCAGCTTAAATTCTGCTTAAATCGTGACGGCTGCCCTTGCCGCGCGACCGGATTTGGGCGACAATCGGGGGAGAGAGATGCCATGACTGTGATTTTGTTGATCGACGACGACCCGATGATCACGGCTCCCCTGGCACACAGCCTGGGCGGGGCAGGCTATGAGGTGCAGGTGGCGCATTCGGGTGATGCTGGGCTGGCTTTGGCGCAGGTGACCCAGCCCGACCTGGTGATCCTGGATGTGATGCTGCCGGGGTTGGATGGCTGGCAGGTCTGCCAGGCGCTGCGCCGGCGCAGCGCCGTGCCGATCCTGATGTTAACCGCGCTCGGCGAGGAGGTGGACCGTATCCTGGGGCTGGAACTGGGCGCAGATGACTATTTGACCAAACCTTTTAGCACGCGCGAGCTGCTGGCGCGGCTGCGTGCCATGCTGCGCCGGATCGATCTTGACCGGCGGCCCCCTGGCGGGGAACTGCGTGTGGGCGATCTGCGGATCAATCTGGAGACGCGCCAGCTTTTCAAGGGGGAGCGCGAGTTGAGCCTGCGTCACAAGGAGTTTGAACTGTTGAGCTTGCTGGCGGGACGCCAGGGCGCGGTCGTGAGCCGCGCCGAGCTGTTTGACGAGGTCTGGGGCACCGACTGGCTGGGCGACACGCGCACGCTGGATGTGCATATCCGCTGGCTGCGCGAGAAGATCGAGGATGACCCAGGGCGGCCGCGCTATATTCGCACGGTGCGCGGTACCGGCTATCGGTTTGCTGCCCCAGAGGAGGCATTGCTGTGAACCGGTTGCGGCTACGCACGCGTCTGCTGCTGGCCTATTTGCTGCTGATCGTGCTGGGGTTTGGCGGACTGGCGCAACTGGCGGGCGGCCAGATCGCGCAGGGGGCCGAGGAGGACCTAGCGCAGGGGCTGCAAGATCAGGCCGCGCTTTTGGCGCGCAGCCTGGACAAAACGGTGGAGCATGTTCTGGAAGGCAAGGAGGACAAGGAACAACTCTTTCAGCGGTTGAACGGCTTTGCGACGCAGACCGAATCGCGGCTGCTGCTGCGCGATGTGGCGGGGCGTATCTGGTTCGACAGCGCGCCGCGCCTGGCCCCGCCAGAGGCCGGGAGCGAGGTCGCCACGGCGCTGGTTGGCAGCGCTGCCTATGCCGTGCGCGCCGACGAGGCAGGGGTGGAGACGGTCTATGCCGCGGCTCCGATTGAGGAGGACGACGAGGTGCTCAGCGTGGTGCAGTTGGCACGCCCGGTGACCGCGGCTGCGGCTGCCGTGCGCCGGCGCTGGTGGACGCTGGCGGGCGGGGTTGGCGTGCTGGGGCTGCTGGCAGCCATCGCCAGTGTCTGGCTGGCCGCTTCGCTGGCGCGCCCCTTGGAGCAACTGCGCGCCTCGGCATTGCGTCTGGCAGCAGGCGATTTGGACGCGCGCCTGCCCGACATGGGCCGCGATGAGATAGGCCAGGTGGCCGCTGCCTTTAATAACATGGCGGGCGAGGTGCAGGCCATGTTGGAGGAGCAGCGCGCTTTTGCCAGCAATGCTTCGCATGAACTGCGCACCCCCTTGACCAGCATTCGCTTGCGCAGCGAGGCGCTGCGCGCCGGTACGCTTGACCCGACCACGGCGCGCCAGTATATCGCCGAGATCGACGACGAGGCGGCCCGGCTGGGCGGGCTGGTCGAAGACCTGATCTTGCTCTCGCGGCTAGATGCCGGGCGGGCCGAGCGCGGCCAGGAGGCAGTCGATATGCTGCGGCTGGCGCGCGCCGCGCTGCGTGAGTTCGGGCCTCACGCCGAAGGGCAGGGAGTGGCGCTGCGGCTGGACGCGCCGGTGACTCTGCCGACTGTGCGGGCCGCCACCAATCATCTGCGTGTGGTGCTGCGCAACCTATTGGGCAATGCCATCAGCTATACGCCGCCAGGCGGGGCGGTGACCTGCACGCTGGGCGCTGACGGCGACCGGCTGCTGCTGGCGGTGGCGGATACGGGCCAAGGGGTCGCGCCGGAAGATCTGCCGCATCTCTTTGAGCGTTTCTACCGCGCCGATAAGGCGCACACCCGCGCCGTACACGGCGCGGGGCTGGGCCTGTCACTGGTGCATTCAATTGTGCAGGCCTATGGCGGGGAGATCGAGATCGACAGCCCTGGACTGGGACAGGGAACAACTGTGCGCGTGGCATGGCCGTTGGGGGGCGAGAATGAGGCCGGCTCGTCTGCAGATGCACCCATGCAACCTGCGCCCCCAGGTGCGGTGGTGCGGCCAACAGCGCTGTGATCCACGATCCAGGCGCGCGTTCATAGGCCTGCCTCTGCAAGGGGCGATCCTCGCACCTCGCAGAGTGGATTACTGCGCCGTATAGGCCAAGAGACGCAGAGCGTTGAGCACGACGACAAGGGTGCTGCCCTCATGCAGCACCACGGCCCCGCTCAACTGCACCCAACCCATGACTGAGGTGAGGATCAACAGGACGATCACACCCAAGGCAATGGCCATATTCTGGCGGATGATGGCACGGCTGGCGCGGCTTAACCCTACCGCAAAGGGAAGGCGGCTGAGATCGTCGGCCATCAGCGCCACATCGGCGGTTTCCAGGGCGACCGCCGTCCCCGCCCCGCCCATCGCAATGCCCACCGTGGCGCTCGCCAGCGCCGGCGCATCGTTGACGCCGTCGCCCGCCATTGCCAGCGGCCCATGCGCGCGCTCCAATGACTGGATCGCCGCCAACTTGTCTTCGGGCAGCAGTTCGGCGCGCACATCGGTGACGCCGACTTCGGCGGCGATCCGGCGGGCGACGCGCTGGTTATCGCCCGTCAGCATGACTAACTTGCGGATGCCCAGGTCGATGAGCTGCTGCAGCGTCTGCTTGACATTGGCCCGCGGCCGGTCGGCCAGCCCAAGCACCCCTAGATAGGCCCCGTTGCGGCTGACGATCATGCTCGACTTGCCGGCATCGGTCAGCCGGGCGACGCTTGCGGCGACTGCTTCGTGTTGGTCGCGCGTCACGCCGTCTTCAAACAGCCGCTGCGAACCGATCCATACGGGCTGCCCGTCTACCTGGCTGCGTACCCCTTTGCCCAGGACGTTCTCTAGCCCAGAGGCGGTGGGCAGGGTGAGCGCACGCGCCTGCGCTGCCTGCACTACGGCCTGTGCGAGGGGGTGGCTCGACTGTTGTTCTACCGCGGCGGCGGTCGCGAGCAGGTCGTCGGAAGCAACCCCCGCGACGGGGAGTACATCGGTTACAGTAAAGCGTCCCTCGGTAAGCGTGCCCGTCTTGTCAAAGGCCATTACTTGCAGCCGGCCCAGGTTCTCCAGATGCACGCCGCCCTTGATCAGTACGCCATGGCGCGCGGCTTGGGCGATGCCTGCCAGCACGGCGGCGGGTGTACCGATGGCTAGGGCACAGGGGGAGGCGGCCACCAAGAGGAGCATGGCGCGGTAGAAGCTCTCGTTCCAGGCCATCCAGCCGGCCAGCGGCGGCAGCACGATCACCAGCAGCACGACGATCAGCACGGCCGGCACAAACCGCCGGGTGAAGCGCTCGGTGAAGCGCTGGGTCGGGCTTTGCTGGCTCTGCGCTTCCTGGACAAGGTGCATCACACGGCTAAGCGTGTTGTCACGCGCCAGCGCCGTGACCCTCACCTCCAGCGCGGCCGACTGGTTGACGCTGCCTGCAAAGACAGTGTCGCCGGGCTGCTTTTCAACCGGCATACTCTCGCCGGTGATTGGGCTTTGGTCTACGCTGCCGGCGCCCTGCACCACGGCGCCGTCGACCGGGATGCGGTCGCCGGGGCGCACGACGGCGACGTCGCCCACTTGCAGGCTCTCGACCGGGACTTCGACCAGATCGTCGCTGCGGCGTACGCGCGCCGTCTTGGGCATCAACTCGCCCAAGGCATTGACGGCGTTGCGCGCCCGGTCGAGGGCGTAATGCTCGCCGGCATGGCCCAGGCTGAAGAGGAAGAGCAGAAACGCTCCTTCCGCCCACTCGCCGAGCAGCGCGGCGCCTGCGGCGGCGGCGAGCATCAAGATGTCGGTGTCGAACTGGCCGCGCAACAACCCCGGAATAGCGTGCGTCGCTACATCGTAGCCGCCGGCCAGATAGGCGAGCGCAAAGAGGAGGATCGCCGGCCCTTCGGGCAGGCCAAAGAACCGCTGTCCGGCCCAGCCCAAAGCGAGAAATAGACCGGCCAGGACGACTAGAACCAGCGTCCAGCGATCTTGCAGCCAGTGAGGCAGAAAGGCGGGGGCGCTGCCATGATCATGCGCGGCATGATCATGTGCAGTATCTTTATGCGCGGGGCGCGCCGGTTCAGCTGGCGGTGCGGTCCGTTCGGGCGGCAGCAGGCGTGCGCCTTGGCTGCGTACGGTACGTTCGATCTCGCTCCATTCGAGTTGGGCGCGGTCATAGGCAGCGAAGATGAGGCCGGCGGCGTAGTTGACGCGCACATGCAGCATACCGGGCAAGGGTGCCAGCGCCGCTTCCAAAGTTGTGGCGGCGTCGGCGGTATCCAGCCCGGCGAAGGCGACCTGCTCATGGCGGTAACGTTCGGTCACTTCCGCTCCCGCGTCGCGTGCCAACCGTTCCAGCCGGGCCAGCGGGACCAGGTTCGGGTCGAAGTGCAGGCAGAGGTGGGCAGTTCCGTTGTGGCGCACGATATGCGCCTGTTCGACTCCACGCACCCCGGCCAGCCGGTCGGCAAGCAACTGCACACAGCGGTCGCGTTCTTCGATCTGGGGCAGGAGGAGGGGCAAATCGATCTGAAGTTGTTCCATGGGCGTATCCTCGGCGGCCTAGGCGGCTATACATCGATATATAAACATGTGTTGATATAAATGAGACAAAGACTCACTTAGGCAGCATTGGCGCTGCGGCGAATAGGCTGTTTTTAGCTGTGCGATATATGGTTGACGCCTTGCAGATAGAGTTGGTGGATGTGCTCGTCGTCGAGCGTATAGAAGACGTGTTTGCCCTCTTTGCGGGCGCGCACGATGCGCAGTGAGCGCAGGATGCGTAGCTGGTAACTGATCGCGGGCTGGCTCATCGCCAGCACAAGAGACAGATCGCCTACGCAGAGTTCGGTATGCGCCAGCAGGCTGATAATACGCACGCGCGTGGGGTCGGACAACGCTTTGAAGAGTTCGGCCACCCCGGTCGCCGCGTCGATGTCGAGCAGATAGGCGGCGGCCGCGCTTGCCAACTCGGCGTCGTGCTCGGCGCTACAGTGGGTGAGACGGCTGCCGGCTAATGAGTCTACAATCATCCTACTGAAACCCTCGGTCGAAATGCTCTATCTAGATGCTGCCCGCCCAAGAATATATAAGCAGACGTTTATATATTATCGCGCCGGCGGCTGGCTGTCAAATGGCGTTACGGTTGACTGATGTCGGGTCGGCGGGTGTGATGGGCGGCGATTGACCCAAGTGGACACGGCGATTCGGCGCGACCTGCTGCGGGCGTGCGCGGCGATCTGCCACACCTGTGGACAGGAATGCGAGACCCATGCGCAGATGCATGAGCACTGTCGCCTCTGTGTGGAGACGTGCCGCCAGTGCGAACAGGTCTGCTCGGAGTTGGCGCGCACGCTTTGAGCCGCCGAGAGCCAACGCCGCACGCGTGTGGGTCTCTGGCGGCTGGCCGTGCAATCGAAGCGTCGGCAAGATAAGGGCATGGCACGCGAGGCGCTGCGGCCTTGTCCTGTGGGCGCGCCCGCAGAAGCGCGATGCAGGGGGCGATTGTGTAATTGACGCACTAACCGGCCCATGGTATGCTGCCCTCGTCATGCCATGCAATGCGACGCTGGGTCGCTTCTCGACAGGCATGAAAGCACATGAATACGACGTATCAAGAATTTGCTGGGACTGAAGCGCAGTCCGACCCCGACAGTAGTCCTGTGCCCATAGGTCGGGCCGGTGGGCATCGCCGGCCAGCTATGGGCGAGGACAGTGTCGACAAACAGGGTGGCCGATGCCGCCCTCATACTGCCCGCAGCGGGGACGTCTCGCAGGCGTCCGCACGGTTTCACCGCTTAAGTAGCGTGGTGGAGGAACCTGGGGCTGCAAGGGGCAGGGCGTGGCATAGAACCGTCTCCGGCAGGTAGCGTCTGCGCGGCCGGGGGGATGCGCTGCCCTCGCCTGCGCATCCCAGCCGGATCTGTCCTCACTTTCCGATCCTTCGCCACATACCTACAAACTAAGCAGCCGCACGTCGCTCGCGCGACATCCGATCGCCCAAGGTGGTCGGGCGCGAGCGGTCTATCTGTGTTGGCGCGCTCCGCTTGCCAGCAGCCGCGGCCCATCTCTGTAGAGGAGGGCTGCCCATTCCGGTCCTATTTGCCTTGTTGCGAAAGGAGGCTGTTCAATGGTGGATCCCGTGAAGATGGCGGACGCCATGGAGCAGATGCAAGTGCTGCTCCAGGCCGGCGACCTGGATGGCGCAGCCGAATTTCTGCGCGCCCTGCACCCTGCCGACGGCGCGGAGATCTTGTCGACCTTGGACCCTGAGACGCAGGCCGCGCTGATGGCGCGCCTGCAGCCTGTGGACCTGGCCGAGGTCTTTGAGCAAATGGATGCCGAGGACGCGGTCGACGTCGTGCAGCACTTGGACGAAGAGGCGTTGGCCGACGTTCTCGACGAGATGGAGCCGGATGTCGCCGCCGACTTGCTGGGCGAAATGGAGCCTGCCGAGGCGACGGCCGTCTTGGAGCAGATGGACGAGGCGCACTCGGTAGCGCCGCTGCTCGCCTATCCGGAGGATACTGCGGGCGGCATTATGAATGTCGCCCCGCCGTCGCTGCGCCGTTATATGACGGTGGCCGAGGCGTTTGCGTTTTTGAAGGAACAGTATCACGATGCAAACCAGGTTTTCCATCTCTATGTGCTCGACCGCAACGGCCGGCTGATCGGCGTGGTCAACCTGCGCGCCCTGATCTTGGCCGAGCCGCAGCAGACGATCGAAGAAGTGATGCGCCGCGAGGTGATCAGCGTGCGTGTGGATATGGACCAGGAGGAGGTGGCGCAAATTTTTGCGCGCTACGACCTGCTGGCGCTGCCTGTGGTAGACCATGACGACCGGCTGGTGGGGCTGGTGACGGTGGACGATGTCGTGGATGTGCTGGAAGAAGAGGCGACCGAGGATATCTACCATCTGGCCCAAGTTAGCCCGGATGCGGCGGTGTTTGCGCCGGTTGCCGATGCCTTGCGCTCGCGTCTGCCCTGGCTGTATGTGAACATGGGCACGGCGTTTCTGGCCTCGATGGTGGTGGCCTTTTTTGAGGACACGATCGCGGCGGTGGCGGTGCTGGCCGTCTTTATGCCGATTGTGGCCGGACAGGGCGGCAACGCCGGTAACCAGACGATGACGATCATTGTGCGTTCGCTGGCTTTGGGTGAAATTGATGTGCGCAGCGCCTGGCGCGCCGTCCGTCACGAGTTTGTGATCGGCCTGTTGAACGGGGTCGCGCTGGGCATTTCGGTGGGGCTGGTGGCGTGGTTGTGGATGGATAATGCCGTGCTGGGGTTGGTGATCGGGCTGGCGATGCTGGGCAACCTGATCGTGGCCGCGCTTGCCGGGGTAATCGTGCCGACAACGCTCAAACGGCTCAACCTGGACCCGGCGCTGGCCTCCAGCATCTTTGTCACCACGGCGACGGATGTCATGGGCTTTGCGCTCTTTTTGGGGCTGGCGACGCTGCTGCTGCGCTGGCTGGCCTGAGGTGGGGCGCGCGTGAATGGAACTACCAGGTGCGCGGGTCTGCGACGCGCACGGGCCGGCCTCCGGCTGCAGCGGACTCGAGGGCATAGATGCCGGGCAGGGTGTAGTCGAGGCCGGTGTAGAGGTCGATGGGCGAGGGTTTTTCCCCGCGCACGGCCGCGACGAAATCGCGCAGCATCCAGTATTCGGTGGCGCCGTGGCCGCCGGCGTGGGCGGCTGCCGGCGCGGCCAGCCGGTCGGGGATGACCTGTGCGGCTTGGTCGGCCAGTGGTTGCCAGCGCGCCGGGGTGCGGAAGCTGGACGCGCCATGCTCGTCCTCCAGCCAGAGTTTGGCTTGGTCGCCAAAGCCGCGCAGCGATTCGTAGCTGCCCGCAGTGCCCTGGAGCGCAAAAAAGGTGGTCGATTCGTGGGGGCGGGGTGAGATGTAGTCCATGCGTGTGCGCAGGCAGCGCCCGCCCGCGGTGACCATTTGCAGCAGATACATGGTGGGCTGGGTGACGCGCAGGTCGAACTTGCCGCCCGGCACAGTCAGCGCCGTGACCTCGGCCACCCGGTCGCCGGTGATGTAGAGCAGCGGCCCTAGGCCATGGGTGAGATAGACCGACAGGTCGCCGCGCCCGCGCCAGGTGAGGCTGCCATCGGGCGCGTAGAAGAGGCTGCGGCAGTCGTGGACGTAGTCGCCCTCTCCATAATAGACCTCGCCGAAGCGGCCTTGGTCCGCCAGCCGCTTCACCAGTTCGATCTCGTCATAATAGCAGCAGTTTTCAGCCAGCATGTAGACGGCGGACGTGCGCCGCGCAGCCTGAACCAGGGCATGCGCGTCGTCAAGGGTGCAGCAGGCCGTCACTTCGCTGAGGACGTGCTTGCCGGCATCCAGGGCGGCGATGCCCTGCGCGGCGTGAAACGGCACGGGCGATGCGACCACCACGGCGTCGATGGGGCCGGCGAGAAACGGCTCTAGCTCGGTATAGGCGCGTGCGCCGATCTCGGCGGCGGCCTGCGCGGCCTGCGCGGCGTCGAGGTCATAGAGGGCGGTGACCTGGGCGTTGCCCACGGCGCGGCAGGCGGCCATGAGGCTGTGGCCGCGACGCAGGCCGATCACGCCAAAGCGAATCTGATCCATGGTTGCTCCCCTTCTAGCTGTGGCGGTGAGTATAGGCTGCTCCGGCGGGGGCTGTCAACCGCTCGATCCAACACAGGCTCCATTTTGGGAGTTGACAGCCTGCGTCAAGCGTGATATTAATGATGTGCCCAACTGGAATACAAAGTGAACCACTTTTGGTAGTTATTTGTGACCACCGATGTCCCGGCCCCTCCCCAGGAAGATGCGACGCGGCCATGACCGAGACAGTTCTACAACCGTTGGCGCGGGAAACTTTGGCCGATCAAGTGTATCAGGTGATCGTCCGCTATCTGCTGCGCACGGGCGTGGAACCGGGCAGCCGCCTGCCTTCGGAGCGCAAGTTCTGTGAGATGTTGGAAGTGAGCCGGACGGTGGTGCGCGCTGCTTTGGACCAACTGGCGGACGACGGCTATGTAGAGAAGCGGGTTGGCGTGGGGATGGTGCTGCTGCGCAGGCCGCCGCTGCCTCTGGAGAATGGCTTTGCCTCGTTCTCTGTCCGCGCGTCGCTGGAGGATCTGTATCAGGCGCGGATCGCGCTCGAGGTGGGCGCGATTGAGTGGGTTGTGCCCGGCCTGACCGAACAAGATTTGGATCGGCTGGACCGTCTGGTGGACCAGATCGCCGTCCATGTCGCGACGGGCACGGCCTTTTTGGAGGAGGATTGGGAGTTTCACAATACCCTCATCTGCGCCTGCGCCAACCCGGCGATTATCCAACTGGCCTCGATCATCGACCAGTATTTTGACCGGATGCGTTTGCACCGTCCGGAAGCGCTGCTTAACCGGCCCAGGCTGGAGCGATTGGATGTGCGCCACCGCATGATCGTGGCCGCCTTGCGGACACGCGATGTGGAAGCCGCGCGCCAGGCGCTGCGCCTGCATTTTTTGCCCTGGCCCAAGGAGATCGCGGGGTCGGGCGCATAGTGCCGGCTATATTACTTCCGAATCACGATCCTATTGCGCGGACTCGGTTATGCGGCGGTGAGGCCGGCAATTTGGAACCGGCAAGCGCATTAGCCCCCGATGCACCCCAGGCTGCGGGCGGGTGATCTCGCAGCCCCACACTGACCACGCTTCATCTGAGGTACGACCTACCGTATAGGGAGACGGACATGGCGCTCGAACTCAAGATTCAGTCGGTGCGACAGGTATTCAACGACGGCAACCACAACGCGTTTACGGATCTCTGCCAGTTTGAGGGGAAGTTCTATCTGACCTTTCGCAACTGCCCAGAGGGACATATGCTCTTTAGATCGTCGCGCATCATTGTGATGCGCAGCGCGGACGGCAACACTTGGGAGCAGGTCCATACGTTCAGCGTGCCTGAGCGCGATGTGCGCGACCCGCATTTTATGATCCTAAACGGCAGGCTGTTTGTCTATTCGGGCACCTGGCTGGTCGATCCGGCGGATTCGCACAACACGGACATGAGCGAGCAGTTGGGCTTTTGTGCCTGGAGCGATGACGGCAGCGAGTGGCACGGCCCGCGTGCGCTGGACGGGACGCATGGCTATTATATCTGGCGCGCCAAGTCGTATGACGGCACGGGCTATCTCAACGGTCGCTGTGTCAAAGATGCGGCCAAGGTGACAGACCGTGCTGAGGAGGACCGGCTGATGGAATCGTGGCTGTTGCAGAGCCGCGATGGGTTTTCCTGGACGCCATTGGGGTTAATCCAGCCGTTGAACGGCGATGAGACGGCGTTCTTGTTTGAGCCGGACGGGGGCGCGCTGGCTGTGGCGCGCAGCGGCGGGCGCCGGCCTGCCCAACTGTGCCGTGCCCGCCCGCCCTATACGGAGTGGACGCGCAAAGATCTGTCGCGCTATATCGGGGGGCCAATGCTGGCGCGCTGGGGTGACCGCACCTTGGTGGGCGGGCGCAAGATGGTCGGCACGGCCAAGCCGACGACGGCGCTCTACTGGTTGATCGACGGCGAGCTGCAGGAGATCGCCGAACTTCCCAGCGGCGGCGATACGTCCTATCCGGGCTTTGTCGAGCGCAACCCGGAGAGGGGACTGCTTTCCTACTATTCGAGCCATGAGGGGAGCGGTTCGAGCTTGGCCCCCTCGGCGATCTATCTGGCCGATCTGGCTCTGGCGTAGCCCTGTGTAGGAGACGTTTGCATGTTGTTATTTATCGCACGCCGCATCCTGCTGATGATCCCCACGCTGATGGTGGTGACGCTGATCTCGTTTGCCATCATCGAAGCGCCGCCGGGCGATTATCTCGACGCCTATGTCGACAACCTGATCTCGTCGCAGCAGCATGTGGACCCGGCGGAGATCGCAACGCTGCGCGAGCGCTATGGGCTGGATGCGCCCTGGTATGTGCGCTATGTGCGTTGGATGAGCGGCGTGGTGCGCGGCGATCTAGGCCGGTCGTTGGAGTGGAACCAGCCCGTATCTAAGTTGATCGGCAGCCGCTTGCCCTGGAGCCTGTCGATTTCGCTGGCGTCGTTCCTCTTTTCTTATGCGCTGGCGATCCCGATCGGGCTGTACTCGGCGACCCACAAATATTCGTGGGGGGATTATGTCTTTACCTTTATTGGGTTTATCGGGCTGGCGGTGCCCAACTTTTTGTTGGCGTTGATCATTCTTTGGCTCTATTTCAAGGGGACGGGTAAGGTCGCGGTGGGGCTGTTTTCGGAGCAGTATCAGATGGCCCCCTGGAGCTTCGCCAAGTTCCTCGACCTGCTGCAGCATATCTGGCTGCCCGCGCTGATCGTGGGCATCTCCGGCACGGCGGGGCTGATCCGCGTGGTGCGCGCCAACCTGCTCGACGAACTCAGCAAGCCCTATGTGATGGTGGCGCGCTCCAAGGGGCTATCCGAGACAAAGGTACTCTACAAGTACCCCTTCCGCATCGCCATGAACCCTGTGGCGAGCACGATTGGTTGGGCGCTGCCGGCGCTGGTCAACGGTGAACTGCTGGCGTCGCTGGTGTTGGGGCTGCCCACCATCGCCCCGCTGTTTGTGGGGGCGCTGCTCAGCCAGGATATGTTTTTGGCCGGGAGTATTGTGCTGATCTTAAGCGTGTTGACGGTGATCGGCACGCTGCTTTCGGATGTAATTTTGGCGTGGCTGGATCCGCGGATCCGCGGCGCGGTCTAGAAGGGGAGACTTGCATGGCAGTTGCCGACAACGTGATCCGGCCTATGGATACGGTGCGCGCCGCTGAAGACAAGATGGCCTTGGCGACGCCGGGCCAGTTGTTTCGCTGGCGTTTTATGAGCCATCAGGTTGCGGTGCTTTCGCTGGTGATCTTGGCGCTGCTCTATCTGACCGTCGTCTTTGCCGAGTTTATCGCGCCCTATGACCCGGCGCGGTATGACGTCGATAGGACCCTGGCGCCGCCGCAGCGCATCCGGTTTGTCCACGACGGCCGGTTTCAACTGCGCCCGTTTGTCTATGGTTATACGGCGGAGCTGGACCCCAACACCTTTGCCACGACCTACAAAGTCGACCCGACGCAAAAGTTCCCGATCCATTTCTTTGTCAAGGGCGACCCCTATAAGATGTGGGGGCTGTTTGAGGGCAACCGCCATCTGTTTGGCGTGCAGGAGGGGGCGGAGGGAACGGTCTTTCTGTTTGGCACCGACACCATGGGGCGCGATCTGTTGTCGCGCATCATCTATGGCGGGCGGATCTCGCTCTCGGTGGGGTTGTTGGGCATCGCCATCAGCTTTGTGATCGGGGTGGTGGTGGGCGGTATCTCCGGCTATTACGGGGGCACGACCGATGTGATGATCCAGCGCATCATCGAGTTTATCCGCTCGGTGCCGACGCTGCCGTTGTGGATGGCGCTGAGTGTGGCGCTGCCGCCAACCTGGACGGTGGTCCAGGTCTATTTTGGCATCGTCGTGATCCTGTCGCTGGTGGGGTGGACCGGGCTGGCGCGCGTGGTGCGCGGTAAGTTTATGTCGCTGCGCGAAGAGGAATATGTGATGGCGGCGAAGCTCAATGGGTCGAACGAGCGCCGCGTGATCTTCAAGCACTTGCTGCCCTCGTTCACCAGCCATATCATCGCCTCGCTGACATTGAGCGTGCCGGGGATGATCTTAGGGGAGACATCACTCAGCTTTATCGGGTTGGGGTTGCAGGCCCCGGCGATCAGTTGGGGGGTGCTGCTGAAGGACGGCCAGCATATCCGCGTGCTGGCCAATGCGCCGTGGCTGTTGATCCCCGGTATCTTTGTGGTGGTGGCGATCCTCTGTTTCAACTTTGTCGGCGACGGCCTGCGCGATGCCGCCGACCCGTATTCTACCGTCTAGGCGACAGGGGCTGAGATGCTGCCGACAATCGAGGCGAACCAATCACAGAAAAGGCTGATGAGCGAAAATCCTGTTTTGTTGGATGTCAACAATCTTTCCACCTATTTCTTTTCGCGCGAGGGCGTGCTGAAGGCGGTGGACGGGGTGAGCTTTGACATCCGGCGCGGCGAGGCGCTGGGCATTGCTGGCGAGAGCGGCTGTGGCAAGAGCGTGACTGCCCAATCGATTCTGCGCATCGTCCCCGAACATGGCCGCATTGTGGACGGGGAGATTCTGCTGCATGAGGACGGCAAGACCACCGACCTGGCGAAGTTGGATTGGAAGGGCGCGGCAATCCGCGAGATCCGCGGCAAGCAGATTTCGATGGTCTTTCAGGAACCAATGTCGGCCTTTAGCATGGTCTATACCATCGGCAACCAGATCGTCGAGGTGATCCGGCTGCATCAAGAGGTCGATGCGGCGGAGGCCAGGGCGCGGGCGATCGAGATTTTGCGCCGGGTGGGCATGCCCAAGCCGGAGGTGACGATCGACGCCTACCCCTTTGCGCTCAGCGGTGGGATGCGCCAGCGCGCCATGATCGCTATGGCCTTGGCTTGCCATCCGAGCCTGTTGATCGCCGATGAGCCGACGACGGCGGTCGACGTGACGATCCAAGCGCAGGTGTTGGAGTTGATCAAGGATTTGCAGCGTGAGATGGGGATGTCGCTGATGGTGATCACGCATGACCTGGCGGTGATCTCTGAACTGTGCGACCGCGTCATGATCATGTATCTGGGTAAGGATGTGGAGAGCGCTCCGGCCAAAGAGCTTTTTCGCAACCCCAAGCACCCCTATACCGTCGGCCTGCTCAAGTCGGTGCCGGAGTTGGGCGAAGGCAGCAGCCAGGAGATCGAGGCGATCGCGGGGTCGGTGCCCGGCCCCTATGACCGCCCACAAGGCTGCCATTTCCACCCACGCTGCCCGGACTTTATTCCCGGCGTGTGCGATGTGACCTATCCGCCGCAGGTGGAGGTCGGGCCGGGTCATCGCGTGCGCTGCCATCTATATGTCTAGCGGATGTCTAGGAAATTGAGTATGGCTGATCACAACCCTGCGGCAGATGATAGAGGCATGGACGAGCCGGTTCTGGAGGTCAATAACCTGCGCAAGTATTACCCCATCACGCGCGGTTTCTTGCAGCGTACGGTGGGCCAGGTGAAGGCGGTGGACGGCGTGAGCTTCAGCCTGCGCCGCGGCGAGACGCTGGCGTTGGTGGGGGAGAGCGGCTGTGGCAAGACGACGACCGGGCGCTGTGCGCTGCGCGCTATCGAACCGACCGGCGGCCGGATCCTCTTCCGCAAGGATGAGGGCGGCCCTGCCGTGGACATGATGGCGCTGGACGCGAGCGAGCTGCGCTCGATCCAACGTTATATGGGGATGATCTTTCAAGACCCCTATTCGTCGCTCAACCCGCGCATGACGGTCAAGGAGATCATCGGCGAGCCATTTATCACGCGCAAGTTGGTGTCGAACAGCCGTGAACTGGAGAGCCGGGTCGCGGATTTGCTGCGCAGCGTGCGCTTGGACCCCAGCTATATGGGCCGCTATCCTCATGCGTTCAGCGGGGGGCAGCGCCAGCGCATTGCGGTGGCGCGCGCCTTGGCGCTCAAACCGAATTTGGTCGTGGCCGACGAACCGGTTTCGGCGCTCGATGTCTCGGTGCAGGCGCAGATCCTGAGTTTGCTCAAGGAACTGCAAGCCGAACTGCAACTGACCTATCTGTTCATTACGCACAACCTGGCGGTGGTGGAATATCTCTGCGACCGTGTGGCGGTGATGTATGTCGGGCAGATCGTGGAACTGGGCAAGACCGAAGCGATCTTCGCCCGCCCGCAGCACCCTTATACCGAGGCGCTGCTCTCGGCGGTGCCGGTGATCGATGTGGACGATAAGGGGCGGCGGCGCGAGCGTATCTTGCTGGAGGGGGAGGTCGCCGACCCGGCGAATGTCCCGCCGGGCTGTCCATTTCATCCCCGCTGCCCCTACGCCCAGCCGGTCTGTCGCACGGAAGTGCCGCCCTGGGTGGATGTTACCGGCGCGGACCAGAGTCCGCACTTTGCGCGCTGTCACTTCGCCAAGGAACTGGCGCTGCAAGGGGTGAGCAAGGCCGCGGGCGTGGCGCGGGCGCATACGGCTGTTGCATGAAATGCTGTCCCTGTATGAACTGCAAGGAGGTTGAGCCATCGAGAGGAGGGAGAACGCCAAGCATGGCGGACGGCCACCGCAGAGCGTGGCAACCCAGTATTGTTAGCAGGTGAGTCTACACACTGAGGCGGGTCCACACATTCCGGATTACGGAGGAGATCAAACGTGAAACGTACGCAGCGTATCGTCTATACCCTATCCCTGCTGCTGGCCGCGATCGTGCTCTTAGCGGCCTGTGGCGCACCGCCGGCTGCTGAGTCGCCGGCTGCCGAAGCGCCTGCGGCGGAGGCCCCGGCCGGCGGAGCCGCAGCCGAAGCCCCAGCCGCGGCAGGCGCGGAAGGCGTCCTGCTCACCGATGCGCCCGCCGATGCAGGTGAGCGCGAGGTGCAGCAGGTGGTCTACAATTCACCGGCGGCGTATACGGAGGCCACCGGCAAGAGTATCGAAGCCTATCAGGAATCGCCTGCGCTGGCCGAACTGGTAGCCGCAGGCGACCTGCCGCCGGTGGAAGAGCGGCTGCCGGCAGAGCCGGTGGTGGTCCAGCCGGAGGAAACGATCGGCAAGTATGGCGGCGAGTTGCGCATGAACATCACCGGCCAGAACACTCTGCGCTCGTCGGATGCCCAGTACTTTAACTACGAATCGCTCACCGTACACAATCCCCAGGGAGAAATTGTCCCCAGCCTGGCGACCTCGTGGGAATGGTCGGAGGACTATACGGCGCTGACGCTGCACCTGCGCGAGGGTGTGAAGTGGAGCGACGGCGAGCCGTTTACCGCCGACGACATTCTCTTCTGGTGGGAAGCGGTGATCCTCAACGACGAACTGCGCCCCTCCAAGCCCACGCTCTTGACGCGCGGCGATCAGTTGGCCGAGTTCACGAAGGTGGACGACTACACCATTCAGTTTGCCTTTGCCGAACCCTATGCGCTGTTCACCACCTATCTGGGCAGTTGGGGCTTCCCGCGCACCGAGTTGGTGAGCATGCCGGAGCATTATCTGAAGCAGTTCCATCCCAACTATGGCGACATGGCCGAGATCGAAGCCCAGATGAAAGAGGGCGGGTTCGACAACTGGGTCGATTTCTGGGAGCAGATGGCCAGTTTTGACAACCCCGACAAACCCACGCTTTCGCCCTGGATCTCCACCGGCTGGCCGCCGGAGCAGATTCAAACCTATCGGCGCAACCCCTACTATTGGAAGGTGGACACGGCGGGGAACCAACTGCCCTACGTCGACGAACTGCGCACGATCCGTGTGGCGGACCCCGAGGCGACGCTGCTCAAGACGATTGCCGGCGACTTTGATTTTGTGCGTATCTCTTCGTTGGGCGGGCCGGCCAACCTGCCGATTCTGACCGAGAGCAAGGGGAGCGGCGACTATCGCTTCGCCTATGCTAACTGGATGCCGAACTCCTTCGCCAACATCATGTTTAACTTCACGACCCAGGATGAGATGAAGCGCGAGTTGTATAACGACGTGCGCTTCCGTCATGCCCTGTCGATGGCGATCAACCGTGAGGAGATCATCAAGCTGATCTACAAGGGCGGCGTGTTTGCTTCGCAGGTCGCACCGGCGCGCGGTGAACCGTATCACGGTGAGTCGGAGTTGTTCCAGTCGTGGGCGCAGTTTGACCCAGACGCCGCTAATGCGCTGCTGGACGAGATGGGGCTGACGCAGAAGGATGCCAACGGCTTCCGCACCGGCCCTAACGGCGAGGAACTGCTGCTGGTGATCTCGGCGACGACGGCTTGGCCGGCGGAGACAGCGCAGGTGATGGAGCTGGTGAAGGGCTATTGGGAGGCGATCGGCATCCGCGCCACGGTGACCCCGGAAGCGGGTGAACTGTGGGCCTCGCGTCACCAGGCGGGCGAGCATGATCTGTCGGCGCGCGGCGCGCACTTTGGCGGCGGCCCCGTTCACCCTACGCTGAATTCCAATACCTTTGCGTTGAGCGGCTGGCAGTGGGCGCCGGATTGGGCGCTGTGGCTGGATACGGACGGTGAGCAGGGGGTTGAGCCGCCGGACGATGTCAAGCGGCTGCGCGAGATCCGCGAGCAGATTCTGGGCGAGCCGGATGAAGCCGTGCGCAACGAGTTGATGCAGGAGGTCTTCCAGATCCACATGGACAACATCTGGTCGATTGGGATCGTGGTGGATGACCCGCGCTTCGGCCAGCTTGCCGTGGTCAAGAACCGCGTGCGCAATGTGCCCACCCAGTCGATTTCGGGTGAGTGGTATCCGCATGTACCGGCCTCCTGGTTTATCAATGAGTAGCCAGAAGTAGTCTGCTGGATGGCGGCGAGATCATGTTGATCTCGCCGCCTTTTTATATGCGCCGCGGGCGCGCAAGCGAGGCCAGGCTTTGACCCCGGCGCGGGTCGCCGCTACACTAGGGACGCTGGTTTCGTTTCGGCAGCCTACAGATGAGCAACGAAGTGAGGAGAGTGTTTTGACTGAGGAGCGTATACGGATCGACGTCTGGTCCGATTATGTCTGACCGTGGTGTTTTCTCGCGGCCTCCAGTTTGGAGAAGCTCGAAGACAGCCATGGGGTGGTCGTGCAGTGGCGATCCTTTGAACTGCGCCCGGCGGGTTCGCCGCCGATGTCGCCGGAGTATCGGGAGCGCATTGCCCAGGGGCGTCCGCGGCTTGAAGCGATCGCGCGTGAACAGTATGGGGTGGAGCTGAAGCAAGGCCCGTTTGGGATCGACAGCCGCGCCGCGCTGCGCGGGGCCAAGCAAGCCGAGAGCGCGGGGGTGGGCAAGGCATACCATGCCGCCGTGTTCCATGCCTATTGGGTGGAAGGACAGGATATCAGCGATCGAGAGCGGCTGGTCGAGCTTGCGGCGAGCGTCGGCTTGGCGCGCGAGCGCTTCCGCGCTGCGCTGGACGACCCCGCGCTCGACGCGGCGGTGCAGGCCGATATCGACTTGGCGCGCGAGGTTGGGATCAACGCCGTGCCGGCAATGGTCTTTGCGGAAAAGTATCTGGTGTCGGGCGCGCAGCCCTATCCTGTGTTGGCGGAGGTGGCCGAACGGGTGCGCGCGCTGCAGGCGGAGGAATCGGCCTAGCGCGCCAGGCTCTGGCGTTGGAGGATGCCTCCTATGTCCCCTGCCCGCGCAGATGGTCCGCGCGGGCAGGGGGGTCGATTTAGCTGGACAACTTGACTTTGACCGCAGCGTGCAGTGCATCCAGCATGTCCTGGATGCGGGTGAACTTGACGCGGGGCTTACCCGACGAGACGCCGTTGGCCATCTCCAACTGATCGAGGACGCGCCAGCCTTCAATCGTGACAAAGGTCAGCCTGCGTTCCTCCAGTAACCCTTCGATGGCGGCGGGGTCCGGCTCTGGAGCAGGCGTGAGCGAGGGAACGTCCGCCAAGGCACGTTCGACGGTGCCGGCGGCGTCGGGCTTGTTGGTGCCGATGATGCCGCTTGGCCCGCGCTTGGCCCAGCCGACCACATATTCTCCGGGGATTGGCCGGCCGGTTGCGGGGTCGACGATGCGCCCATCGACGTTGGGGATCGTGCCGGTGCGGGTGTCGTAGGGGACATCCTCTAGGGCGATGCCTTTGTAGCCGACGGAGCGCAGCACAAGGCAGGCCGGGAGCGTGTAATATTCGCCCGTGCCATGGGCGTTGAGATAGCCGCCGCTGTCGGGGCGCAGTTCGTTGCGCTCGACGCGCACGGCCTGAACCCGGCCATCGGCGTCGCCGATCAACTCGACGGGGGAAGCGAGAAATTCAAAGTGTACGCGGCGCGGCTTGCCGGTCGGCGCTTGAGCGGCAAACTCTTGGAGGATGGCGAGGTTTTTCTGGGCGGCGCTGTCTCCGGCGATCTCCTCGGCGCTGAGCGGGTCTAGCGCCAGTTCGGCGGGGTCGATCACCGGGTCGGCCGCGGCCAACTCGCCAAACTCTTTAATTTCGGCAGGGGTGAATTTGACCTGCGCCGGGCCGCGACGCGAAAGCACATAGATATCGGTCACTTTGCTGTCGGCAAGTACTTGCAGGGCGTGGTCGGCGATGTCGGTGCTGCGCAGTTCGTCAATCGTCTTGGCGAGAATGCGCGCTACATCCATCGCCACGTTGCCCACGCCGACGACAATGGCCGTAGTGCAGTCTAGGTTGACTTCCAGATCGACAAAATCGGGATGCCCATTGTACCAGGCGACAAACTCGGTGGCGGACAGGCTGCCCTGCAGATCTTCGCCGGGAATGTTCAGTTTGCGGTCGGATTGAGCGCCCACGGCATAGATGATCTGGTCGTAATACTGGCGCAGATCGGCGTGGGTCAGATCAGTGCCAAAATCGATATTGCCGAAGAAGCGGAAGCGCGGGTCCGAGGCGGTGCGGTCATAGACTTTGGTCACCGATTTGATCTTTTGGTGGTCGGGCGCGACGCCGTAGCGAACGAGGCCAAACGGGGTAGGCAGCCGGTCATACATGTCGACCAAGACATGGATGCGGTCTTGTTGCAATAGGGAACCAGCAGCGTAGAAGCCTGAGGGGCCGGCCCCGATGATGGCGACGCGTAGCGGCCGCTGTTCCGAACCTAGCTCTTGCGACACGATATTCTCCTGTGGCTCGTGGGGCGTGTGTGGCGACGCCCGTGCAACAATGCCCGTTACTTGGCCGTCCTTAGCGTTGGGTAGCGTTAAGTGGCGTTAGGTAGTGCGTTTGAGCATCGCGCCAAACTGGCGGGCAAGCGTCATGATGCCGATGACGAGGGCGAGATAGTCGCCCGGCCCAAGCGCCTTGATTGGGTTTTCGCTGGACGAGGCCTCGTCGTAGCCGTCGGTGGCGACCCAAGCGAGCGCCGCGCCGAGGAGAGCGCCCGCCGCCACGCCGGTAATCAGTGCGCGAGTTCGATCTTTCATGGGTCAGACCTTTTCCTGGTTATTGATTAAGAGCGCTTGCCGGCAAGGCGGGCCAGGCGTGTCTCGATGCGGGCGAGCTTGCTGCGCGCTTGGATCACTTGTTCGGCGGCTGCGCGACTGGCGCTGTCCACCTTAAGCCGCCCTTGGCGGGCGCCGTTCTGAACTTGGCGCAGCAAACCTGGCGTTTTGTCCACGGCAATATGCATCCCTTTGACGGCAAAGAGCGTCGCGGCCAAGGGGAGCAACAGGCCGACGAAGCAGAGCAGCGCCAGCCAGACGACAGCCAGATTGCGCCAGAATTCAAGACTCATAGGCCTCCGCGCGCCTCCCGATTCCACCGCTGCCCGTGCGCCGCGATGGGTCTGTCGCGGCGTGCCTTTTCTCATAGACGGCAGCATGGCGACAGATCGTCCACGGCTATTTTAGCAAACGGCCAAAGTAGAACCAAACCTCAGATCGCCTGGTGGACATGGGCCGTCTATGCGTCGAGGCGAGCGGCCAGGCTGCGGGCCAGGGATTCCTCCTCGGCGCGGGTTGTGATCGTGCCGTCGAGCCGGGCGGCGCGCAGGGCGTGCAGGATGCGTCCATAGAGCGGGCCGCGCGGGATGCCCAGGGCTGCGAGATCGTGTCCGGTCAATTCGGCGTGGATGTGACGCCACTCACGGTGATAGTGGGACAGATGGGCCACGACGGCGGGCCGGTCGCCGCAGGCGATGTAGGCCAGGGCCAGAGCCGCGGGGTCGATGTCGTCGAGGAGTTCCACGACCGCGCTGGGGGGTAAGTCGGGCCGGTCGAGGTCGCCCAAACGCTGATAGAGCCGGGCCAGCCCTCGGATAAGCCGCTGCGTTTCGCCGCGCAAACCCAGGCGGTTGGTCAGGCTGTCGTTGGCTGTGGATGGAAGCCGGAAGACCAGCAGGCCCCAGTAGAGCCGTTCGATCGGTTCTTCGTGCAGGGCTGCGAGGCCGCGGCCTGCCGCCCGCCAGGCGCGCAGGTCGGCAAAACGCCGGCGCACCCAATCATCGACCTTGAGGTTCGGATGGAGACGGGAGAGGATGCCTAGCTCGTAGAGCCGGCCCAAGGCTTTTTCGGGCCGGTCTTCTTGCAGGATGCGCTCCAGTTCGTGCCGGATGCGCGTCGGGGTGACCCTGTCCAGCAGTTCCACGGCGTCGAGCAGCAGTTCCAGGGTGCGCGGTTCGATGTGAAAGTTGAAGCGCTGTTCATAGCGAACGGCGCGCAGGATGCGGGTAGGGTCGTCGACAAAGCTGAGGCTGTGCAGGACGCGGATAACGCCACCGTGCAGATCGTTCAGCCCGCCGTAGAAGTCGAGCAGTTCGCCCCAGCGGTCGGGGTTAAGGCAGAGGGCAAGCGTGTTGATGGTGAAGTCGCGGCGATGCAGGTCGAGTTTGATGTTGCTGTCTTCGACGGTGGGGAGCACGGTCGGTGCGGTGTAGAACTCGGTGCGCGCTGTGACAAAATCAAGATGGGCAGGCAGTTTAGTGCTGCCTGGGGCAACTTGGAGGTCGGCGAGCAGTTGCGCAGTGCGCAGCGGATGGTCGGGGTCGTCGAGGATCCACTTGGCGGTATTGAAGCGTTTGTGGGGCACGACGCGGCCGCCGTAGAGCGTTTGCATGTGGTGGGCAAAGGCGATGGCGTTGCCTTCGATCACGATGTCCATGTCGAGCGCGGCGACGGTGAAGTCGCCGCCGTTGAGCAGCAGATCGCGCACAAAGCCGCCCACGGCGTAAACGGTGAAGTCGAGGCGCGCCACTTCTTGGCCGACGAGGCGCAGCAACGCATGGTGGAGCGGCGGCAGCGAGATGCGCAGCCGCTGGGCGATCTCGCCGGCGTGACGGTGGGGCAGGTTGTCTTCGTCCCAGAGTTTGATCAGGTCGGTACGCGTCACGATGCCGATGATGCGGCCCTGCTCGTCCACGACCGGGATTTGGCCCCAGTTGCTGTCGATCATGCGGCGGCGCAGTTCGTTGATGGTGGCATCGGGGCGGATGGTGACGCTGCCGGCACGCATGAATTTGGTGACAGGCTGGCGACCCAACTCATGGTCGACGGCGCGGTCGGCCTCGCGGCGGGTGAGCACCCCCAGAAGCTCCTCGCTGCCGTCGGGCCGCGTGCGCAGCACGGGGAAACCCTCATGGCCGTAGCGCCGCATGAGTTGGACGGCTTCATCGACGGTCATCTCCGGCGTGAGCAGTTGGGGCCGGCCTGTGCTCATGATGTGCTGGACGGTGGTAGCGCCGCGGGCGTGTTCGTGCAGGAGGGCGATGATGCGGTCGCGCACGGCGGATATGCCGTGACCGTCGTCGCGGACGGGCGCGGCGGCGGCGCGGGTGTGGCCGCCCCCGCCCAAGGCCGCTGCGATCTTGCCCACGTCGATTTCGTCGGTAGTGCTGCGCGCCACGACTTGGATCATGTCGCCCAGGTCGATCACGATAAAGATGGCATCAGTCTCGTGAAAATCGCGCAGCCGAGTGGCGAGCGCGCTTAGTTCCTCGCTAAAGCCGGGTGCATCGGCCAGGGCGATCACGACCGTGTGGCCGGCGACCTCGACAAACTCGCTGTCGTCGATCAGCCGCTGCAGCAGTTGGCGCTGCGCCTGGCTGAGCGGATGGTTGAGAAAGTGGTTGACGACCTCTAGGTTGACCTTGTGTTCCGGCTCCAGCAGCCAGGCCAGACAGCGCGCATCGCGGTGGGTGGTCGACGGGTAGGTGAGGCTGCCGGTGTCCTCGTGGATGCCCAGGGCCAGCAGGGTTGCCTGCAGCGGCGAAATCATGATGCCCGCTTCGATGATCCGTTCGACGAGCAGGGTGGTGTTGGCCCCGACCGGCTCGGACCAGATGCGCTGGACGTCGGGCAATTCCTGGTCGAGGCTGTGGTGGTCGATGATGGTGAGTTCGGTGGCGCTGTCCATGCCCCTGACCCAGTTGGCGGCGCGAGCATCCACGAGGATAGCGCGTGAGACGCGGCCGCGCGGCACTTCGCGGTCTGTGATGAAGGGGAAGCGGCTACGGTAGAGGGTCAGGAAGCTGCGTACGTTGCGGTTGAGTTGGCGCGGCAAGACGGGGCGCGCCTCGGGATAGAGCAGCGATGCGGCCAGCATCGAAGCCAGGGCGTCGAAGTCGGTGTGTTCGTGGCTGAGAATGACTTCAAAGGTGTTGGCAGGGGTGTTGGTGGGCATAAGACTAGGCTAACCCGGCGCGCGCCAGGAGGTTGCGGGCCGCAGCGTTGTGGGCTTCGACCAGTGCAGGCAGGTCAAACAGGGTGGGGCGGCCTTCCTGCACCAAGACGCGACCATTGACCATGGCAAAATCTACAGGCTGTGGCTGGCAAAAGATGAGCGCGGCCAACGGGTCATGAACCGCGGCCCCGGCATAGGTAGGGGCGGACAGGTCATAGGCGATCAGGTCGGCGGCCATGCCCGGCGCCAGCGCGCCGATGTCGTCGCGGCCCAACACCGCGGCCCCGCCCAAGGTGGCTAGTTCGATGGCTTGGCGCGCGGTCATGGCGGCAGGGTCGCCCAAGACGCGCTGCAGGAGCATGGCCTGGCGCGCTTCGGCCAGCAGGTGGCTGCTGTCATTGCTGGCGCTGCCGTCCACGCCCAGCCCGACGCAAACGCCGCTGTCGAGCATGGCACGCACAGGGGCGATGCCGCTGGCGAGCCGCATGTTGCTGGTGGGGCAGTGGGCCACGCCCGTGCGGGTCTGGGCAAAGTGGCCGACCTCCGCCGGGTTGATATGCACGCAGTGAGCGTGCCACACGTCCGGCCCCATCCAGTCCAGATCGGCGGCATAGGCGGCGGGCCGCGCCCCAAACTCGCGCAGGCAGAAGCGCTCCTCGTCGAGCGTTTCTGCCAGGTGGGTGTGCAGCCGGACGCCTGCCGCGCCGAAACTGCGCGCCAAGGCGGCGCTCTCGCGCATGAGGTTGGGGGTGACGCTGAAGGGGCTGCAGGGCGCGATGACCACGCGGCGCGTGGCAAAGCGTGCGGGGTCGTGATAGGTCTCGACCACACGGCGGCAGTCGCGCAGGATGCTCTCTTCGTCTTCGGTCACGCGATCCGGCGGTAGGCCGCCCTGGCTTTCGCCCAGGCTCATGCTGCCGCGCGCGCCGTGAAAGCGCACGCCGATCTGCTCTGCTGCTTCGAACTGGTCGTCGAGGCGCGACCCATTGGGCCAGAGATAGTGATGGTCGCTGCTGGTGGTGCAGCCGCTGAGCAGCAGTTCGGTCAATGCCAACTGTGTGCTAACGCGCACGTCGGCGGGTGTTAGCTCGGCCCAGATCGGGTAGAGTGTCTTGAGCCAGCCGAAGAGCACGGCGTTTTGCGCCTGGGGGATTACACGCGTGAGCGTCTGATAGAAGTGGTGGTGGGTGTTGACAAGGCCGGGCAGGATGATACGCCCGGCCGCGCCGATCGTCTGGTGGGGGTGGGCGGTGTAGTGCGCCGGTAGGTCGCGGGTTGCGCCCACCCAAGCGACGGCGCGATCCTCCACCACGACCGCGGCGTCGCGCAGTTCGCGGCGCTGGGCGTCCATAGTGACGAGATAGTCGGCGTGCCGGATGATGGTCAGGCTCATGGGCAGTCTTGGGACGCAGGGGCCGGGCCTGCCGGCATCATGCGTTGAGTATGGTTACATCGGGCCGCAGGTTGGCGGCGGCGACCATCGGCGCGAGTTCGCCGGCGCTTAGGGCACGCCCTTGGCCCGCGATGGCGGTAAAGGCGGCCTCGATCACGTTGGTCCCGAAGCTGCGACCGTCCAGGCGGGGTGTGGTGGTGCAGAGATAGCGTACACCACGATCGCGCAGGAGTGCAATATCTGCCGGGGTGGTGGTATTGGTGACGACGACTTTGCCGTCCAACCGGTCGGGGAGGTGGCGTTTGATGTAATGAAAATCGTCGGCGATGACGCCGGCCCAGGCGTACCAAGGGGTGAAGCGTGGGGTGATGGTCTCTTGGGCGCTGCCGGTCGGGTAGAGCCAGTGGAAGGGGAGGCGGCTCATGATGGGCAGCAGAAGGCGCGCCAGGAGACGCAGCGTGGGCAGGCTGCGCACAGGGATCGGCAGACCAAGGCCGGCGCCGAGATCGCCAAAGAGCGCGGCGTAGCCTGCGTCGGCGAAGCCGGCGGCGAGGTCATAGCGGGCCACCGCAGTGCAGATGAAGACCCGGCGTTGGCTCACCGGTTCGGGCAGGAGCGAATCCAGTTGGGCGGGGAGGGCGCGTTCCACGACCTGGCGCAGCCCGCCACCGTCGACGGCGGGGGTCGCCAGCCCATGCACCAGCCCTGCGACCGAGCGCAGCGGGTAGGAGCGCCCGGCCAGGTGGAGCGCCAGGTCCGCGCCGCCCACGCCAAAGGCGTCTACCTGCCCGTCGAGCGTTTGGAAGAGGCGGCGCGCGGCGGCAAGGTCGCCGTCGACGCCGACCCGTTCGAGGCGGATCGGTGTGTCTAGGATCGTGGTTTCGCTGACGGCATTGCGGCGGCTGCTACCTAGACTGACGGAAACGACCCGCTTCATGGACTAGATCAGGCCTGTGGCGCGCCCAGATGCGGTGAAGACGTCGAGTGCATAGTCGATGTCGGCGATGGTGTGTGCGGCAGTGACATTGGCGCGCAGCCGCGCAGCGCCTTCGGGGACGGCAGGCGGCAGGGCCGGCAGCACAAAGACGCCATGGTCTTGGCAGTATTTAGTCATAGCCAGGGCGCGTTCTTCGTTATAGACCATGATCGGCACGATCGGCGTGCAGGTCAGCCCAGTGTTGAAGCCCGCTGCCTTAAGGCCCTGGATGAAGTGGTCCACGTTGCGGCGCAGGATACGGTTGCGTTCGACGCCTTCCTCTTCGATGACGTCAAAGGCCTCGATGGCGGCGGCGGTGACGGCTGGGGGGAGGGCGGCGCTGAAGATGAAGCCGCGCGCTGTGTGGCGCAAGAAGGTGATCAGGCGAGCGTCGCCGGCGATGTAGCCGCCGATGCCGGGGATGGTCTTGCTCAGCGTGCCCATCTTTAGATCGATGACGCCCGGCATATCATAGTGTTCTTCGATCCCGCGCCCGTGCTCCCCCAGGACGCCGATGCTGTGGGCTTCGTCGACCATCAGCCAGGCGTGATGAGCACGGCACAGTTCGACCGCCGCCGGAAGGTTGAAGATGTCGCCGTCCATGCTGAAGACGGCATCGGCGACGACCAGTTTGTTGGCGCCGGCCGGGGCGCTGCGCAGGACACGCTCCAGGTCGGCCATGTCGTTGTGGCGGAAGCGCTTGAAGACGCCCTGCGCCAAGATGCAGCCGTCTACAATACTGGCGTGGTTCCAGCGGTCGGAGATCACCCAGTCGCCGCGTCCGATGAGGGTGCTGATGGTCGCCAGGTTGGTGACATAGCCGCTGCTGAAGGCAATGGCATCGGCGCGCTCGGTGTAGCGGGCGATGCGTTCCTCCAGTTGGGCATGCAGGTCGAGCGTGCCGCCCAAGAGTCGCACCCCGTGCGTGCCTGCGCCGTAGCGGTCGAGCGCCTGTTTGGCGGCGGCGACAATGCGCGGGTGGTCGAGCAGCCCAAGGTAGCTGTAGGTGGCAAACATGAGCTTGCGCTGGTCGTGGGTCGCGACCCAGGGGCCTTCTAGTTCGTCGACCGGCTGCAGATAGTAATAGAGGTTCTGCGCCTTGGCCTGCTCGATGCGTTCCCACACGGCGTTGATGCGGTCGGCAAACGGACCGGGTAGGGCTTGTTCCTGCGGTGATGGATGCATTGAGGGATCGGCGGCGTCGGCACCGTTTCTGCGATTAACCATGGGTATAGTATCCAAGAATGACGGCCTCGCTATGCGCCCTGCTCCAGGGTTGTGATATATATCGATCATCTGCCGGAATCGACTGGGCCGGCAGGTTCTATCGGGGCGCGGGAGATCATATGGAACCACCGATCGTGCAGGCTGCGCGCGCCGGCGAGGATCGTAGTACACTAGGGTGAGCTGGAGAGCATCACTCTGAACGGCAAGATTGTAGCCTAGTGCCGCGTTCGATGCAATTCAGGAATAGGAGGAAACACGAGCGATGGAGAGATCGGCAAGCGTTCGGCCGGCGCAAGGGTCGCCGCAGTTGGGGGTGGCGAATGGTCGCTTTCTGCCGCATCGCGCCGTGCGCAATGCGCACGTCCAGACGATGCTGTCGCGCTATCGTCCGCGCCAGGTGTTGGCGCTCCTGGAGCAGGAAGCGCCCCTGATAGTGGATGCCGGCCCTGACCAGACGGGGTTTGACCCGTCGGTGCGGTTGTTAGGCTATTACACGCGACGCCGCACCGATGGGCCAAGCCGCGGCCTGGTGATCTCGCTGCATGGGTGGGAGGGAAGCAGCCATGCGGTGCATAATCTAGTGATGGCCGATGCCTGGGTGACGGAGGGCTTTGACGTCTTTCGGCTCAACCTGCGCGACCATGGGCCGCGGCGGCATGTCGTGCCGCAAGGTCTCAACCAGGGTCTGTTTCTGGGGACGCTGCTCGACGAGACGGTGACCGCGGTGCAGCAGGCGGCGGAACTGGCCGGCGACGCCCCGGTCTATTTGGTGGGGCCTTCAATGGGGGGCAATTTCGCCCTGCGCGTGGCGGTGGCGCATACGGCGCGGCCCATCCCGAACCTGCGCAAGGTGGTGGCGATCAGCCCGGCGATCAACCCGGCGCGCTCGACCGATCAGATCGATGCACAGGCGGTGTTTCACTATTATTTTCGGCGGCGCTGGCTGCACTCGCTGTTGACCAAGCAGCAGTTATTTCCCGATCTTTATCAGTTTGACCCGCTGCGCAGCATCCAATCCCTGCGCGCCATGACCGAATGGCTGGTCACACGCCATGCGGGCTATCCATCGGCGGATGCCTATTTTGCCGCCTACGCGGTCTTGGGCGGCGCCCTGGCCGATCTGCGCGTCAACACGACGATCATCACGGCGGCCAATGACGGGGTGATCCCGGTGGCCGACTTTTACGGTCTTGCGCCCAGCCCTTATCTGCGGATTCAGGTTCATCCAACTGGGGGGCATGTGGGCTTTCTCGACCTGCGGCCGCTGC